>JBNKBO010000043.1:0-21904 GCA_050287265.1 Sideroxydans sp. | reverse complement strand
CGCCGAAATATATCAGGCGCGGATTCTACCATTTCGCTTGCCCGCGCCCCTGACAATCCCTACCATGCCGCGGCATGTAATGAAAAATGCATTCATCCACGAAATACACGAAATGCACGAACAAATTCAAATCGAGACATCTTGTGGGCAAAATTTGCGGCGACATGGCCACGACTTGCAATCACATCGTTTCGTGCTTTTCGTGGACTGTTGGTTTTTTGGTTTGATATGAAACTCTACGACACAATCCAGTTCGCTTCCGGCAGTCTGCGCGGCAGTTTGACGCGTACGTTGCTGATGATGCTGGCGATGTCCATCGGTGTCGCGGCTGTGGTGGTGCTGACGGCACTGGGTGAGGGTGCACGTCGCTATGTGGTTGCCCAGTTCGCATCACTCGGCACCAATCTCGTGATCGTATTGCCGGGTCGCACCGAGACGGCGGGGGTGGGCCCCGGCTTGATGTCCGGGCAGACGCCACGCGAGATCACGCTGGAGGATGCAGAGGCCTTGAAGCGCAGCCGTGCCATCAGGCGCTTTGCGCCGCTGACCATCGGGTCGGCCACGTTGTCACGTGGTGCACTCAATCGTGAAGTGGTGGTGCTGGGGTCTACCGCCAGTCTGCTGGAAGTGCGACATATGAATATCGGCATCGGCCGCTTTCTGCCTGCGGGCGATATTCGCGAAAGCGCATCGGTATGTGTGCTGGGCAACCAGATGAAACAGGAACTGTTCGGAAACGAACAGGCGGTGGGGCAGTGGGTACGGCTGGGCGACCGGCGTTTCCGCGTGATCGGCGTGTTGTCTTCACAGGGCGAATCCATGGGCATGCGTACCGACGAACTGGTCATCATTCCGGTGGCTTCCTCTCACCAGTTGTTCAACACCTCCGGCCTGTTCCGCATCCTCATCGAAGCCAGGGGCCGCGATTACATCGAGCAGACCGTGCGCGATGCCGAGGCGATCATGACCGAGCGCCACAACGGAGAGCGCGACGTGACCGTGATCACGCAGGATGCGGTTCTGCAGACTTTTGACCGTATCCTCACTGCGTTGACCATGGCCGTGGGCGGTATTGCAGCCATCAGTCTGGCCGTCGCCGGGGTGCTGATCATGAATGTGATGCTGATCGCCGTGGCGCAGCGCGTCAAGGAGATCGGCCTGCTCAAGGCGCTGGGTGCGCCGGGCAGGCAGATACGAGGACTGTTTTTTGCAGAAGCGGCACTGCTTTCAGGTATTGGCAGCCTGGCCGGACTGGTGCTGGGTTATGCCGGGAGCATGATCATCGGACAGGTATATCCCAGTCTGCCGGTATCGCCGCCGTGGTGGGCAGTGCTTGCTGCCTGTGGCACGGCACTCGGCACCGGTATTCTGTTCAGCGTGTGGCCAGCGCGGCGGGCGGCTCGGCTCGATCCGGTGGCGGCATTGGCGGGGAAATAAATCATGTTCCTGCGCGACCTGATCACACTTACCAGTTCCAGCTTCCTCACCTACCGGATGCGCAGTTTCCTCACCGGGCTGGGCATTGCCATCGGCATTGCTGCCGTGATCCTGCTCACTTGCATCGGCGAGGGGGTGCATCGCTTCGTGCTGGCCGAGTTCAGCCAGTTCGGCACCAACATCATCAAGGTCCAGCCTGGCAAGACGCAGACGCATGGCGGCAATCCGGGTATTTTCGGTTCAGTCAGACCGGTTACCCTGGAAGATGCCGATTCCTTGCGCCGCTTGCCTTTCGTGGAATATGTGATTCCCGGCATTGCCGGCAATGCCGAAGTGCGTGCCAACGGCAGGAGCAGGCGCACCATGGTGCTGGGTGAAGGGCGCGATTTCGGCAAGGCGTTCACGATGAAAGTGCAAACCGGCGGTTTCTGGAACGATGTCGATAATGAACAGGCGCGTGCGCAGACGGTGATCGGCGCCAAAATAAGGCAGGAACTTTTTCCCGGCATGAATCCGCTTGGCCAGTATCTGCGCGTCGGCGGGCAACGTTATCGTGTGGTTGGCGTGATGGAACCCAAGGGGCAGATTCTTGGTATGGATCTGGACGACGCCGTGTTCATCCCGGCTGCGCGCGCAATGGAACTGTTCAATCGGCCCGGGTTGATGGAGGTCAATGTCAGCTACCGCGCCGATGTCGATGCGGACACCGTGATTCACCTCATCAAGAAACGCATGACCGAACGGCACGGGCGCGAAGACTTCACCATCATTTCGCAGGAGCAATCGCTGGAAGTGTTGAGTTCGGTGCTCAACATCATCACTTTCGCTGTCGGCGCGCTGGGCGGTATTTCGCTGCTGGTCGGTGCGGTCGGTATTCTCACCATCATGACCATGGCTGTCACCGAACGCACAGCAGAGATCGGTCTGCTGCGGGCGCTTGGTGCGAGAGAGAAACAGGTGCTGACGCTATTTTTGAGCGAAGCCATGTTGCTTTCCGCACTGGGTGGATTGATGGGATTGTTGCTGGGCGTGGGCATTGCACAAGGGCTACATATATTATTCCCGGCGCTGCCCGTGCATACGCCGTGGCTGTTTGCCTTGCTGGCCGAGTTGACGGCGGTCAGCATCGGGTTGGCAGCAGGAGTTGCACCCGCATTGCGGGCGGCGCGGCTCGATCCCGTGGAGGCGTTGCATGCGGAGTGATGTCGTATCCCCATTGAAACGAAATGAGTCTGCGCGATCCGGTAAAAAACCGGGCTTGGGTTATTTTGTACTCATTGGACTGGTTGTGGCATTCGGGATTGCCGGATGCTTCAAGTCTGCACCACATGAGACCGTTAACCGGACCGTACCTGACACGGCAGCGCAAAATGCTTCTTCACGAAGCAAATCGACCCGGATATCTGAACAGAGCGGCAATGCGTCTGATGCTGTTATTGCGGACGCGTTTTCAAATCACCAGAGCAACATACAGGTCTCCGGTCAGGGAATTGTTGCCAGGCTTTTGCCGGACGACAATGACGGTAGCCGGCATCAAAGATTCATTCTCAGACTGGCTTCAGGTCAAACATTGCTGATCGCACATAATATCGATATCGCCCCCAGAATTGATTCCCTCAGGGAAGGGGGTGCGGTTGCGTTTTATGGCCAATACGAATGGAATGAAAAAGGTGGTGTCATTCACTGGACGCATCGTGATCCGCGCGGTTCTCACGCAGATGGCTGGTTGCGATACCAGGGTCAGACGTATCAATGACCACTTGATGTGGTATGAGGTGATTTTAATGGGACTCCTTTCCAGCGTTGTCCATGTTTTTTCCGGGGTATTACTTGCAAAGTAATAATGCAATGCCGATTCGCTGTGACATCTTCTGCAACGTAGTCGACAACTATGGCGACATCGGCGTGTGCTGGCGCCTGGCGCGGCAGTTATCGAATGAACATGGGTTGGCGGTGCGGCTGTGGGTGGGTGATCTGCCCAGTCTGGGCAAGTTGTGTCCGGAAGTGGATGTGACGTTGGATGAGCAGAGGTGCCGCGGGGTGGAAGTGAGGCGGTGGGACGACAATATCTTTTTCGCGCCTGCAAACCCTCTCTCCGGCAAGCGGGAGAGGGTGGCCGACAGGCCGGGAGAGGGTGTTGCTGACTTTGTGATTGAAGCTTTTGCCTGTAAGTTACCACAGTCATATATCGAGGCAATGGCGGCACAACCATCAAAGCATGTGTGGCTGAATCTCGAATATCTCTCCGCCGAAGACTGGGTGGAGGGGTGCCATAAACTGCCATCACCGCATCCGAACCTGCCATTGACCAAATATTTCTTCTTTCCCGGCTTCACCGATAAGACGGGCGGTTTATTGCTGGAACGCGACTTGCTGGCACAGCGTGATGATTTCCAGTCCAACATCGGTGCCCAAGAACACTACTGGCGCAATCTGGGTGTGCCGGAACGCGTGCAGGATGAATTGCGCGTGTCCCTGTTTGGGTATGAGAACGAGGCGATGGAAGCTTTGTTACACAGATGGGAGCAGGGCAGGCAATTGGTTACTTGCTTGGTGCCAGAAGGGCGATCTTTGCCGCAAGTGGCAGCCTATTTCGGACAATCCTTCGAAGGATTACGGACGAACGGGAATATGCAAGGCACTGTCTGGCAGCGCGGTAATCTGCGAGTGCATGTGCTGCCTTTTGTTGAGCAGGAACATTATGACGAGTTGTTGTGGGCTTGCGACGTTAATTTCGTGCGCGGCGAGGATTCCTGCGTGCGTGCGCAATGGGCAGCCAAGCCATTCATCTGGCAGATCTATCCGCAGCATGACGGGGCCCATCTGGCAAAACTGGAGGCTTTACTGCGAATATATTCGGCACGTTTGCCAGCCGAGGCGGTGCAGGTGGTGCAGGATTTGTGGATTGCCTGGAACGGCGGGCAGGATGTTGCCGGAGCATGGACTCACTTTGCGGCACTGCGCGGGGTGCTGGGCAGGCACGGCGTGGAATGGGCCAGTCGTTTGGCACACAATAATCTGGCTGTGAATTTACTGGATTTTTACCGTCAGCATGCCAGCCTGAAAAATTCATGATTTTGCGTGCATCCGTTAACTTTTTGATTGATAAAAAATATTGTTCTTGCGGGGGTGCGTCTTGCGCGATCATTGCGCAAATTCATGGATTTTTCGGGTAGAATCCGCGCCTTGAATTTTGAAGGCAGTAAATTATGAAAACAGCACAAGAACTCCGCGTTGGTAACGTGATCCATGTTGGCGGCGAGCCGATGGTGATCCTGAAGGCCGAGTACAGCCGTTCCGGCCGTAACGGTTCCGTGGTCAAGATGAAAATGAAGAATCTGCTGACCGAATCCGCCAAGGAAACGGTATACGCAGCGGACGACAAGTTTGACCAGATCATTCTCGACAGGAAGGAATGTACATACACTTATTTTGCCGACCCGATGTATGTATTCATGGACAGCGAATACAACCAGTATGAAGTCGAGAAGGAAAATGTCGGCGACGTAGTGAACTTTCTGACCGACGGAATGGAAGATATCTGCGAAGTGGTGTTCTACGAAGGCAAGGCCATCTCGGTCGAGTTACCAACGACTATCGTGCGCGAGGTCGAATACACTGAACCCGCCGTGCGTGGCGATACATCCGGTAAGGTGATGAAGCCTGCCAAGTTGAAAGGCTCTGGATTCGAGTTGCCCGTGGCGGCGTTCATCGAGATCGGCGATAGGATCGAAATCGATACCCGCACCAACGAGTTCAAGAAGCGCGCGAACTGAGTCGCGGGTCGCTAAAGCAATAAACAGAAGAGCCGCTTCGCAGCGGCTCTTCTGTTTTCTGGAGCACCGACGCCCCCGGAATTCACAGCTTCTCTACGCTGTATACTGCCACCAGTTTGTGAGTCTCGCCCGGTGAGAGCATGATGGCGTTTTCCATGGCGTTGCCGCTTTCCACACATACCATGCTGCGAAAGCCTTCTTCACCAAAATCCCCCATCTTGTCGGCTTTTTCCGTCCACGGGTTCCACACCACGGTGGACATGCTGCCCTGTTTGGCGATGCGAATGGCACGTTTCAGGCCTTTGTCCTCGATCAAGCAATCCGCTGCGGTATTGATATACACGCGATCCACTTCGTTTTCGATGACGATGCCGTCCTTCTGGGTGAAGCGCGCGAAGTCCTGCAGCTTATCCAGATAGTCGCAATTATCCAGGCCGCGGATGGTTGTTTTCGTGACGTCGCTGATCTGGATATAGGTATGCAGGGCTTCGCTGAGTTCGAAAGCGGTGCTACCTGCATTATGCGTGTGCAATTCCGTACACAATGCTCTGCCTACGGTCACTTCCAATTGCACGGTGGAAGGGTGCGGCCATTGTGAGCGAGTGACGTCACTTTCAACCAGGCCGAAACGCAGGAAAGTCGAGCCGTCCGGCAAGGCTTTTGTTTCAAAAACTTCCCACGGCACCGTACGTGCAAAGCCGTGGCCGGGCAGTTGGCTGTCTGTAGCATGAGGGCCGAACCACGGCCAGCAGATCGGCACGCCACCGCGTATGGATTTGCCGGGCGTGAATTTGGCATGAGGCGAGAGCCAGAGTACCGGTTCTTCGCCACGCGGCTGAAAGGTGGCGATGTGCGCACCCTGCAACGCGATGTTGGCCAGGGCGTGCTGGTTGGCGACTTCGGCAATGATCATGCCCTCGGCGATTTCCTTGAACTGCACATGGTTGCCGATGGCAAAGCGCTCGTTGAATTCGGTGAGTGTCATATTGATTCCAGTCGTGTGATAGGAATAACTAGCTTTGTTCAGGCGGGGGGGCTGTTTTCAGTACTTCATCCAGTGTGGTCTGTCCGGAAGCGACTTTGAGTGCGCCGGAAATGCGCAGCGGCTTCATTCCTTCCCGGTTGGCCTGTTCGCGCAAGGCGGCAATATCGGTCTCAGTGCTGATGATTTTGCGCAGTTCAGGTGACATGAGCAGGATTTCGTAAATGCCGATACGACCTGAATATCCGGTCATTCGACATTCCAGGCAACCTTGAGGGTGATGCAATTGTTTTGGGCGCGTCGCCTTCCATGGCGCGACCAGACCGTTCCATAATTCGATATCGTCATCCCGGATGGGGGTTGGTTTTTTGCAGTGCGGACACAGCGTTCGCACCAGGCGCTGCGCCATGATGCCGAGCAATGTGGCGTTGATCATGTAGTACGGCACACCCAGATCAAGTAACCGCGTGATGGCGGAAGGCGCATCGTTGGTGTGCAGCGTGGAAAGCACCAGATGGCCGGTGAGCGCGGCCTGGATCGCCATTTCGGCGGTTTCCAGATCGCGGATTTCGCCCACCATGATGATATCCGGGTCTTGCCGCATCAACGCGCGTACGCCATCGGCGAAACTCAGGTCAAGCCCCTGTTGAATCTGCATCTGGTTGAATGCGGGTTCCACCATTTCTATCGGGTCTTCCAGTGTGCATACGTTTATTTCCGGCGTGGCCAGGCTTCTAAGCGTGGAATACAGTGTGGTGGTTTTGCCTGATCCGGTGGGGCCAGTGACAAGGATGATGCCGTTGGGCTTGGAGGTCATTTGCTCCCAGCGCGTCCGGTCATCTTCCGAAAAACCCAGTTCGACAAAATCCCGCACCAGTACTTCCGGGTCGAAAATGCGCATTACCAGTTTCTCGCCGAACGCTGTGGGCAGGGTGGAGAGGCGAAGCTCGATCTCCTGGCCATCTTCGGTGCGCGTTTTGATGCGCCCATCCTGCGGGCGGCGTTTTTCCATCAGGTCCATGCGTCCCAGCAATTTGATACGGCTGGTCATTGCAGCGATCACCGATATCGGCAGTTGATGCACCTGATGCAAAATGCCATCGATACGGAAACGGACTACGCCCATTTCGCGGCGCGGCTCAATATGGATATCCGATGCACGCTGGTCGAATGCGTATTGCCAGAGCCAATCCACGATATGCACGATATGCTGGTCGTTGGCATCGAATTGCTTGTCGGTCTTGCCCATCTCGACCAGTTGCTCGAATGAGGAAATGTTGCCGGCATCCATTTTTACTTTGGTTGCGCTCTGTACCGAGCGCGCCAGATTGTAGAACTCGACCAGATAGCGCTTGATGTCGGCTGGAGAAGACAATACACGGCGGATGTTCATGCGCGAAGTTTGCTTAAGGGTACTTTCCCATTCGCGCAAAAATGGCTCAGAGGTTGCTACGACAAGCTCCTTGCTTTCAATGCGGATCGGCATGATGCCGAAGCGGTTCGCATAATCGATAGACATCAGATCGACCAAATTGGAAAAATCAATCTTCAGGGGGTCAATGTGGAAATATTCCATGCCGACCCGTTTCGCCAGCCATTCGGTTAATGTTTCCACTGTCAGGATGCGATAGGGCGCGATTTTGGATTTCCAGCTTTTGCCAGCGATGACGATCAGCGGATGCGCATCCTGTCGGTGCAAGCGGTGCTCAGCGATGAGATCATCGGCCTCCTCCTTGCCAATGATGCCGTCTGCGACCAGCATTTCCAGCAATTCGGCCAGTTTCAGCTTGTGTTCCGGAGCGTTTTGAGCTGCCATATTCTTGCCTTGGAGGATATTTGAATGACTATACCGTTATCGGGCGGGGGGTTCAATCAACTTGCGGGAAAGCCCGTATTCAGTTGCACAACAAACAAAAAACCACCAAAGGGCGGTTTTTTGTTGTGTTGGGAGTGATGGCAAGGCGGTTCAATCATCCTAACGGGTGGAAGGTAACCTTCCGGCCGGATTGACCTTATCGGGGTTGGATTTCGCCCATTCATCATAGACCAACTTTGATCCAAAGGAGACTAAAGCAAACAGCACACTCATACCGGCGAATATTATTGCCAGCCACTTCAGGACGTTAAGGAATTTTTTCATAAGCTTTTGAGTAATATAATTATCGTGATCATCGGAAAAGGGGTGTAATGAAAAAGCGCTTGTTTGTGGACTTATCTGCCCATCACCCAGCGTCAGGCAATATACCAGATTTCACCAAAACAGGAGTTGTTCCCCTCTGGCTTCCCTGGTTTTCGTGCAATTCCCACGCACCAATAAAAACGACACCACAAGGGTGTCGTTCTCGTTTGTTGGTGGAGGCGGCGGGAATTGCTCGGCTGTCGACTTGCATCCTCGACAACCTCGTCCCTTCGGGACCGCCGTAAGCTTTGCTTCCGGCGTCCTGCGCGAGCAGTGCTCGCTGGTGGCCTTGCAGGCCGCGCATTCGCCTGCATGCGAATGCCGCTCCGGGCTACAAACAGCACGCAGGTGCTGTTTGTTTAACGCCCTCCGCCCCGCGTCCGTTCCGGACGCGGATTCAATTTATGATGCTTCGCATACAAACAAAAAAGCCCACCCATTCGGGTGAGCTTTTCTGTTTGTTGGTGGAGGCGGCGGGAATTGAACCCGCGTCCGCAAGCCCTCTACAGACAGTTCTACATACTTAGTTCGGCTATTTAATTTTATCCTGCAGACGCCAACCGGCGGGCTGCTGCAGGACGAGTCACCTTAAGTTTAGCTTCGTACAAAGTGACCCTGCACGACACGATTCCGTGTAAATGACCTCACTCATCTCAACCTTGCGGTATCGAGCCCCTCCACGGACAGCGGGGTGTGAGGTCTGACCTTAAGCGGCCAGAGCGTAGTTTTCGTCGTTTGCGACTATTGGTTTTCCAGCTGATTAACGAGGTGGCGGGTCCTCGGTATGCCCTGCGCTGCTTTGTAACCCACGTCGAAGCCAGGTCGCCCCCGGTTCGAATTGTTACCAGCAGTACATATTGTAGCAGTTTTACTTCGATTTGTTGTTTTGCAGGGAGCGGGCAAAGTGGCGGTCGGCTTTGGTGGCGTGCGAGGCAAACCAGTCGAGCAGCAGCAGATTGGTGCGGTAGGCAAGGTAACGCGGGTCGTCAGTACTGTTTTGGGTTTTCTGTTCCAATTCGGCGAGGTTCTCCATGAAGCGTCTGTGTTCCTGAATGTGGGCATCGGCGAAGGAATAGTTGCTTTCGACCATCATTTTTTCCTCGGCGGGAAATAGTTTCTGGTTGTGCCGGGAAAGAAAGCCGAAGATGTCACTGAAATTGCCGCACATATCCTGGTCGATTTGTGCGGTGAGTGTGTTAACGCGAGCCATCAATTCCTGATGAGCATTGTCGATTTCGGGTAAACCGGTGCGTTGTTCCTCTTTCAACACCAGTTCGTTCTGCAGCTCCCCCGTTCCCCAATGCTGTCCGGTGGCCTGGAATTCGTAGCAACGTTCCAGATAGGTCAGCGACGGGAAGTCATCGGTCGATATGACGAGACACTGTTTGAATAGCGGGATGGCCTTCGCGATATCTTTCATATGGTAGTAGGCGACTGCTCGTTCAAATAACGCCAGGCTCTCACGTTTGCTGTTGCGCCGGCTTTCATTGTTGTTGTCGAAAACTTCATAGATGGAGAGCGGTTGTGACTTGCCCTTTACGCGGATTCGATCCAGAAAGCGGATGTCATATTTGCCCGGATCGGGCAAATCGTACAAGGTGTTCTGGCTGATGATGAGCGGTGCGTGATAGGTTTTGGTGGCTTCTTCCAGGCGTGCCGTCAGGTTGACCGCATCGCCGATCACCGTGCTGTCCATGCGGTTGATGCCGCCCACGGTGCCGATCATGACCATGCCGGTATTCAGCCCGATGCCGATGTTGACCGGGGTGTAACCTGCGCGTATGCGTCCGGCGTTGTAATAGTTCAGGCGTTCCAGCATGGCGATGGCACCGCTTACGGCATCGTCCGCGCCGTGCTCGAACAGGGCCATGATGGCGTCGCCGATGTATTTGTCGATGATGCCGCGATGGCGGCTGATGACCGGCTCCATCTGGCTGAGATAGGAGTTGATGAACTCGAAGTTTTCGGCGGGGGTCATGGATTCGGACAACAGGGAGAAATCGCGGATGTCCGAAAACAAGATGGTCATCTTGCGCTCGACCTGGTCGCCGAGTTTCACGTCCACGATGCTTTTGGCTTTAAGCAAGTTGAGCAATTGGTGCGGTACCAGGCGGCCATATGCCGTCTCGGTCTGTTGCAGCAAAGCCAGTGCTTGTTGATGGGCAATGATGACCTTGTGCAATATCTCCTGGATATTGCCCTGTGTCGGATTGTCGGGGCTGTCTTCCCCGCTGGGTACTTCTTTCATGCTCCTCATGCCTGCCATTTTTGTTATGGAGGCATGATACCGCCGTTCAGCTCCGGATGTAACGCAGCAAAGCAAAAGGGGTGGGTACGCTGCCAATAGATGGCCAAGCGTCAAGGTCGGCTTTGGGATCAATATAGCCATAGGAAGCGATGATGCCTTTCATGCCCGCCGCATGCGCCGCCTCCATGTCGCGCAAATCGTCGCCCAGGTAGAGACAATTTTCCGGAGCAACGCCCATCAATTCGGCAGCATGCAACAGCGGCATCGGGTGCGGCTTGGAATGTTCGCAGGTATCGCCGCTCACCAGACAGGCGGCACGTTTGGCATAACCGAGTTTTTCCATCAGCAATACGGTATAGCGGTGCGGTTTGTTGGTGACGATACCCCAGGGCAGATCGTTCCGTTCCAGTTCGGAGACCAGTGTCGCCATGCTCGGGAACAGCCGGGTACGGTCGCAGATATGCGCCTCATAATATTGCAACAAGGCTTCGCGTATTTCTTCGTAATTTTCCGCTTCCGGCCCCACGTTCATCCCCAGTTTCAACAATCCCTTCGAGCCGTGTGAAGCATGGGGGCGGATGGCTTCTATGGGTAGCGGGGGCAGATCATGCAGTGCACGCACATGGTTCAATGCCGCGCCCAGATCGGGAGCAGTGTCGGCAAACGTGCCGTCGAGGTCGAAAAGGACGGCCTCATCCACTTTGGCAGGCCACCAGGTAATTGACGCTGGTATCCCGTCCGAGCGAATAACGCTTGTCCAGCGGGTTATAGCTCATGCCGGTGATATCGGAAACGTTCAGACCGGCGTCGCGACACCACTGCGCCAGTTCCGAAGGCTTGATGAATTTGGCGAAATCGTGCGTGCCGCGCGGCAACAGATTCAGCACATATTCTGCGCCGAGAATGGCGAACAGGTATGACTTTGGGTTGCGGTTAAGGGTGGAGAAAAATACATGCCCGTTTGGCTTCGCCAGCTTGGCACAGGCCGCCACGACAGCGGCGGGATCGGGTACATGTTCCAGCATCTCCATACAGGACACCACATCATAATGCGCAGGGCGCTCGGCAGCGAGTTCCTCCACAGTGACTTTGCGGTATTCGACCTTTCGGCCGCTTTCCAGCAAGTGCAGCTTGGCCACTTGCAGCGATTTGTCGGCAAGATCGATGCCTGTCACCTGGGCACCCATTGCCGCCATGCTTTCGGTCAGGATTCCGCCGCCGCAACCGACATCCAGCACGGTCTTGTCGGCCAGTCCGGCGATGCGGTCGATATAACCCAGCCGGAGCGGGTTGATCTCGTGCAAGGGCTTGAATTCACTGTTCGGATCCCACCACTTGTGGGCGAGTTGAGAAAATTTTTCCAGTTCGACGGGATCGGCGTTGGACATGGTTTTGATCCTGATATTGATAATAGTGTGGCGACTTTAACAAATCTCCCAGCCAATAGCCAAACCAAAGAAGGGGGTGTCCGATAGTCGGCGAATAAGAGGTGTGTTCGCGACAGAGCGAATGGGTCGCTGCACAGCAGCAGGGTACCCATCGGCCTACTCCTTGCGGGTGCGTCACTGCGTAAGCAGCCGATAGCGGGACAACCGCGTTGCGGCGCAGGCTCATGCGCGAAGCGCGTTATGCCGTAGCCAACGACCGCCTGCAGCCCTTCCCGCACCCGTCGGCTCCGCCGCGCCGTGTTAGGGCGCGGTCGCGACACGTTACTGCGTAAGCAGCCGATTGCGGGAGCGACCGCCTGCAGCCCTTCCCGCACCCGTCGGCTCCGCCGCGCCGTGTTAGGGCTGCTGTGCTAGAATGTCGTCTTTGTTTTTTTGCCCCTTCGTCTCATTAATTAGGTCGCTCATGGAAGAACAATTCGCCAAAGAAACCCTGCCGGTAAGCCTGGAAGAAGAAATGCGCAAGTCCTATCTGGACTACGCAATGAGTGTAATCGTAGGTCGTGCGCTGCCCGATGTACGCGACGGTCTGAAGCCCGTGCACCGGCGGGTTTTGTTCGCGATGCATGAGCTATCCAATGATTGGAACAAGGCTTACAAAAAATCGGCGCGTATCGTCGGCGATGTGATCGGAAAATACCACCCGCACGGCGATACTGCAGTGTACGACACCATCGTGCGCATGGCGCAGGATTTTTCGCTGCGCTACACGCTGGTGGATGGTCAGGGTAATTTCGGTTCGGTGGACGGCGATAATGCGGCGGCGATGCGTTATACGGAAATCCGCATGGCGAAGATTGCGCATGAGCTGCTGGCCGATCTGGACAAGGAAACGGTCGATTTCGGGCCGAATTACGATGGGTCGGAAAACGAACCGCTGGTGCTTCCGGCGCGTTTTCCCAACCTGCTGGTAAACGGTTCCTCCGGTATCGCGGTGGGTATGGCGACCAATATTCCGCCGCACAATATGGGCGAAGTGGTGGATGCCTGTCTGGCGCTGCTGAAAGACCCGGAAATGGGCGTTGAACAGTTGATCGAGATCGTACCGGCGCCTGATTTCCCGACCGCCGGTTTCATATACGGTCTGGCCGGTGTGAAGGAAGGCTATCGTACAGGTCGCGGCCGGGTGGTGATGCGCGCGCGCACTCACTTCGAGAATATCGGTAAGGGCGACCGCCAGGCCATCATCATCGATGAACTGCCCTATCAGGTGAACAAAGCCACCCTGCTGATGAAAATCGGAGAGATGGTGCGCGAGAAACGTATTGAGGGTATTTCCGAGATACGTGACGAATCGGACAAATCCGGCATGCGCGCAGTGATAGAACTGAAGCGCGGCGAGAACGAAGAAGTGATCCTGAACCAGCTGTACAAAGACACGGCAATGCAGGACAGCTTCGGCATCAACATGGTTGCGATCATCGATGGTCAGCCCAAGCTGCTCAACCTCAAACAGGTAATTGAGGCGTTCCTGCGTCACCGTCGCGAAGTCGTGACGCGCCGCACCATTTTTGAACTGCGCAAAGCACGTGAGCGCGGTCATATTCTGGAAGGACTGGCCGTTGCACTGTCCAATGTGGACGAGATCATTGCACTCATCAAGGCCGCGCCGACACCGCCGGAAGCCAAACGGGCGCTGATGGCGCGTTCCTGGCGTTCCTCGCTGGTGGAAGACATGTTGAGCCGTGTCAGCGATGCCTCGCGCCCGGATGGTTTGGCACCCGAGTTCGGCATGGTAGAGGGGCAAGGCTATTTTCTTTCCGACGCACAGGCACAAGCGATTCTGGAACTGCGTTTGCAACGCCTGACCGGGCTGGAACAGGACAAGATCGTCGGCGAATATCGCGAGGTGATGGACAAGATCACCGATTTGCTCGATATCCTGGCCAAGCCTGCACGCGTGACACAGATCATAGGCGACGAGTTGGTAACTATCCGTTCGCAGTTCGGCGACAAGCGCCGCAGCGAGATCATCACCCACACGCAAGACATGAGCATGGAAGACCTGATCGCGCCTGAAGACGTGGTGGTGACCATGTCTCACGGTGGCTACATGAAGGCCCAGAAGCCGGACGAATACCGTGCACAAAAGCGTGGAGGGCGCGGCAAGCAGGCTACCGCAACCAAGGACGACGAT
The DNA here is from genome assembly GCA_050287265.1 of Sideroxydans sp. GTDB lineage: Bacteria > Pseudomonadota > Gammaproteobacteria > Burkholderiales > Gallionellaceae > Sideroxyarcus. Next base: position 7,700 of record JBNKBO010000043.1, on the reverse strand, counting down.
TTCGTCGACAACCTGTTTATCGCCAACACTCACGACTACATTTTGTGTTTCTCCAACCGCGGCCGCGTGTACTGGCTCAAGGTTTACGATGTGCCGCAGGGTACGCGCAACAGCCGAGGCAAGCCCATCGTGAATTTGCTGCCGCTGGAGGCGAACGAGAAAATCAACGCCATCCTGCCGGTAAAACAGTTTACAGAGGATCAGTTTATTTTCTTTGCAACCAGTGAGGGCACGGTGAAGAAGACGCCGCTGTCCGATTTTGCCAACCCACGCAAGAGCGGCATCATCGCCATCAGTCTGGACGAGGGCGATTTCCTTATCGGCGTGGCGATCACCGATGGTAAACACGACGTGATGCTGTTCTCGGATGAAGGCAAGGCTGTGCGTTTCGCCGAAGAGGATGTGCGTGCCATGGGCCGCACCGCGCGCGGCGTGCGTGGCATGAACCTGACCAAGGGCGGTAACGTAATCGCGTTGCTGGTGGCCGAGAATGAGGAACAGACGGTATTGACCGCAACCGAGAACGGCTATGGCAAGCGTACGCCGATCACTGAATATACCCGTCACGGGCGCGGCACGCAGGGGATGACTGCCATCCAGACTTCCCAACGCAACGGCAAGGTGGTTGCCGCTACGCTGGTCAATTCTGAAGACGAAATCATGTTGATCGGTACCAGCGGTGTGCTGATCCGAACCCGTGTCAACGAGATACGCGAAATGGGCCGCGCCACTCAGGGTGTGATCCTGATGAATATGAGCGAAGGGGAAAAACTGGCCGGCCTGAGCCGACTGGTCGAAACGGAAGAAGAGGAAAGTCAGAATTGAGGATTGGGAATTGAGACGATCGCTGCACTGTTTTTACTCGATCCATAATCCCCGATCCTTGGTTAATTTGTAACTAAACAGCTAGGGAGTGATTTCGAAATGACCATTTACAACTTCAGCGCAGGACCAGCGGTATTGCCGAAGGATGTGTTGTTGCAAGCGCAGTCTGAACTTGTCGACTGGCATGGCAGTGGCATGTCGGTGATGGAAATGTCGCATCGCGGCAAGGAATATATGGGCATTCATGCCCAGGCTGAAGCCGATCTGCGCGAGTTGATGGGCATCCCCGCCAACTACAAAGTGCTGTTTCTGCAAGGCGGGGCACACCTTCAGTTTTCGATGATCCCTTTCAATTTGTTGCGCGGCAAATCTTCGGCCGATTACGTCTATACCGGCCAATGGTCGAAGAAAGCCATCGGCGAGGCCAAAAAATTCTGTAACGTGAATGTGGCGGCGACCAACGCCGACAGGAACAGCACCTATGTTCCTGCATTCGACAGCTGGAAACTGGACAAGAATGCGGCATACGTACATTACACATCGAATGAAACCATAGGCGGTGTAGAGTTCAACTGGATACCGGAAACAGGCGAAGTGCCGCTGGTGGCGGATATGTCGTCCAACATCCTGTCGCGTCCCATGGACGTATGGAAGTACGGCCTGATCTATGCCGGTGCGCAAAAGAACATCGGCCCGGCCGGGCTGACGCTTGTCATCGTGCGCGAAGACCTGGTGGGCCATGCCGATCCGCGCTTGCCGACCATGCTGGATTACAAGACACATGCCGACAACGAGTCCATGTACAACACACCGCCTACGTTTGCCATCTATATGGCCGGGCTGGTGTTCCAGTGGCTGAAGAAAAACGGCGGCATCGGCGCGATGGAAAAGATCAATATAGCCAAAGCTAACCTGCTGTATGCGGCCATCGATGCCAGCAGCGGTTTCTACCACTGTCCGGTGGACCAGGCAGACCGCTCGCGCATGAATGTGCCGTTCACACTGAAAGATGCGAATCTGGACGGTGAATTCCTGAAGCAGGCGGGTGAGCGCGGCCTGTTGCAATTGAAAGGTCACCGTTCCGTCGGCGGCATGCGCGCCTCCATCTACAATGCGATGCCGCTGGAAGGCGTACAGGCGCTGGTGGACTTCATGAATGAGTTTGCCCAACAACATGGCTAAAACATTTCACGTTCTTACCCTGAATAAAATTTCGCCGATCGGTCTGAAGCGCCTGCCTGCCGGGCGTTATCAGACCGGAGACAAGATCGAAAAGCCGGATGCCATTCTGGTGCGTTCGCACAACATGCTGGAAATGGACATACCGGACAGCGTACTGGCCATCGCGCGCGCCGGTGCGGGTACGAACAATGTACCGGTAAAAAAGATGAGCGAGCGCGGCGTACCGGTGTTCAATGCGCCGGGGGCGAATGCCAATGCCGTGAAGGAACTGGTGATAGCCGGTATGTTGCTGGCCTCACGCAACATCGTTCCTGCGTTACGCTTTACGGCAGGATTGCAAGGCGATGATGCGACCCTGCACAAACTGGTCGAGGGCGGAAAAAAGGATTACGCCGGTACGGAATTGTACGGACGCACCTTGGGCATCGTCGGCTTGGGGGCCATCGGGCGGCTGGTGGCGAATGCAGCCATCGGGCTGGGTATGAAAGTCATCGGTTTCGATCCGGAGATTACAGTAGACGCAGCGTGGAGCCTGTCCTCGCAAGTGAAAAAGGCGGCCAGCATCGAAGATCTGTTGAAGCATAGCGATTACGTCACGATGCATGTGCCCTTGCTGGAGGCAACACGCGACCTGATCGACAGCAAGCGGGTGGCTGCGATGAAACAGGGCACGGTGTTGCTGAATTTCTCGCGCGCCGGGATCGTCAACGAGGATGCTGTCATTGAAGGTTTGGCTAACAAGCATCTGCGCTACTACGTGTGCGATTTTCCGAGCAGCAAATCGCTCTCGAACGAAAAAATCATTGCCTTGCCGCACCTGGGTGCATCCACCGCAGAGGCTGAAGAAAATTGTGCGGTGATGGTGGCCGAACAACTGCGTGAATATCTGGAACACGGCAATATCAGCAATACCGTGAATTTTCCCAATGTCAGCATGCCGCGCGAATCGTCATTCCGGCTGGCCATCGCCAATGCCAATGTACCGAACATGCTGGGACAGATTTCCACAGCGCTGGCCGAAGCGAGCATCAACATTCACAACATGACGAATAACTCCCGTGGTGAAATGGCCTATACACTGGTGGATACCGATAGCGCGGTGCCGGAAAAACTGATCGGCCAGATTTCCGCCATTCCCGGTGTGCTGATGGTGCGGGCGCTGCCTCTGGAGAAGGATGCATGAGTGAGGAGTTGAAAAAATTCCGTGAGCAGATCGATCACATCGACGAGGAACTGCTCAAACTGTTCAACCAGCGCGCCACACTGGCACAGCAGATCGGTCATGCCAAAGGCAAAGGTGCAGTATTACGGCCGGAGCGCGAAGCGCAGGTACTGCAACACATGGCCCAGATCAATACCGGGCCGCTGTCCGATAAAAGCGTGGCACAACTGTTTACCGAAGTCATATCGCAGTGCCGTGCGCTGGAAGCCCCGTTACGCGTGGCCTATCTGGGGCCGCATGGAACCTTCAGCGAAGCAGCAGCTTTTCAGCGTTTCGGTCAGGCGTCAGAAGGCGTTCCTTCCGAATCCATCGACGGCGTGTTTGCTGCCGTTGAAAGCGGTGCGGCAAACTTCGGCCTTGTGCCGGTGGAAAATACCACCGAGGGCGCGATCGGACGTACGCTGGACTTGCTGTTGAACAGCAACCTCAAGATTTGCGGTGAGGTCATGCTGCAAGTGCACCAGTGCGTGCTGTCAAACGAGAACGACCTGTCGCTCATCCGCAAAGTTTATTCGCACCCGCAATCGTTCGGGCAATGCAATGGCTGGCTGAACGCGCACCTGCCGCATGCCGAACGCATTACCGCATCCAGCAATGCCGATGCGGCACGTCTGGCGGCAGAAGAGTCATTTGCAGCAGCCGTTGCGAGTGAGCAGGCGGCGGAACATTTCAAACTGAAGGTGCTGGCGCAAAACATCGAAGACGATGTGCGCAACACCACGCGCTTCCTAGTCATTGGCAAACAGGAGGTGGCGCCTTCCAGCAAGGACAAGACATCGCTGGCGATGTCTGCAGCGAATCGTCCTGGCGCGATGCATGACCTACTGACGCCGTTTGCGAAAAACGGGGTTTCCATGACCAAGCTCGAATCGCGTCCGAGCCGTACCGGATTATGGGAATACGTGTTCTATGTCGATATCGAAGGTCATCAGACCGATGCCAAGGTGGCAGCGGCGCTGGAACAACTTAAACAGATTGCAGCCTTTGTGAAGGTGCTGGGTTCCTATCCAGTGGCTGTATGACGTTGTTTGAAATAATTGTCCACGAAAAACACAAAAAGCACGAAATGAAACCCAAACTGGTTATTGATGTTCGTGTCTTTCGTGTTTTTCGTGGACTGTGTTTTTTTGGAAATATTTAGATGAATTACTGTGATTTGGCACCCCCCTATATTCGCGCGATTGCGCCCTATCAGCCGGGCAAGCCGATCATCGAGCTGGAACGCGAACTGGGTATTTCCGGTATCGTCAAGCTGGCCTCGAACGAAAATCCGTTGGGTGCGAGCCCGGCTTCGATGGCCGCAATGCAGGAAGCGATCAAAGGCGTTGCGCTATATCCGGATGGTAACGGATTCGAACTGAAAGACGCATTGGTGAAACGCTACGGCGTGGCACAAGACAATGTGACACTGGGCAACGGCTCCAACGACCTGCTGGAACTGGTAGCGCGCGCTTTTCTGGCGCCCGGCGACAAGGTGGTTTACTCAGCGCATGCATTTGCCGTGTATTCGCTGGCGACGCAAGCCGTGGGTGCCGAGGGTATCACTGTGCCTGCCACCAGGGACTACGGCCACGACCTGCCCGCGATGCGGAAGGCGGCGACGAACAGCAAGGCCAAGATCGTATTCATCGCCAATCCCAATAATCCAACCGGTACCTTCGTGGATGAAGAAGCATTGCTGGCATTCTTGCGCGGTCTGTCTCCCAGAATACTGGTCGTGCTGGACGAGGCGTATAACGAATATCTGCCCGAAGACAAACGCTACGATTCGGTGGCATGGCTGGCGCAATTTCCCAACCTTATCATTTCGCGCACCTTCTCCAAGGCTTACGGTCTGGCCGGGTTGCGGGTCGGCTATGCGCTGGCCAATGCGCAGGTGACGGACATGATGAATCGTGTGCGCCAGCCGTTCAATGTGAACAGCGTGGCACAGGCAGCGGCAGTGGCGGCATTGCGCGATGTATCCTTTGTCAAAAGAACATTCGAACTGAACCTGCGCGGCATGCAGCAGATCACCAGTGGCCTGACCAAACTGGGGCTGGAATATATCCCGTCATTTGCCAACTTTGTGGCGTTCCGCATTGGCAACGCCACGGCGATGTACCAACGCTTGCTCGAACTGGGCGTGATCGTACGCCCGATAGCCAATTACGATATGCCGGACTGGTTGCGCGTGACCGTGGGGCTGGAAAGCGAGAACGCAAAATTTCTGTCTGCACTGGAAAAATGTATTACTGAGCAAGTTAATGGAGAAAATAAATGATCATCGTAATGGGTAGTGAAATCACCGACGCACAAATCGAGGCGGTGGTAAAAAAGATTGAAGCGGCGGGACTCAAGGCCAATATTTCCCGTGGCATTGAGCGCACCGTCATCGGCGCCATTGGCGACGAGCGCAAGCTGGAGGCGGAAATGTTCACCCCGTTGCCGGGCGTGGAATCGGCGATGCACATCGCCAAGCAATACAAGATCGTTTCGCGCGAATCGCACAAGCAGGATACCGTGATCGATATCGGCGGCGTGCCGTTGGGCGGCAATCAGATACAGATCATCGCCGGACCATGTTCGGTAGAGACGCAGGAACAGATGGACCTGGCGGCAAAATCCACACATGAAGCAGGCTGCCGCCTGATGCGCGGCGGTGCGTTCAAGCCACGTACGAGCCCTTATGCTTTTCAGGGCCACGGCGAAGAAGGTCTGGTGATGTTCCGTAAGGCCGCGGAAAAATACAAACTGCCCATCGTCACCGAACTGATGGATGCGCGCCAGTTGGATACCTTTATGAAATACGATGTCGATGCGATCCAGATCGGTACCCGCAACATGCAGAACTTCGATCTGCTCAAAGCGGTCGGCAAGGTCAACAAGCCCATCATTCTCAAGCGCGGCATGTCGGCAACGATCAGCGAATGGTTGATGTCGGCTGAATACATTGCGGCGGGCGGCAATCACAACATCATCTTCTGCGAGCGCGGCATCCGTACCTTCGAGACCGCTTACCGCAACGTGCTTGATGTAACTGCGATTGCCGTGCTGAAGAAAGAAACCCACCTGCCGGTGATCGTGGATCCTTCGCATGCAGGCGGCAAGGCATGGATGGTGCCCGCACTGTCGCAGGCCGCCATCGCCGCCGGTGCAGACGGCTTGCTGGTCGAGATGCACCCAAGCCCGTGTGATGCATGGTGCGACGCCGACCAGGCGCTCACCCCTGAGGATCTGAAAAAACTCATGGGGTCCCTGGGAGCCATTGCCAAGGCGATCGGGCGGACGCTTTAGGCAGGGCAATGGGTTACGCGATGCTGATCCGCACTACTAAAGAACAATCCCCTCGCCCGCTGGCGGGAGAGGGGTAGGGGAGAGGGGCGTGATAACTCAACCACACTTCAATAAAGTCGTCATTTTTGGGGTCGGCCTGATCGGCGGGTCGTTTGCTTTGGCTTTGCGTAAGGCGGGGGCCGTCGGTGAGGTGGTTGGATTCGGGCGCAGTACCGCCACCCTGGAACAGGCCAGGCAACTCGGCATATTGGATCGCATCGGTGACGATGTGGCCAAGGAAGTGTGCGATGCCGACATCGTCCTGATCGCCACACCCGTGGCGCAAATGGCGGACATCTTTACGCGTATCGCGCCTCACCTTGGTGCTCGAACGCTGGTGACCGACGGTGGCAGCACCAAGAGCGATATTGTGGCCGCAGCGCGGACGCATCTTGGTGACAAAATATCGCAATTCATTCCTGCTCACCCTATTGCGGGCGCCGAGAAGAGCGGTGCAGGCGCTGCAATGGCCGATCTGTATCAGGGCAAAAAAGTCGTGCTCACTCCACTGCAGGAGAACTCGAAAGAATCTGTGGCGCGTGTGCGCCTGGCGTGGGAACTGTGTGGCGCCAATGTGGGCGAATTGGCTCCCGAACGGCATGACGAGGTTTTTGCCGCCGTGAGCCATCTGCCGCACCTGCTGTCATTCGCGCTGGTGCATGACCTGGCGCAACGCGACAACCGTGACCAGTTGCTGTCTTTTGCCGCCAGCGGCTTCCGCGACTTCACGCGCATCGCTGCCAGTTCTCCTGAAATGTGGCGTGACATCAGCCTCGCCAATCGCGAAGCCTTGCTGCAGGAAGTGAAACGCTATGCGGATGAACTTTACGTCGTCTATCAGGCGCTGGAAAACAACGATGCCGACAAGCTGGAAGAGATATTCAGCCTGGCGCGCGAAGTGCGCGGCAATTGGACACAGCAATAATCTACAGACCCGAATCGTCCACGAAATACACGAAAGGCACGAAATATAACAATGGAATATGCATGTTTGAGCCGAACTTTCCTTCCTGTATTTCATGGCAAGAAAGTACTTCGGTTTTGTTCGTGTGTTTTCGTGTATTTCGTGGACAATGGTTTTTCCCCGGATAATCACATCGTCTCCTGATATGTCCCGACACGAACATCTCGACCTTCCTCCCCTGAAGTCAGCAAG
>JBNKBO010000042.1:0-22322 GCA_050287265.1 Sideroxydans sp. | reverse complement strand
ATCAATATTCAACTGGAAGAATATCAACGCTTTCTGGAAATGGTTGCCAACCTGATCGGCCAGAGCGTGCGCCTGTCGCAGGAAGTGGCGCAGGAAAAATTGGAAATCGTCGAGGAACGCGACGTGCTGCGTCGCACCGTGCGCGGCAAATACGGTTTCGACAACATCATCGGCCATACCCAGCCGATGCGCCGCATCTTCGAACAAGTGCGGCTGGTGGCAAAGTGGAACACGACCGTGCTGATCCGCGGCGAGACCGGTACCGGCAAGGAACTCATCGCCAACGCCATCCATTACAACTCGCCGCGCGCGCGCAATGCCTTCGTCAAGCTCAACTGTGCTGCATTGCCCGAGACGCTGCTGGAAAGCGAACTGTTCGGCCACGAGAAAGGCGCCTTTACCGGTGCAGTGGCACAACGCAAGGGACGTTTCGAACAGGCTGAGGGTGGCACGGTATTCCTCGACGAGATCGGCGAAATCTCCGCCTCGTTCCAGGCCAAGCTGCTGCGCGTATTGCAGGAGGGCGAACTGGAACGCGTCGGCGGCACAAAAACCATCAAGGTAGATGTGCGCGTGGTCGCGGCCACGCACCGCGACCTTGAGGACGAAGTCGAGAAAGGCCGTTTTCGCGAAGACTTGTATTACCGCCTCAACGTCATGCCGCTGTACCTGCCGCCACTGCGCGACCGCATGGAAGACATCCCGGAGATCGCGCGCTTCCTGGTGGAAAAACTCAGCACGCAACAGGGCAGGCCCCTCACGCTGACCGATGCCGCGTTGCGCATCCTCATGCACCACGACTGGCCCGGCAACGTACGCGAACTGGAAAACTGTCTGGAACGCGCCTCGGTGATGACCGAAGGCAACACCATAGACCGCGACGCCATCCTGCTCACCGGCATCGACGAAAAAATATCGAGCAGCCGCGGCGGAATCCAGGAACTGGATCTCGATGATCCCGATCTCGACGAACGCGAGAAGGTCATTGCCGCACTGGAACAGGCCGGCTGGGTACAGGCCAAGGCCGCGCGCCTGCTCGACATGACGCCGCGGCAGATCGCCTATCGTATCCAGACGCTGAATATCAAGGTAAGGCAGATATAACGAAACTGTTTGTGGCAGATTTTCTGCCTGTTCACATCCGCAAACGCCTGTAACTCTTCCTCAACCTTTATCGGGCGTACATCACTTCTTCCGTCGTCACTTGAGCACGCCCACGCATGGAGAAGAAGGAACCGATCAGCCCTCGGATGTGAAGATATAAATCAACGTAGCGACAGTTACCACGCCAACCAGGCCGATGAGCCATTTCCCCAGTAATACCGGGTCGGGCGTCCCGATCATTTTGACGAGATAGGGGAGCAATTGAAGGATCGTAAAATCGAACAATAATATGACGACGCCCAAAACGAGGTTTTTCGGCGTCATCCATTTCCGCTTGAGACTTTCCTGATATTTGCGCTGCCGTTCCAGCGCATTGTGGTATTCCTCTGGCGATAGTTGTGCTGATGGCTTGTTAGGAATTTTTTTGTACAAAGGAACCTGGATACCGATGCGACGAATCCTTCTATGCCCTTGCATAGACTGAGTCTCTTGTGTCACGGCTTCTTTGTCCAATTCATCATTCATGGTTCATTCTCTTGGGGACTGTACCGAAATCAGTATTTTTCCATCTCAACAAAAATATACTACGCCGCCCTCTTTTCCGGCTTCTTTCTCCATCCCGCCTTTCAGTTCCACCTCGACGATCTTCAAGTCATAGCTTATCGGCAGATCCAGCCACGACTGTACATTCGTGTCAAAGCAGCGAACCCGCAGCAGCAGGGCTAGCGATAGTGCATGTATGCTCATTCCCATCGGCACGATGTATTCCTCGCGCGGTATTCTCCAAGGTGTAGCGGGCTACATGCCATTATTAACCGTATTCTCCTCCTAAAATTGATCCAGCACGACTAACGTTTAAAATTGCAATGACCCCTCTTCCGCAAGCTGGGTTCCCCGCTGCTTTACAGCGACCCTTCCGCAGACAAATGCGAAGAATTAGTAAAGACGCAAGCCCGAAACTGCAAAAAGTTGCACTTGCCACTGATGGCACGTACATTCCCGAAAGCGCACTCGACAATATTGTCAAAAGTACTGTTCACCGTGCTTTTCTCTGGAAGAAACATATAGTTCAACACGGTTCATCAAGGTGATAATTTGCTATTCGTTCACCTCCCGGCATGATCGCCGGGAACTTTGCGAAAATATTCTTTTCTGTATGCCACAAGAACAAACCGATTGAAAGGATTCCCAATGGAAGTCACCGCTCCCCGCGCCGGCACGGCGCTATCGGCATTCAACGAACTGCGCGCTTATCTCAACCAGCAGATCCTTGGCCAGGATAATCTGGTGGAGCGCCTGCTGCTGGCACTATTGGCGGACGGACATTTGCTGGTGGAAGGGCCGCCCGGTCTGGCCAAGACGCGCGCCATCAAGGCGCTGGCGCAGGGTATCGAAGGCAATTTCCAGCGCCTGCAATTCACGCCCGACATGCTGCCGGCCGACCTCACCGGTTCCGACATTTATCGGCCCGAGGAAGGCGGTTTCCATTTCCAGCGCGGACCATTGTTCCACAACCTGATCCTGGCCGACGAGATCAACCGCGCCCCGGCCAAGGTGCAGTCTGCATTGCTGGAAGCCATGGCAGAACGCCAGATCAGCGTCGGCTCCGCCACCTACCCGCTGCCGCGCCTGTTCCTGGTGATGGCCACACAAAACCCCATCGAACATGAAGGCACTTACCCGCTGCCGGAAGCGCAACTGGATCGTTTCATGTTGCACACATTGGTAGATTATCCGGACCGCGCAACGACATTGCGCATCATGGAGCTGTCGCGGCGCGAAGCGAAAGAAGCACGAGAGATATCGCCGCCGCGCACCGCGCTGACTCAGGAGCAGGTATTCGCTGCACGGCGCGAGGTGCTGGAACTCACGCTGGCCGACTCGGTTGCCGAATATATCGCCGCGCTGGTCGAAGCCACCCGTTTCCCGGATAAATACAGCAGCAAACTGAAAGAGTGGCTGCGCTGGGGCGCGAGTCCGCGTGCGGCCCTCGCCATGGAACGCGGGGCGCGTGCGCTGGCCTGGCTGGACGGGCGCGACTACGTGAGTCCCGAGGATGTGCAGGCCATCGCGCCCGATGCGTTGCGCCACCGCCTGCTGCTGGACTACACCGCGCAGGCGCACGGTGTTTCGGCGCAGGATTGCGTCAACGAATTGTTGCGGCAGGTGCCCACGCCGTGATCCTGGGAACCATAGCTGGACGAAACGGAGTGTGCGTTCATCGCTGCGCAGGGCAAGGCGCGACGACGAGGAATGGTTGTTCCATTGCGAGGAGAAGCAACGCCGCCATGTGCTGCGATGGACGTGCAATGCGCTTCGTAGCGACTTCACCCAGAAAGTGAGCGGGAAAGGTCAACAAAATGTCATCAGCTCATTCTCATGCGAACTCAATGGAGCGGCCAGCTGCGGTTTCCAGGATACTCCTTCCGGACTTGGCAGAACTTGTTGCCTTGCGCGGAACCGCCCACGATCTCAACCTGCATGCACGCCGCCCGGTGCTCGCGCGCCTGCAGGGTTCGCACCGCAGCGCGCAACGCGGCCGCGGTCTGGAATTTGAAGAAGTCCGCCTGTATTCGCCCGGTGACGACGCGCGCAACATAGACTGGCGCGTGACCGCACGGCGCGGCCAGCCGCACACCAAACTGTTCCGCGAAGAACGCGAGCGCCCGGTATGGCTGGTCGCCGATCTACATCCCGGTTTGTATTTCGGCAGCCGCCACCAGCTCAAGTCGGCACTCTTGCTGCGCTCTGCAGCTTTGCTGGCATGGGTTGCCGCCATGGATGGCGACCGCCTGGGCGCCGTGATCGGCGGCAACACGCACGAACGCATTTTCCGTCCGCGCGCGCGCGAAGCGGGCGTGCTGCCAGTGCTCGAAGCGCTGGTCGAAGCCCAGCCCACCCAACCCGATGTCCCCAAAGCGGGTAGCCTGAATGCATTACTGACTTCTCTGAGACCGTTGTTGCATCCGGGCAGCCTGGTGCTGATCCTGAGCGACTTCAGCGGACTGGATGATCTCACCGAAAATCTGCTGGCAAGCATTTCCTTACGCTGCGATTGCCGTTTGCTGTGGATGGTCGACCCGCTGGAAAACAGCGGCTTGCCGGACGGAAGTTATCGCGCCGGATTGCCCGGCCGCCTGTGGTGGCTGGACGGCGCGCGCAGCCGTAGCGCCTGGCAGGAAAAATGGACTGCTCGCCAACACAACCTGGATGATTTGACGCACCGCCTCAACCTGCCATTGATCCGTTTGAATACACCTGAACCGGTGACCGAGTCATTACCGCCACTGCTAAGAGAACCACTATGGACCGCATGAACCCAGTATTCGTCATTCCCGCGAAGGCGGGAATCCAGTGGATCGATACTTCCCCGCGTAGCGGGACAAAACCTGACTTTGTACGCATTGCATGCAATTTATTTCTACTGGATTCCCGCCTTCGCGGGAATGACGATGTTTGTTATTGATGGATTATCCGGAATGAACAACGACTGGCTGAAACAGCTCGCCCCACCCCACGCGCCGCCGCCACCCGGCTGGTGGCCGCCTGCGCCAGGCTGGTGGTTGCTGTTGCTGCTGCTCGTGTTGTTGGTTGCGGGCCTGATCTACTGGTACTTGCGCCCGTCGCGGCGCTTGCGCCGCATCGCCCTGCGCGAACTCGCGCATCTTGAGATGCATGCGCACGACGATTTTCAACTCGCGCGCGATTTGCAGGACTTGCTGCGGCGCTATGCCATCGCGGCTTATGGCCGCGAGACAGTCGCAAACCTGAGCGGCGAAGAATGGCTGGCATTTATCGCTGCACATGGCGGCAAGGAACTGGCCGGTGAAGCAGGACAACATTTGTTGCACGCAGCTTATGGCAGACAAAAGCTGAACGACCGCAGCCCCTGGCTGCAGGGCGCGCAAAATTTCCTGCGGGGGCGCCAATGATCCATTTCGAATGGCCATGGATACTGCTGTTGCTGCCGTTGCCCTGGCTGCTGGCACGCTGGCTACCGCCTGCACGGCCACAAGGTGCGGCGTTGTTTCTTCCTTTTGCCGATGCGGTCGCCGCCGCTTCGGCACCCGAAGCGCACAGCCTGTCGCGTCCGCGCAAGATATTGTTCATATTGATCTGGCTGTTGCTCATGCTTGCCGCCGTGCGTCCGCAATGGCTGGGCGATCCGCTGCCGGTGCCCACCACCGGACGCCGCCTGCTGCTGGCAGTCGATGTCTCCGGTTCCATGTCCACGCAGGACATGGCCGGAAATGCCAGCCGCCTGCAAGTGGTGCAGAAAGTCGCTGGCGATTTCATCCGTCGCCGCCATGGTGATCAGGTCGGACTCATCCTGTTCGGTACACAACCCTATATACAGGCGCCGCTCACGCCCGACCTGGAAACAGTAGGCAAATTCCTGAACGAAGCCATGGTCGGTATGGCAGGACAGCAGACTGCCATCGGCGATGCAATCGGTCTGGCCATCAAGCGGCTGCACAACACCCAAAATGCAGACAAAGGCGAGATGGTGCTGATCCTGCTCACCGACGGCAGCAGCAACGCGGGTCTCATGCCGCCGGCCGAGGCTGCAAAAATGGCCGCCAGCGCGGGTTTGCGCATCTATACCATCGGCGTGGGCTCCAGAGAGCAAACGGGATTTTTCGGTATGCGTGTCGGCAGCGACCTGGATGAAGACACGCTCAAACTCATCGCCAAAACCACGGGCGGCGAATATTTCCGCGCGACGGATGTCAGAAAACTCGAAAAAGTCTATGCGCGCATCGACGAGCTCGAGCCCAGTGACGCAAAGCAGCAGTGGTACCGCCCGCGCGACGAATGGTTCTTCTGGCCACTGGGCGCAGCGCTGTTGTTCAGCGTACCTGCGGTGATATGGAGAAGAAAATGGACGTGATACAGCATCTGCAATTCCTGCGCCCCTGGTGGCTGCTGGCGCTGCCGCTGCTGTGGGGGTTGTGCATCTGGCTGGCGCGGAGCAACGGCGACGAAAGCGGCTGGGCACAGCTTATCGATGCTGAACTGCTGAACAGCCTGCGGCTGGACGGCGGCGGCAAACGCGGACGATCCCCCTGGCCGTGGCTGGCACTGGCATGGACACTGGCGACACTGGCACTGGCCGGACCCAGCTGGCAACAAGCGCCTTCACTCGCCTATCGCGGCAACAACGCCTGGATACTGGTGCTGGATTTGTCGCCTTCCATGCTCGCAGCCGACCTCCCACCCAACCGTGTCACGCGCGCGCGTTATGCGCTCGAAGATTTGCTCAACGGTGCACAGGATGCGCGCGTGGGTCTGGTGGCGTTCAGCGACGAACCGTATACCGTCACGCCTTTGACCGATGATGTCGCCACAGTACGCGCACTGCTGCCGCCGCTGGCGCCGGACATCATGCCCAGTGCAGGCGACAATCTCGCTCCGGCACTGGGACAGGCCGCAATACTGGCCAAACAGGGCGGCGGCAAAAATGCGCAAGTGGTGGTGCTGACCGACGGCTTCAGCGACCCGGCCGCCGCGTTCTCCGCCGCAAAAAATCTGCAATCGAAAAATATCTCGATAAGTGTCGTGGGCATCGGCACACGTACCGGCGCACCGTTGAGCCAGGCGGGTGGCGGTTTTGTGCAGAATGCAAAAGGACATATGAATCTTGCGCGGCTGGATACGGAGCGGTTGCAACAACTGGCCGCCAGCGGCGGCGGACGTTATGCGGACCTGGCACAATTGCCGAGCCTGATTGCTTATCTGCAAAGCGGCGCAAATCGCACCAGCCGTGCCGCCGAGAATAAAGATATCCGCGTAGCCCACCGGCTGGATGGCGGCGTATGGCTGTTGCCGTTGCTGTTGCTGATCACGGCGTTGCTGGCGCGGCGGGGATGGCTATGAAACGTGTATTGTTTCTTTCCATGCTTTTGTTCTGTGCGGGAACGGCACAGGCAGGCAGCTTCTGGGATAACCTGTGGCACAACGCCGACCAGCAGGGCGAGCGGCTGATGCAACAGGGTGATGCGGCGGCAGCCGCGCAAACCTACCGCGATCCGCGGCGCAAGGCCTATGCTGAATTGCAGGCCGGGGATTATGCAAATGCAGCAAAACATTTCTCAGACTTCGACGACAGCAACGGCAACTATAACCGCGGCAATGCGCTGGCGCTGGCGGGACAGCTTGAAGATGCACTCAAAGCCTACGATGCGGCGCTGGCACATGATCCCAACGACAAGGATGCACAGCACAATCGCGATCTGGTGGCAAAAGCATTGCAGCAACAACCGCCGCAGAATAAATCTTCGTCGGATAAAGATTCATCTTCCAAAGACGGCAAGAACGGCGACCAGAAGCAGTCGGGACAATCCGATGCCAAAAATGGCGGCAAGCAAGATGACGCAAAAGATGATTCCGGAAAACGGGATTCAGCCGGCAAGAATCAAAGCGAAAAGCAGCAACAAGACAAGGCGGGTCAGGGCAAAGAAGAGAACAAGGACGAACAGCAAACCGGACAAAGCCAGCAACAATCCGCCCAGAACAAACAACCCGATTCAAATCAGCCCAACATGTCCGGTCAAAAAAAATCGTCCCAGGGTGACGATGCAGAGCAGGCCAAACGCGATGCGGCTGCCGCACTGAGCAAAGCACCTGCAGGCAACGCGAGGGCACCCTCGGATGCGCCCATCAGCGAACAGCAGCTCGCTCAAGACCAATGGCTGCGCGCCATTCCAGACGATCCCGGCGGTTTGTTAAGACGCAAATTCATGATCGAACACATGATCCGACAACAAGGTGGACAGCAATGAAAAAAACACTCCTTATATTTGCCGCGCTCGCATTTCTGGGCCTGAGCCTGCCCGCCGCTGC
Source organism: Sideroxydans sp. (assembly GCA_050287265.1). Lineage (GTDB taxonomy): Bacteria > Pseudomonadota > Gammaproteobacteria > Burkholderiales > Gallionellaceae > Sideroxyarcus. The sequence continues at coordinate 14,375 of JBNKBO010000042.1, read as the reverse complement.
AACGCTTACCGCGCAACTGGATCACGACCAGATCGGCCCGGGCGAAACAGTACAGCTTACACTGCAACACGATGGTCAGACCGACAGCCAGCCCGATCTGAGCCCGCTCAAGCAGGACTTCGAAATTATCGGACGCAGCTCGAGCTCAAACATCCGGATCATCAATGGCAAGATGAATTCACAGGTGCAGATCAGCCTGGTGCTGATGCCGAAACACAGCGGCAAGCTGCACATACCGGCATTGCAATGGGACGGTGAGTCCACCCCTTTTCTGCCGCTGGAAGTGAGCAACAGCGGCGCTCCCCCCCAATCCGGAAATGGATCCGGAGGAAATGCGCCAACAGGGAATGTTTCGCATGTGTTTGTCACCGCGACACCGGAACAGAAACAGCCGTACGTACAAGCGGCCATTCCGCTGTCGGTGCGCGTTTATACCGACCAGCCGCTGTATCAGGCCAGCCTTGATCTGCAACCCGGCAATGACGTGCTGGTTCAGCAATTGGGAAAGGACAAACAGACCAACGAAACGCGCAACGGCAGAAACTACCAGGTCATCGAACGTAACTACCTGCTATTCCCGCAACGCAGCGGACGGTTACAACTGGACGGCGCCGTGCTCAGCGCGCAGGTGCAGGACACCCGCAACAACAATGATCCTTACGGCAACATATTCGGCCGCAATCCGTTCGCCGGCATGATAAATGCCACACGACCGATACGCATTCAGAGCGAGCCGATTGTGCTGAAAGTGCGCCCGCGCCCCGCCGGCGCCAAAGGTCACGACTGGTTGCCGGCAAAAAGTGTGACACTGGAAGAAAGCTGGCGGCCAGACAGCGGAGCGCTCCACGCTGGCGATCCCGTCACCCGCCATTTGCGTCTGAGTGCCGAAGGACTGACCGCGGCGCAATTGCCCGACCTGAACAAGCTTATGCAATTGCCGGATGGATTGCGTGCCTATCCGGATCAGCCAAAACTGAGTAACGATACCCGCGGCAACAATGTCATCGGCACGCGCGATCAGGACATTGCCGTCATCGCCAATACGCCTGGCCGTTATGAAATTCCCGCCCTGCATCTGGTGTGGTGGGATACCGCAAAAAACACCCAGCGCGAAATCAACCTGCCTGCACGTACGCTGGATGTTTTGCCAAGTGCGGGCGGTGCCGCCATCAGTACGGCACTGCCGAACCAGAATTCGGTTTCCTCCGGATCGTCCACTGACTCATCAGGAACGGACAACTCGACAGTAAACTTCCGCTGGAACTGGATCAGCCTCGTCTTCGCGATTCTCTGGCTGGGCACGCTCACTGCATGGTGGCTCAGCAGCCGGCGCCATGCAAAACAGGTAACCAGCCAGCCGACCACCCCTGCCGTGTCTGCTCCCCGCATGGCCCAGGCACGCAAAGCATTTCAACAGGCGTGCCGCGAAAGTGATGCGCAGGCCGCACGCCGCCACTTGCTTGAATGGGCACACGCCACCTGGCCGCAAGACCCGCCCGCCGGTCTCAAGGCACTGGCGGAGCGGCTGGATGATGAGACGTTCAAACCGTTGCTGAACCAGCTCGACCGCGCCTGCTATACCGACGGCGTATGGCAGGGTGCGGCGTTGCTGGAACTGAGAGCGCTGAACGAAAGAAACAATCGCCCCGCATCGACGGATTTGAAATTGGCGGGACTTTATCCGTGATGACGTGAAATCCGGTTAGAACAGCAACAAGAAATCCGCCAACGGAACAACTACCAGCGGAATCTTTGATTTTTCCTGCAAACGCTTCTCCAGCGACTCATCCGATCGCTCCTTGCACACCACAACATACGCTTCACAACCCAACGACTCGGCGATGGCGCGACTCTTGTTGAGCTCATTTTCGTTCAACGTGGCGCGGTATTTGACCTCGATGCCGATGCGCGTCGCCCCCAGATCGACGATGAAATCCAGCTCGTTGTTGCGCTCTCGGTAATAGGCCAATTCCACCAGCCCCGGCCAGCGGCGCAGGTGATTGGCAACGATGTTCTCGGCATAGAGGCCAAGCACCGGCTCATCCGCCATCAGGCGCTCCGGCGTGAGTTTCATCACCGCATTGCGCACGGCCAGATCGACGAGATAACTCTTGAAATTGCCAGCCTTGGCCGTGGCCTTGCTGCCAGTGTATTTATTCAGACGCCATACCAGGTCGGTCGCCTCCAGCAAGGGAAAATAACTGGTGATGGTCGATGCAGTGATGCCGATGTCTTTGGAGAGCTTGGTGACATTGGTTTCCCGCCCCGGCTCGGCCAGCAAGCCCAGGTAGAAGCGACGCAGCATTTCCGGCTTGCGGAATTCTGCGGCGACCAGCAAGTCCTCGAAGATCACGCGCTCGATCTGGTTCTGGTAGAGATATTCCTGTTTGGCGAGAATATCGGGGAGTTGCCAGACTTCGGGAAAGCCGCCCTCAAAAAAGAAATTCTCAATGACTGATATTGCCTCGGGGGGAAGGCCGAGATGCACAAATGTCTCAAGCATAGAAATCGTCTCGGCAACTGTATGCCTAAGACGAATTTCATTACCCAAATCTTTCAATTTTCTAAAGCCTTCTCTTTTTTGAGATCGAAAAGATACATACTCCCGAAAGCTGAAGGGCAACACCTGATAATCATGTATCCGCCCCAGTAAACTCTCACGTGACTTGCGGAAGATGGGCGCGGATGCCGAACCCGACACCACAAAACGCACCGGCGTTTTCAGATCGTAATGCTTCTTGAGGTATAGCTCCCAACGCGGAAATTTCTGTATCTCGTCGAGAAACAGATACACCGTCCCATCTTTCGCGCGCTTGGCAAACTCGGCCACCAGTTCTTCGAAGAAACGATCCATGTCCATATGCGGCAGCAGCAATGCCGGGTCGTCCATAGTGAAATAGACGATGCGATGCGCCTGCGCCTGACCGTTTTCCTGGATCAGTTTGCGGATGCATTGCCTGAGCAAGGTACTCTTGCCTACCCGGCGCGGCCCCGTCACCGAGATCATTTGCGGCAGGTGTTGGATGTCAGCATACAGATCGTCGAAAACATCACGATGGAACTCCGGCAAACCGGCAAAAGCCGCCCCACCGTCGCTCCACCACGGATTGTAAGCATCCAGAAATAAGTATTGGGTCAATGACATGGAGATGTTTTTACATTATTTACAGTTATAATGCAAAATAATGTTTATGCGTGACAGAATATCTCGCAATCCCCATGTTCTGCCTTGTCGTCTTCCCCACAACCCTCTCCCTCAACCCTTGTGTCCTTTGCGACAGCGGCCTGCCATCCCCATTTTTACCACATGTAAAACAATGCCTTAGCTACAACCCGACAGCAGGCACGCAGTTTGCTCATATTCAGGCAAACATTTAAGTCGGAGGATAGAAGCGTGCAATTGCCCGTCATCAATATCGCAACAGCCGAAGCGAAGAAATCGGGATGTTCAGCCGGTTCGTGCGGCTCCACCGGCGACCAGATGAGCCACCTGCCGGAGCATATCCGCCAGAAGGTGTTCAACCATCCCTGCTATTCCGAAGAAGCGCACCATTACTTTGCCCGCATGCATGTGGCGGTGGCTCCGGCCTGCAACATCCAGTGCAACTACTGCAACCGCAAGTATGACTGCGCCAACGAGTCGCGGCCCGGCGTGGTATCCGAGTTGCATCATCCGGTGCAGGCGGTGAAAAAAGTATTGGCCGTTGCCGCGACCATTCCACAAATGACGGTGCTGGGCATCGCCGGCCCCGGCGATCCTTTGGCCAATCCCGAACGCACCTTCGAGACGTTCCGCATGCTGTCCGAGCAGGCACCGGACATCAAGCTGTGCGTCTCGACCAACGGCCTGTCGCTGCCCGAGCAGGTCGAGCAATTGTCGCAGTACAACATCGACCACGTGACCATCACCATCAACTGCGTCGATCCCGATGTGGGCGCGCAGATTTATCCGTGGATCTTCTGGAAGAACAAGCGCATCAAGGGTCGCGAAGCGGCTGCCATCCTCATCGAGCAGCAACAGAAGGGGCTGGAAATGCTGGTGGCCAGAGGCATCCTGGTCAAGGTGAATTCGGTGATGATCCCCGGTATCAACGACAAGCATCTGGAAGAAGTGTCGAAGATTGTCAAAGCCAAGGGCGCATTCCTGCACAACGTGATGCCGCTGATCTCGGAAGCGGAACACGGCACCTACTACGGCCTCACCGGCCAGCGCGGTCCGACGCATGATGAACTGCAAGCCTTGCAGGACTCCTGCGCAGGCGACATGAACATGATGCGGCACTGCCGCCAGTGCCGCGCCGATGCGGTGGGTCTGCTGGGCGAAGATAGAGGTGCCGAGTTCACCATGGACAAGATCGAAAAAATGGAGATCAACTATCCCGAGGCAATGAAGATGCGCGCCGAAGTACATGCGGCCATCAACGAGGAACTGGAAAGCAAACGCCTCGCCAGGGAAGCCAAGGTGCAGATCGTCAGCATCCAGGGACTCAAACGAACCCTCTCTCCTAACTCTCTCCCGCAAGCGGGAGAGAGGGACGTGGTTTCGCTACGCGAATATGTTCAACCGCGCGCGGTACTGATGGCGGTTGCCACCAAGGGCGGCGGCGTGATCAACGAACACTTCGGCCATGCCGGTGAATTCCTGATCTATGAAGCATCGTCTGACGGTGTGCGTTTCATCGGCCACCGCAGGACCACGCCTTACTGTGAAGGTGACATCAGTTGCGGCGACGGCGAAAGCGTATTGGACAAGACACTGAAAGTGCTGGCCGGTTGCGAAGCCGTGCTGTGCAGCAAGGTCGGCTATGAACCCTGGGGGCCGCTGGAAGCAGTGGGCATCCAGCCCAACGGCGAGCACGCGATGGAGCCCATTGAGGATGCGATTCTCAAGGTGTACGAAGAGATGCGTGTCGCAGGCAAGCTGAAAGCGAAAGCGGATGAGCAACAAAAGGTGGCTTAATTTCCTTCCCCCGCAGGCGAAAGGAAAAGCTACACAGGCAAAGGAAATATCATGGCACTCGAAATCATCGAACTCTGCACCAATTGCTGGGCATGCGAACCGCTGTGCCCGAGCAAGGCGATCTACGAAGCAAAGCCGCACTTCCTGATCGACCCGGACAAGTGCAATGAATGCAGCGGCGATTTCGAGGATTCGCAGTGTGCTTCCATCTGTCCGATCGAGGGCGCGATCCTCAACGAGGACGGCGTACCGATGAATCCGCCCGGTTCGCTCACCGGCATCCCATTGCAGAAGCTGGCAGCCTGAGAGGAATTGAAAATATGGCGACCGTCGTCTTTTACGAAAAGCCCGGCTGCGGCAACAACACCAAACAGAAGGTGTGGCTGGCCGCCTCCGGACACACGGTGCTGGCAAAGAACCTGCTCACCGAGAAATGGACAGCAGAGCGGCTGCGCCCTTTCTTTGGCGATCTCCCCGTTGCGCGCTGGTTCAACGCCGCCGCGCCGCGCGTGAAATCGGGCGAGATTGATCCGGTCGCATACGATGCAGAAAGTGCGCTGGAGATGATGATTGCCGACCCATTGCTGATCCGCCGTCCGCTGATGGAAGCAAATGGCGAATTGCGCACCGGCTTCGACGCCGATGCTGTACGCGCATGGATCGGCCTGAACGATGCAAAACAGAACGGTCAAGACCGTTCCCCTCACCTCAATCCTCTCCCAGAGGGAGAGGAGGCAAACGCATCGCTATGCAATTTTCATTTCAACGGCGACATCGAAACCTGTCCCAAGGAACATCTTGCTGCACCCTGTCCTGATCCGGGGAAGCACAGCCATGCCTAAAGCCAATGTCACATTCGAGAAACTCGGTCTCACCGTCACTGTGCCTGCCGGTACGCGTCTGATCGAAATATCTGAAAAGATCGGCGCCGGCATCACCTACGGTTGCCGCGAGGGTGAATGCTGCACTTGCACTGTGCGCGTCGTCAGCGGCATGGAGCACATGAGCGAACGCTCGGTGCTGGAGGACAAGGTATTGCAGGAAAACATGGCCGGACGCGACGACCGCCTCGCCTGCCAGGCACAGGTATTGGGCGGCAATATTGTCGTCAAGGCGTAACGATACGATTTTTTTCAAATCAACATCAGGAGCACGCAATGCCGAACATCATGCAGACCGGTGTTATGCACAGACAACAAAAAAACCCTATCTCTAATTTTCTCCCGCAAGCGGGAGAAAGGATAAACGTGAAAGGCAATCTTCAATTCCCTGGCCTGTACGCGGAACTGATGGCACATGCCGCGGGGCTGCCAAACGACGAACTGTTCGCCCAGATGATCAGCAGCCAGACCGCAGGCGCCAGCGTACTGCCGCCTTGCCTCGGACTGGATGAATCCGATTTCACCGCCCTGCTGGTTCGGCACTTCCCGCGCACGCAGGTCGTCGTGCGCTGTCGATTCCCGGAGAATGATGAGCGTGCCCCAGAACGCGACGATGTAATTGCGTTGCTTCTGGAACACCGCGCCGGTCTGGACGAATCGGAAGGCTGGATGGCAGAAATCATTACTGAGGCCTGCATGGCCAACGATCATCTCTGGCAGGATCTCGGGTTGTGGTCGCGCAAATACCTGAGCCAGTTGATGACGCAGAATTTCCCCACGCTCGCCGCAAAGAACACGAAGGATATGAAGTGGAAGAAGTTCATCTACAAGCAGTTATGCGAAAAGGAAGACATTCACATCTGCCGCGCGCCGAGCTGCGAGGTGTGTGCCGATTATTCCAACTGCTTCGGGCCGGAGGAATAGTTCATTGCGCGGAAATGACAGAGCACCTTCAAAATGTCTGTTGTTGACCGCGCCACTGCCGCATATTTAGGCCTCGCCATCGGCGATGCCTTGGGTGCGACGGTGGAATTCATGCTGCCGCGCGAAATTGCGGCACAATACGGTGTGCATGACACCTTGCGCGGAGGCGGCTGGCTGCGCCTCAAGCCGGGGCAAGTCACCGACGATACGACCATGTCGCTTGTACTCGGCAATTCCATCATCGAGCAGGGCAAAGTGGATGCATATGCAGTTGCGCAGGCCTTCGACTCCTGGATGCGCGCCAAGCCGGTGGACATCGGCAATACGGTGCGGCGCAACCTGCTGCAGTTCCGCAAGACCAACAATCCCGAAGCGCCCTATTCGGACAACGATGCAGGCAACGGCGCTGCAATGCGCGTATTACCTGTCGCACTCGCCACCTTCGACCAGCCTGAAGATACCGTTCGCGCTGCCTGTCGCACGCAGGCACACGTCACCCATCACTGCATCGCCTCCGATGCTGCCTGCGAAACCCTGGCATTCATGGTGCAGGATGCGCTGCGCGGCAAAGACAAGAATTATCTGCTGCACAAACACGCCCATCCGCTCGCTGCACAGTTCCCGGAATTCAAATTCCGGGCAGTCAGGCAAAGTACCAACCCCAGTGGATATGTCGGCCACACCTTCCAGGCCGTGTTCCAGAGTTTTTTCGACACCAACGATTTCCGCGACTGTCTGGTCGATGTGGTCAATCGCGGCGGTGATGCAGACACGACGGGCGCGATTGCGGGGATGCTGGCCGGGGCGTTGTACGGTATGGAACAGATACCCGCCCCCTGGCTAAAAACCCTGGATACAAACGTTTGCCAATCATGCAAAGAACAGGCCCGGATACTCCTTCAAGTGGCTGGCGGGCAAAATCGCTGCTAATCGCCATTTAGTCAATAACCCCATATCCCGTACTGAAAATCAAACTTCAGTCCACAAAAATGGTGCAATTGCTTACAATGCGCCATACCAAAAATAATCGGCATCAAAAATTACATTACTATCTGAAATTAAAGGGGGATTTATGCATATCGACTTCAACGTCTTACTTGATGCCACACAGGATGATTGTCCTGTCCCGGTAATAAAAACAAAGGAGGTGCTCGATAAAATGAGTGCCGGGGAAGTGCTTAAGGTTGTCACGACCAGGGAAGGAACAATCAAGAATATCCGGACATTAGTGAGCAACAATGACTATAAATTGCTGCAGCAATTCCAGGAAAATGAGCACTACTACTTCTATATAGAAAAAATGTAACTTTGTTTGTCGTGAATCACTGATGTAAAAACCGGGAGTCCGTATATCGAGTGGAGAAATGCTTTGGATACGGCCCCCGAGTGATCCAGCCAACAGATTTGTTCGATGTTGAGCTTAAAGTGTTTGGCAGCAAGAACGAATGCCCACTGCCCATTTTCCTACTTCCCCTCCAGCAACTGCTTCACCCACGCCTGCTGATAAACACGTTTGCGCTTCTGCGCCAGCAGCTTGCAGATATGCGGTTTGGCCAGGTCGTAGCAGAGTATGCCTGCCTCAGTAATGGTATCGCAGCGCAGCACGTGAAAACCAAGTTCGGATTCCAGCACCCCGCTCACTTCGCCCGCCTTCAGTTCAAAAAGCGCCTTGTCCAGTTCCGGAAAGAGTTTTCCGCGCGGCAGATCACCCAGCTTGCCGCCGTCCAGCGCGGTGGGACACTCGGAATGCTTGAGCGCCTGTTCTTCGAAACGCTGTGGTTCTTTCGCAAGCCGGGCGGCAATTTCATCGATGCGCTTGCCAGCCGCTTCGCGCGTATTCTCGGGAATGGTTTCATTAATGGTGACAAGGATGTGTCGCACCAGCCGCGTTTCGGGACGACGGAATTGTTCCGGGTGGTACTGGTAATACAGATCAATATCCATGTCGCTCACGCTTTCCGCGCGCGCGCCGACTTTTTCCATAATGGCCTCAACCTTCATCTCGCGCGTCAGCGCAGCTGCATAGCCGTCTTCGTCCAGACCGTTACGTGCCAGGTCAGCGGCAAACTCTTCTTCGCTTTGATAGCGGCCGCGTATCTCCTGCATCGTGGCTTCCACCGTGGTGGCTGGCACAACGACATCGCGCGCTTCGGGCGCTGACAGGACGCGGGTTTCGAGATCGTGCTGTTTCCGCGCCACGTTTTGCACGCGTTCAAATTCCTCCGGCTGCAGGGCAGCGGTTGCCTTGCTGTAAAGTTTCTGCGCAGCCTTGAGCGCAAGATAAGCCACGTCTGATTCAATGAGCTGCGGCATCTTCGGTTTCCTCGTCGTCATAAACTTGTGTTGCCTCCAGTGAAGCCTCGGGCACCTGCAGCACCTGATCGTGGAAAATCACGTGGTACTGCACGCCGTTGTTCTCGTCGCGAAACACTTTCAGTATTTCTCCTTCCATGCCCGGGCTGACGCGCACTTCGCCGCGCACGGTGAGCGTGACCCTGCTGCGCACTTTTTCTCGGCTTTCAAACCTGCTTGGAATCCACGGTTCACCGATGCCAATCAGCTCTTCCTCACGGCAACCGACGATGCGACCTTGCTCCATGAAATTGACGGTGTAGATGAGCTGATCCTGCAAAAAGGTACCGACGTTCATCACAAAACCGGTGCTACCGCGCCGGATGAGCAACTGGCCGGTGGATATGCCGGGATAGGTACCGTCGTTGCGCACGTTGCGCACGATACGCACTTCATCACCGAATTCGAATTCAGGCAGCATCTTTTCTCTTCACCGTAATTTCTGACAAAGGCACGAGCCTCACCTGCGGCTCATGCATATGAAACACCTTGAATACTTTTTCAGTAAGCGCATCGGACTTCACAAAATCCTGGTAAGCCTGCTGCAGCAGTGTGGTGTACATCATGCGGCGCGCTTCTTCCACTTCCGGCAAGTTCGCCTTGCCGAGATAGTTATGAAACCGCTGCAGAATATGTAAACGGTTTACCTGCACCACCGAGGCGTCGTAATCGATACCGAAGTAGTCCAGAAAATCTTCGGCGGAAACCAGGTCTTCCATTGCCTCATCCAGTGTCAGCTCTTCCATCATGTTCTCCTTTGCATCATTGTGTCAGTGTTCATCGACTTGTACAGGACATCCAGCAGTGCTTTGCCACCCATGCGGTCATGGCTGTCCAGTTCGACCAGCTTTTTCAGCATGGCTTGTCCGATATCAAAATAGCCCAGACGCAGGTTGATGTAACCCGTTGCCTTGAGCACCATGAGGTAGAAGCGCACCAGCCCCATTGAGCGCATCACGCCTTCGCCCAGATTGGCTTCATTCAGGTACATCCAGGTCTCCGGGAAGTTCAGCCGCCGCCCGGCCACAGCCAGGGTGCTCTCTCCCACCAGCAAGGCATCTTCAAAACGATGCTGGTAAAAATAATAACGATACAGCGCCACCAATACTGTCAGGTGCTGCGGTGCCAGCAGGTTGGCGCGCAGCAACAAATCTTCGGACTCTGCGCTGCCATATTTATCCGCAGCAGCCATGAGCAGATTCGAAACATCCAGCGCCAACGGTTCGTCGAAGTACAGCTCGGCCTGGTCAAAATCGAGCATATCCATGACTCATCCCCTTAATGTGTCATTCCCACGCAAGCGGAGATAACGGCCAGAGGTTTTCATACCTAGTGCGCTGCACCGGGCTGACGCCCGATGTAGCGTTGGTACAGGAATAGCAGTTCCTGATCGGCAGGCGAACGCTTGGCACGCTCCGAGAATCTGCGAATGTCCGGCAGTAATGCGCGCGCTTCGGCCTGGCTCAAGTTGAGTCCCATGGTGGCGTAGGCGGCAATGATCCCATGTGCACCGGAATGTTTGCCGATCACCAGTTTGTTGCGGCGCCCGACTTCGTCCGGATCGAATGCCTGGTAAGTGCTCGGATCCTTCAACAAGCCGTCGACGTGAATGCCCGCTTCGTGCGAAAAAACGCCTTCACCCACCAGACTCTTTTGCCACGTCACCGGGCGGCCGGATGCATCCGCAACCAATTGCGACAAAGCGGGGAAAGAATGCAGATCGACACCCGTTTCCAGGTTGTAAAGTTTCTTCAGACCATGTGCGACTTCTTCCAGCGGTGCGTTGCCCGCACGCTCGCCGAGACCGTTCACCGTGGTGTTGATATGCGTGGCACCCGCCACGGCTGCAGCAAGGCTGTTTGCAGTGGCAAGACCGAGGTCGTCATGAGCGTGCATTTCGATCTCGATGTCCACTGCGCTGCGCAAATCGGAAATGATCTTGTGCACACTGAACGGTTCCATTACACCGAGTGTGTCGGCATAGCGTATACGGCGCGCACCGGCCGCCTGCACGGCTTCGGCCACCTGCAACAGGAACCCGGTATCAGCACGCGAAGCATCCTCACAACCAACATTTACCTCCAATCCATGATCGCAGGCATACGGCACCATTTCATGGATCGTCTCGAGTACCCAGGCACGGTCGCGCTTCAGTTTCTTCGCAAGATGAATGTCCGACACCGGGATGGACAAATTGATGATGGGTACATCAAGTTGTTCGCTGACTTCGATGTCCTTCTTGCACATGCGGCCCCACACGACCAGTTTTGACTTCAATCCCAGCGCAGCGACGGCGTTGATGCTCTCGCGCTCTTCATGTCCCATCGCCGGGATGCCTATCTCCATTTCCGGCACGCCGAGCGCGTCGATGCGCCGTGCGATCTCCAGCTTCTCATCCAGCGTGAACGCCACCCCGGCGGTCTGTTCGCCGTCGCGCAGGGTGGTGTCATTGATGATGATGGTGCGTGACATAGTGTTCATCCTGGGTTCATCAGTTTCTTGTCTCACGCGGAGACGCGGAGCTCGCGGAGCAAACCATCCGCAGTCTCTCTCCGCGTCTTCGCGTCTCCGCGTGAAACAGATTGCTGCAATTCATGTTCATGCGTATGCAGGCGCGAACGCCTTCTCCGGCTCCGCCTTCGGTGCATCGCCTTCCCAGTACGGCGACAATTTACGTAATTGCGCGATGATCTCCGGCACGACTTGAATGACACGATCCACTTCGGCCTCGGTGCTGTAACGCGACAGCGAAAAACGCACCGTGCCGTGTGCGGCGGTGTAGGGTATGCCCATCGCGCGCATCACGTGCGAAGGTTCCAGCGAGCCGGAAGTGCAGGCAGAGCCCGAGCTCGCTGCAATGCCAAACTTGTTGAGCAGCAGCAGGATAGCCTCGCCTTCGATGAATTCGAATGCGATATTGCTGGTGTTGGGCAAGCGGTTGAACGGATCGCCGGTAACGAATGCGCGCGGCACCTTGGCCAGAATGCCTGCTTCCAGCCTGTCGCGCAGGCGCGCGACTTCGGTATTCTCGAAAGCCATCGCTTCCAGCGCCATTTCAGCTGCCTTGCCCAGGCCGATGATGGAAGTACTGTTCTCAGTGCCCGCACGGCGGCCGCGTTCCTGATGTCCGCCGCGCAGCAGCGGACGGAAGCGCGTACCGCGTTTCAGGTACAGCACGCCGATCCCCTTGGGGGCGTGCAGCTTGTGACCGGACAAGGAAAGCATGTCGATCTTCGTGTCCTTGAGGCTCATCGGCACCTTGCCCACGGCCTGCACTGCATCGGTATGGAACATTGCGCCGGCTTCATGTGCCAGTTCGGCCATTTCGACCACCGGGAAGAACGTACCGGTCTCGTTGTTCGCCCACATCGCGGAAACCACCGCGACCTTGTCGCTGAGCAGCTTCCTGTATTCGTCCAGGTTGAGGCGACCTTTGCCGTCCACCTTGAGGTAATGTACTTTGTAGCCTTCTTTTTCTAGCCAGGTGCACAGCGTAAGGATGGCCGGATGCTCGACATTGGTGGTGATGATTTCCTTACGCTCGGGCTGCGTTTTCAATGCAGACAGGATGGCGGTCGAATCCGACTCGGTACCGCAGGATGTAAAAATGATCTCGGAGTCGTGTTCCGCGCCAAGCAGTTCCTGCACCTGCATGCGTGCTTTCTTGATGGCAAGGCCGACCTTGTTGCCGAAGCTGTGCATGGACGATGGATTGCCGAACTGCTCGGTGAAGTACGGCAGCATGGCCTCAACCACTTTTTCATCCACACGTGTGGTTGCGTTATTGTCGAAATAGATGCCTTCCATTTTTTATGCTCCTTAATCTTCTTATCCCCTCTCCCGCGGGCGGGATAACCAGCGACTTGGCTGCGGCTGTTTGCAGCCTAGTCGAATGGCTAGTTGTTTCACCCAGAGGGTTAGGGTGAGGGTCGGTGAAAATCTGATACTTTCTCTTTCACCTGCCGACCCTCATCCCCGGCCCTTCCCCCGCCTGCGGGGGAAGGGAGCGTTGTTGCATCAAAGGGTACAAGTCGCCCTGCTCAATGCCCCTGCCCTGGTAGGCACGATCTTGATGAACTCCTTCAGCTCTTCCATCAGCTTCTGCTGAATGCCCTGCAGCGTCAGCGCTTCCATCTGGCATCCGGCGCAAGCACCTTTCATGTTGACGAAAACGGTCTTGCCTTCCACGTCCACCAGTTCGATGTCTCCACCATCGCGTTTCAGTTGCGGACGAATGGCATCAAGCACGGATTCGATTTTGCGTATACGCTGCAAATTGGTCATGCCGGCCGGTCTGGCTTCTTCTTTTGCCGGTGCACCGGGTATGAAAGCCTCGCCGCGCTCGGCCATCACTTTCACCAGGATTTCTTCGATGCCTTCGTGACACGACGAACAGCCACCACCCGCCTTGGTGTAATTGGTCACGTCCTGTACCGAACTGAGGTTGTTGGCACGGATGGTGTCTTCGATCAGCACCGCGTCAATGGCAAAACATTTGCACACCAGCGCACCTTCTTCGTGGTCATCGCTCCAAACTTCGCCGCGATAATTGGCAACCGCCGCTTGCAACGCTTCGCGCCCCATCACCGAACAGTGCATCTTTTCCGGCGGCAGACCGTCGAGGTAATCGGCAATATCCTGGTTGCTCACCTTGAGCGCATCATCCAGTGTTTTGCCCTTGATCATTTCGGTGAGTGCGGAAGACGACGCAATGGCCGAACCACAGCCGAAGGTCTGGAAATTTGCATTGAGAATGGTGTCGGTCTCGGGATCGACCTTGAGCATCAGACGTAGCGCGTCGCCGCACGAAAGCGAACCAACGTCGCCGATGCCATTTGCGTCTTCCAGCACACCGGCGTTGCGCGGCTGGAAGAAATGTTCCTTAACTTTTTCCGAATAATCCCACATGATTTGCTCCTGTCAGCTGGTCTGTACCCAGGTATTCGCAAACTATGTGCCAGCCCGGAATGGGCTATTTAAGTAGCTGTTTAATAATAGAACTGCCGGATTTACGTGCTCAACTCGCGTGTGTGGAACAAGACGGAGGCAAGGGGTTGTAGGATTTATGACAAGCTGAAAAAAACAGTTAAATACAGGGTTCACGCGGAGACGCAGAGGAAAGCAAAACGGCGGGCGGTTTTTCCCCGCGCCCCCGCGCCTCCGCGTGAGATGAATCGCTTACCTATCGCAACGCCATATTCACCCTGTCCAGATCCGTCCCATCCAGCGTACCGGCCGCCGCCTTCAGGCGTAACTGG
>JBNKBO010000041.1:0-23571 GCA_050287265.1 Sideroxydans sp. | reverse complement strand
AGATGAATGCGGTCGCCATGGTCGCTTTCATTTCCGGCCTGCTGACCATGGGCTTCGGATCCATTCCGCAGCAGGACGTGTTCCAGCGCGCCAACTCCTCGAAGAACGAGAACGTCGCGGTGTGGGGTACGGTGATGGGCGGCGTGGCCTATTTCCTGTTTGCTGCGATCCCGCTGTTCATGGCCTATTCGGCCAACCTGGTCGACCCGGCCCTGGCGGCGCAATGGCTGGGCGAGGATAGCCAGAAACTGTTGCCGGAACTGGTCAAGGGGCATCTGCCCTTGTTTGCACAGGTCATCTTTTATGGCGCGTTGCTGTCGGTGATCATGAGTACGGCCTCGGGCACCTTGCTGGCACCTTCGGTCACGCTGTCCGAGAACGTACTCAAGGGCTGGATTACACGCGAGAACCTGCCCGACCACAAGATGCTGGTGATGACACGCTGGGTGGTGGGTATTTTCTCGGTGTGCGTCACGCTCTATGCGTTGTGGGCGCTGGATCAGGAGACCGGCATCCACCAGATGGTGGAGAATGCCTACAAGGTGACGCTGGTGCTGGCCTTTACGCCGTTGGTGGCAGGACTGTACTGGAAACGTGCCACCACGCTGGGTGCCTATTTCGCCATGGGGCTGGGCGTCGCGACCTGGCTACCGATGGAATTCCTTGCGCCCGAAGCTGACATCCCGCCGCAGTTTGCGGGCTTCCTCGTGAGCATCATCGGCATGGTGGCGGGATCGCTGCTGTCTGACATGCTCGGGAAACATGGGCAGGCAAACCCACATCAGCAGACCGACTGAACTGTCATATTGCTGTCATAATTCTTTCATATCATCGCGAGCAGCGAAAACGAGATATGGAGAAGTAAATGTCGACAGCGAATATCCTGTTAGTGGAAGACGAGCCGGCAATTCAGGAATTGCTGGCTTTCAATGTGGCGCAATGCGGTTTTCGCGCCATTCAGGCCTATGATGTACCCGGCGCAATGGCCGAAATCAATCGCGCCTTGCCCGATCTCATTCTGCTCGACTGGATGCTGCCCGGTACTTCCGGCGTCGAGCTGGCGCGGCGCCTGCGCGCGGATTCGCGCACACGCGACATTCCCATCATCATGCTGACCGCCCGTACCGACGAGCACGACAAGATACTCGGTCTGGAATCCGGAGCCGACGACTACATCACCAAGCCTTTCTCGCCTCGCGAACTGATGGCGCGCATTCGTGCTGTTCTGCGCCGACGAGCACCGCAGATAAGCGATGAGACAGTGCGTGTTGAAGGGCTGGAGTTGTCGCCAACCACGCACAGAGTCAGCGCAAAGGAAGAAAATATTGAACTCGGTCCCACAGAGTTTCGCCTGCTGCATTTCTTCATGACACACGTTGAACGGGTCTACAGCCGTACGCAATTGCTGGATCAGGTATGGGGCGATCATGTGTTTGTGGAGGAACGTACCGTGGATGTCCATATTCGCCGCCTGCGCCAGGCGCTGGAACCGTCTGGCCTTGACAATCTGGTGCAGACCGTGCGCGGCAGCGGGTATCGTTTTTCCAGAAAATAATTTTTCGTTGGGCCCATATTTGCATCACCACGTATAATGCGGGCAATTCAATTTTAAGGTTTTGCCGTGAGCGATTTCTGGCAACGCGCTTTCGCTTTTCCATTCTTTCTGTCGCTGTTCGCCTTGCTTGTGTGGCCGATCGCCGGGGCATTGCCGGCGGCAATTGTCTTCGCTATCGGCATGTCGCTGCTGTTACTGAGCCATTTGCGCAACCTGGCCGCTTTCGAGAAATGGCTGTCCGATCCCGATAAAAAGCAAGTGCCGGTTGGTTCCGGGATGTGGGAGGAGGCTTTCTCCCGGCTCAACAAGATGAGCAGAAAGCATCGCAAATCCCGCGATAAACATGCTGCTGCCTTGCGGCAGATGGAGCTGGCCACTTCGGCTTTTCCGGAGGGTGTGGTGATTCTGGGGAAAGCAGACCGTATCGAATGGTGTAACCCGCTGGCCGAACACCATTTCGGACTGGATAGCGAACGCGATATCGGACAACAGATAACCTATCTTGCACGCCAGCCGGAATTCGTGCATTACCTCGAGATGAAAGACTATGCCGAACCGCTGGTGTTGCGTGGAATACGCCATGATGAACTCGTGTTATCGATCAAACTCATCGCATACGGCGGTAGCAAGCATTTGCTGATCAGCCGCGACATTACCCATCTGGAACGCATCGAGACCATGCGCCGCGATTTTGTCGCCAACGTCTCTCATGAACTGCGCACCCCACTGACCGTGGTCAACGGTTTTGTCGAAACGCTGCAGGATATGCCGAATCTGGAAAATGAAATGTCGCACCGGGCTCTGAAGCTGATGGGCGAACAAACCTCGCGCATGGAAAGTCTGGTGAACGATCTGCTCACACTTTCCCGGCTGGAGAATGAACAGAACGTTCTGCTCGATGAAAAAGTTGATGTGCCGCAACTGATGCGCACCCTGAATGAAGAAGGGCGATCGCTGAGCAACGGACAACACCGGATCGAACTGGAGATCGACAGCGAAGCAAAGCTTGCGGGCAGCGCACATGAATTACACAGTGCTTTTGGTAATCTCGTCACCAATGCCGTTCGTTATACGCCGCCGGGGGGCGAAGTTGTTTTGCGCTGGCATGAGCAGGCTGACGGTCGCATGGTGTTCAGCGTAAAGGACAGTGGTATTGGCATTGCGCCGCAACATATTTCCAGGCTTACCGAGCGATTTTATCGCGTGGATCGCAGCCGCTCGCGCGAGACCGGCGGCACGGGATTGGGACTTGCCATCGTCAAGCACATCGTGATCCGCCATCAGGCGCATTTTGAGGTCGCAAGTGAAGAAGGCAAGGGCAGTACTTTCAGCATCGTTTTTCCGGCGAAGCGGCGATACGAGGAACCCGAGTCGAAAAAGTAAAACTATTTGTCTGGCGTGAAACTCACGCGTTCGAAGTCGTATCCTTTTTCCACGCTGATTCCCAGCGTCACACCCAGTTTTGATTTTTGCTGCAGGCTGAGATCGAGGTGACGCCCCGCGTGGAACCAGTCGCGCGGGATGACAATACTGGCCGGGATGCGCAGTTTGGAGATCTCCGGCAGCACCAGCGCAGCGGCTGCACCAGAAAGCAGGTTTTTACCTTCATCGCCGCGCACGACTACAGCTTGCGGGGCTCCCGGCAGGTAGCGCACCCCGATGTAGAGCTGCCCTCCCCGGTTGACGTTGACCATTGTGATAACGCCGAGTTTGTAGCTTCCTGTTTCCGCTTTATGTACGCTGACGATCTGGTTCAAACCGAGGCGTTCTCCTGAAGTCGTCTTGCGTAACAGGCGTGCATGCAGCAAACCGTCTTCTTCTACCAGCCACTGCTCGGCCAGAAAACCGAGCTGAACCAGGTTGTGGCGATCGGTCTGATCCAGTACGCGACCAAACAGCTCAATTTGTTTCTGTGTTTCCTTGTCGGAAAGGTTCGTTGTGTTTGGTGGCTTGAAAGGTTTGCGCGCAATGTGTGCATAGATATTTTCAAGGGTGAAGCAGAGTTCAACGACGGGTGCTTCGCGCGGTTCGTCGGCGAGCGATTCGGGACGTTTTTCGCACCAGCAGGCATGCAGCCTGTTGAGCAGATCAGTGCATTCCTTGCTGGTCATGTCCTCGCCGAGGTCCAGTTGCGCCGGCGATTGACCTTGCTGCAACAGGATGGTTTTGACGCGGATGAGTTTGGACAGGGGAACCATGGCCAGAAAACGCATACTGGGATCAGAAGTGGCTTGATGTATCGAAATAAGCCCGCGTGATCCTTCCAGGTCGACTGCCAGGGGAGGGGCATCCTCATGTGTCATGCTGCAACTTGTTTCGATGGTGAAGTTATCGCCCCAGCTGTCCAGCCAGTGGTTCAAAGTGGGCCATTGTTTACGTCTTAGTCCAAGCAGACGCGCACGATGCAGTAACAGGATTTTGGTGAAAATCGTGCGGCATGAAACACGACCGTTCAGATAGAGTTTGTCTGCGATGGATTTCGTCTGCAAGCCTTGTTTTTCGATGTGCGCGTAAATGGCGTGGAAGCGCTGCCATGACTTTCCATCCGGCTCGTAGCCGGCGCGCAGGAAATCTCCAAGTTGCAGACT
Source organism: Sideroxydans sp. (assembly GCA_050287265.1). Lineage (GTDB taxonomy): Bacteria > Pseudomonadota > Gammaproteobacteria > Burkholderiales > Gallionellaceae > Sideroxyarcus. The sequence continues at coordinate 19,428 of JBNKBO010000041.1, read as the reverse complement.
GCCGTAGACCATACAGCGCTGGCAAAGCATGACCTCTTCGCCGGAAAGGGAAGAATCTCCGTCCGCAAGTGATTCCAGGCAGCGCAGGTAGCCATTGAGCATACTTTGCCAAAGATTGGTCAGGGAAATGAGCGCGATAAAATCATCATTGGAAAACGGTAATTTTTTGCCCAGGAGCTTTTTTGCGAAATCCGTCTGCACGGTATTGACAGGCTCCCGCAGGATTTCCAGTGTCTTTAAACGTTCACTACCGCGCAAGGGGAAGCGGTTGAATTCGTCCAGTTTTGCCCGCAGCGTGCCATGCGCCAGGTTCAGATTGGTCAACTGCAGCTGGTCAAACCATTTCTGACAACTGACTGCATCCCTGAAGGCGGGCTTGGTTTGCTTGTCGGTAGGTTCCAGTAGCAACATAATATTCAATCAAAGCAGGACGCGTTCAATGCCGCCATCGTTTGCCTTGGCGACATAATCCTGCAGCCAATTATCGCCGAGCCTGTGCCTGGCAATTTCAACCACGACGTATCCGGCTTCCGCCTGCACATCATTGCTGTAGCGTGATAATCCTTGCTGGCAAGCAGGACACGAAGTGAGTATTTTTACCTTGCCGGAATTGTCTTCAGCGCGCAGTGCAGTGGTTGCTTTGCGCAATTCTTCTTCCTTGCGGAAGCGCACTTGCGTGGCAATATCCGGTCGCGTAACCGCAAAAGTCCCCGCTTCGCCGCAACAGCGCTCGCTTAATGAGACAGGACTGCCCATTAGTTGGTTCACAACCTTGAGTGGCGAATGGGTCTTCATCGGAGAGTGGCAGGGGTCGTGATACAACAATTGCGTGCCGGGCACGCTTTCCAGTTTTACGCCCTTCTCGAGCAGATATTCATGGATGTCGAGCAGGCGGCAGCCCGGGAAGATCTTGTCGAACTGATATTTCAGCAACTGATCCATACAGGTGCCGCATGACACCACGACGGTCTTGATGTCCAGATAGTTGAGCGTGTTCGCAACCCGATGGAACAACACGCGGTTGTCCATGGTAATGCGTCCGCCTTTGTCTTCACAGCCGGCAGAAGTTTGCGGATAACCGCAACACAGATATCCCGGCGGCAACACCGTGGTGGTGCCCATCTCATACAGCATCGCTTGTGCGGCCAGACTGATTTCGCTGAACAGACGCTCGGAGCCGCAACCGGGAAAATAGAACACTGCCTCGCTGTCCTCGCCCGAAGTGTGCGGGTTACATATCACCGGCACGATGGTGCTGTCCTCGATATCGAGCAGCGCACGTGCGGTTTTGCTCGGCACTTTGAGTGGAAGCGGCTTGTTGATGAAGTGGATCGCTTTTGCGGCAACGGACGGTTTGCCAACGGTGGCAGGCGGATGCGATGTCTGCGCGCGGAGCAGGCCGGAGTTTCCGGCCAGGCGGTACGCGAAACGCTGAGCCCGGTAGCCCCACAGGATCATCGCCATGCGTAGCGTCTTGATCGTGGCCGGGTTGGTGCTGTTGAGATACAGCATGGACAGCGCGCTGGCAGGCCTGAATTTCTTCTTGCCCAGCTTGCGCAGGAAATTGCGCATTGCCACGGAAACATTGCCAAAGTCGATGTCCACGGGACACGGGCTTTCGCACTTGTGGCACACCGTGCAGTGGTCGGCCACATCGCTGAATTCGGCAAAGTGCTGGATGGAAACGCCGCGTCGCGTCTGCTCTTCGTAAAGGAAAGCTTCGATCAGCAGCGAAGTGCCGAGGATCTTGTTGCGCGGCGAGTAGAGCAGGTTGGCGCGCGGCACATGCGTGTTGCATACAGGCTTGCACTTGCCGCAACGCAGGCAGTCCTTGATCGAGTCGGCGATGTTTCCCAGTTCGCTCTTTTCCAGGATCAGGCTTTCCAGTTCCATCAGGCTGAAGCTGGGGGTGTAAGCACGTTCCAGATTGCTGCCTTTGAGTAATTTGCCTTTGTTGAAATAGCCCTCGGGATCGATCTTCTGTTTATAAGCGGCGAAAGGCGCAATTTCCTCTTCTTCGAGGAAATCGAATTTGGTGATGCCGATACCGTGCTCGCCGGAAATGACACCGCCCAAATCCTTGGCCAGCTTCATGATGCGATCCACCGCACCATAAGCTTGCTGCAACATGGCGTAGTCGTCGGAGTTGAGCGGGATATTGGTATGCACATTGCCGTCGCCTGCGTGCATATGCAGCGCCACGAATACGCGGCTTTTCAGAATATGCTGGTGGATGGCGTTGCACTTATCGAGGATGGGCTGGTAAGTGCTGCCGTTGAAAATATGGCGCAACGGTTCGCGTATCTCGCGTTTCCACGAAGCGCGCACGCTGCGATCCTGCAACACGCTGAATACGCTGCCGTTTGAACCGGAATCGCCGGGAATGCTGGCGGCGGGCGCATCAAGATTATCCAGCAGCCACTGCCAGTGCGCGCCGACCCTGGACAGCAGGTCGCGTGCCTGTTGCCTGCGGCTGCCCAGCAGTTCGACGTCGCCCAACTGCGCATCATCCTGGTAATACAGTGGCAGCTCCCCTGCAAAGAATTCCTTCAGTGCTCCCACCAGTTTGATCTTGTTGCTCAGCGACAGCTCGATATTGATGCGCTCGATGCCGTCGCAATAATCGCCCATGCGCGGCAAAGGGATCACCACATCTTCGTTCACCTTGAAAGCATTGGTGTGTCTGGCGATGGCGGCAGTGCGTGCGCGATCCAGCCAGAACTTTTTGCGTGCCTCGGCGGACACGGCGACGAAGCCCTCGCCGTGGCGCAGGTTGGCCATGCGTACGATCTCGGTCGCGGCCTCGCCGACCGCGTGCTCGTCGTCGCTCATGACGTCGGCGATCAACACCATCTTCGGGAATCCGTCACGGGTGGCCTTGGTGGCATACCCGACAGCCTTGAGATAGCGCTCGTCCAGGTGTTCCAGGCCGGCCAGAAAAACCGGGGCCGGGCGCAGCGGAAAGGGGGAAGCGTGGTTGCCGTTCTTGCTGAACAACTCGGTGATCTCCACGATGGAAGGAACCGCTTCATGTACCTGGCCGAAAAACTCCAGACAGACAGTGCGCGTGAATTTGTGTTCGCGGTGCAGAATGAAACGCGCCGAAGTGATGATGCCGTCGCAACCTTCCTTCTGGATGCCGGGCAGGCCCGAGAGGAACTTGTCGGTGACGTCTTTGCCCAGTCCGGCCTTGCGGAAAGCGCTGCCGTTTACGGTCAATATTTCCGGTTCGCCGTGCGGTGTCCTGCCATCGGCTTCGAAGCGCGAAATGTGGAAGCGTACGGTCGGCGCATCATGAATCTTGCCGAGGTTGTGGTCCAGACGTTCGACGAACATCCACAGTCCGTCCGGTGTGACCATCTTCCACGAAGCCAGATTATCCAGCGCTGTGCCCCACAGCACGGCTTTCTTGCCGCCCGCGTTCATCGATACGTTGCCGCCAATGCAGGAAGCGTCAGCCGAAGTGGGATCGACCGCGAACACCAGTTTGTGGGCTTCCGCTGCTTCCATCACACGGCGTGTCACTACCCCGGCGCCGCAGTGGATGGTGGCGTAAGGGGAACTCAAGCCCGGCAAAGTCAGGTGTTCAATCGAAGATAGTCCGTCCAGCTTTTCGGTATTGATGACAGCGGAATATTTCGTGAGCGGGACGGCGCCGCCGGTATAGCCGGTGCCGCCGCCGCGCGGAATGATGGTCAGGCCGAGTTCGATACAGGCACGCACCAGCGGTGCAACTTCCTCTTCACTGTCCGGTTGCAGTACCACGAACGGGTATTCCACACGCCAGTCGGTGGCGTCGGTGACGTGCGAGACGCGCGCCAGGCCGTCAAACTGGATATTGTCGCGGCGGGTGATGCGGCCCAGCGTGCGCAGCGCATGTTTACGCAAATGCAAAGTGGTTTTGAATTCAGTCGCAAAATGATCGACGGCCATGCTGGCGATTTCAAGCAGCCGCTTTACTTTGTGGTTGTGCTGGTTGTTGGGGTCATCCTCGGCGGCGACGCGACGCAATTCGATGGCGTACAGGCGATGATGCAGCGCGCCTATCAGTGCTTCGCGCCGTTTGTGGTTGGCAAGCAGGTCATCTTCGAGATACGGATTGCGCGAAAGCACCCAGATGTCGCCGAGCACCTCGTACAGCATTTGTGCAGAACGACCGGTACGGCGCTCTTCGCGCAGGGTGTTGATAATGTCCCACGCCTCGCTGCCCAGGATGCGCAGGACGATCTCACGGTCTGAGAATGAAGTGTAGTTGTAGGGGATTTCGCGTAGGCGTGCGGTCATAATGTTCAGCCGTTCAACAAGGCGCGCATTTTACAGCATCCGGGGGAGCCGCTGAACATCTCATTCACTGCCATGAATGAAGTGTTCAGCGGTTCCTGAGCTCGATCCTGACGGATTAGCAACAAACTGCTAAGCTGAAAAACATGAAAGACACCGAGAAAGAACCTGCTGTCAGGGTGTTCTTTGCCCTCTGGCCGACCGATGCAGAGCGTACTGCCATGACTTTGTGGCAAGCGCCGCTGCATAAACTGTGCGGCGGGCGCGTGATGCGCGCTGAAACCCTGCACACCACAGTGGTGTTTCTGGGTGAAGTGGCCGAGCGTCGCCTGGCGGCGTTGCGTCTGGCGGCGCAAGAGGTGAAATTCCGGCCTTTTGAATTACAGCTTACCCGGGCCCATTTTTGGAGACACAACCACATTGTCTATGCGGCGCCGGAGACGGTTCCGCCGCAACTGGCCGAATTGGTGAAAGGACTTGAGTCCAGTCTTGGCAAACACCGTTTCCGGTTCGACCGGCGTCCCTACAAACCGCATATTTCCCTGTTGCGCAATGCAAAATGGGGCGATGAAATGCTGCCGCCCATGCCCGCCGTATGCTGGCGCTGCAACGAATTCGTGCTGGTGCAATCGTCGAGCGATGCGAACGGTCCCGTCTATCGCACACTCGCGCATTTCGGCGTTTAGGACATAAAATGGGGCTCGCCCTTAACGAGGTACACCATGCTGTACGCTTTCAATGTAAAGAACGGGCGGCTTGATCGCATTCATGCCGAATTCAACGCCCCCCTGGACCTTGAACATATCGTCTGGATCGATCTGGTTGCGGCAAAACCGGAAGAGATCGCGTGGGTCGAGCAGGGCTGCAGTTTGCATTTGCCGCGTCCTGAACCGCTGCGCGACATCGAGGCCAGTGCGCGTTTTTTCGAGCACGATCACGCATTGCATTTGCGTTCCGACTTTCTCATGGGAAAGGAGAGCCGTGCGCACAGTGTGCCGGTGGCTTTTGTCATGGCCAAAGAGACGCTCATCAGTTCGCATGAAGAAGATTTGCCCATCTTCCGCCTGTTGCGCATGCGCCTGCATGCCGAGTCCGGCAAGATTCATGATTCCCGCGATGTGCTGATCGATCTGTATGGCATGGATATCGAGTTTTCGGCCGATGCGCTGGAAGATGTGTATGCCGACCTCGGCCAGGTGAGCGACAGTGTGCTGGGCGTGCCGCTCAGCGATGAACAGGCCGGAGAAGCGCTGGCCGAGATTGCTCACGCCGAACACGTCAATGGCCGCATCCGCCGCAACGTGATGGATACCCAGCGTGCGCTTTCCTTCCTGGTTCGCGGCAGACGACTCAATGCCGGGCAGATGGAAAAGGTACGGCAGATACAGCGCGACATTGAGTCGCTGATCGGCCACACCGCTTTCCTGTTCGACAAAATCAACTTTCTGATGGATGCGATCATGGGTTTCATCAACATCAACCAGAACCGCATCGTGCGCCTGTTCTCGGTGGTCGCGGCGGCACTGTTGCCGCCTACGCTGATCGCAACCGTCTACGGCATGAACTTCCGTGACATGCCCGAGTTCGGCTGGAAACTGGGTTATCCGTTCGCGCTGCTGTTGATGGCGCTCTCCATCGCGATTCCGTTCTGGTATTTCTACCGCAAGGGCTGGCTGAAGTAACGGTTATTCTTCCAGCAACCGTTTAATTACCGCCCCCGCCAGCATGAAGCCGAACAATGGCGGCATGTAACTGATCGTCCCGTTCACCGCGCGCGGACGGCCTCGTCCAGTGGGCTCCGGCGGCAGTGGCTTGCCCGGATGCTCGTCAGAAAATACAGTCAAGATGCCTTTGTGTATCCCGTGGTGCTTGCGCAATTTGAGCCGCATTTGCCTCGCCAGCGCGCACTTGTCCGTCTTGCTGATGTCCGCCACCCTGATGCGCGAAGGATCAATCCGATTGCCTGCGCCCATGCTGGAAGCGACCTTCAACCCGCGCTTGTGGCTTTCCACCACCAGTGCCACCTTGCACGACAACGAATCGATGCAATCCATCACGTAATCCACATCGGCAGGGACAAGCGCATTCACGTTGTCGATGGTGAGAAAGTCCTGCAGCAGTGTCACTTCGCAATCCGGATTGATATCGGCAATGCGTGCTGCCATCAGTTCTGCCTTGGATTGCCCGACAGTGGAAAGCAGCGCGGGTAATTGCCGGTTGATGTTGCTGGCCACGACCACGTCATGGTCGAGCAGCGTCAGTTTGCCGACGCCTGCGCGCGCCAGTGCCTCGGTGCAATAGGAACCGACCCCGCCCATGCCCGCAACGAAAATGTGTTTGTTTTTGAGTCTGGCAATGCCTGCATCACCGAGCAGGATGTGGGTACGGGTAAATTGGGGCGGGAGGGTATTTGGCATGGTACAAATTATAGAGTCATTGTTTTATTGCAGGCAGTACAGCCAGGGAGTTTTCCGTAGTGGCACTAGCAATCTCTTCCGGAGGTACGCCGCGAAGTTCTGCCAGTGTCTGCGCGATATACGGCAGATACTTCGGTTCGTTCGGCAATCCGCGTTCCAGAAAATCCGGCGGGATGTCAGGGGCATCGGTTTCCAGCACGATGCTTTCCAGCGGCAGGGTGGCGGCGAGTTCGCGCAGTTTTGTTGCGCGGGAGTGCGTCATGGCGCCGCCAAAGCCGAGTTTGAAACCGAGCTTGATGAATTCTTCCGCCTGCTGGCGGCTGCCGCTGAAGGCGTGGGCTATTCCTCCCTTTACCTTGTGTTGGCGCAGCAGCTTGAGGATGGCATCCTGCGCGCGGCGGATGTGCAGCAGCACGGGCAGGCTGAATTCCTTCGCGAGTTTCAGTTGTTCGACGAAAAAATATTCCTGCCGCTCGCGGTCGTAATGGTCGATGAAAAAATCCAGCCCGATTTCGCCGACGGCGACCGTGCCGGGCAGCGCGAGGTAATCGCGCAGCACCAGCAGATCTTCCGGCTGCGCATCATCGGTGTACATGGGGTGAATGCCGTAGGCGGGGAGACAGGCGGGAAAGCGTTCGCACAGTTCACGTACGGTTCCGAAGTTGCTGCACGCCACGGCAGGGATGACAAGACGGGTCACGCCGGCCGCTATGGCATCGCGCACGATGTCGGCCTGGGTGTCGCCGAATTCGGCGGCGTCGAGGTGGCAGTGGGTGTCGATATACACGGGCAAGTCGATGGTCTGGTTAAGGTGTCAAGAAGTATCGACAGAATGAGCATGATACGTTATCGCAATCCTGTCGTCGCTTATGCTGATAGTGAAGCCATCAGGAATGGTCCCTTCGAGGGAAGCATAAAAGAAAAGGGGCGTTTTTACACGCCCCTTTTTGCTTAAGCCGAATTGTCCGGCTTAGTACATCTTCACCCCTTGAATTACTCTGGGGGCAGGTTGCGGGTTGAATGTTGGCATTGCTCCAATACTCTTTGCCGTAGTCGCTGCCGATGGATCAGCGGTTGGCAAAGTTACAGTTGCAATGTCGGGAACAGTCAAACCGGCACCGTCACAAGTGAGGAGTGGGACATTGGCCAGACGAACTTCTTTATACAGCGCCTTGACCAGATAAGTCGTCCCGGCAACAGCGCTGCCCTGGTCGTATGGAACCGTGACGACGGAGCTCAGGGAAGTCGGGATCGAGAATTCTGGCGTCCAGCGTTGATTCCCAGGAGCTGTTCCGCCTGCACCAAAAGTACAAGCCAGGTTGGTCGCGCTGTCAACACAAGTGCTGGGAATGCCCCACAGGTTGCCGAATCCGCCATATTGCAAGTTGATTGTCGCACCTGCTGTGGTGCCATATTTCGCCACATTGGGGACGGTGAAATTCACATTCAGGGGCGGGTCGAAACGAACCGGAGCGTTTGCGGCATCCGTAAGAATCGATAATTGATTCCAGTTGTTCGGCCCGGTCCGCCACTCATAGTAAGTTGGCAGTGCGTCGATGTCGGCCTGGGTGTAATTACCCGCAGTTCCAGACCGTGCGGCAACGGCGGCATCCAGCAGCGCCAGATCAGCCGTAGCAACCAGACGCCCGCTGGTGATACCATAAGTGTTGTTGCCTGTTGTCGCTGTGCTGATTGCTGCGGCTGTGGTGGCATCCATCAGGTTGCCCGTGGCGGCATCCAGCGTGTAGTTGTATAAAGCCTTACCAGGCGAGACTGCCCAGCCAACAGTGGCCGACTGGAACGGACTGACTGGTGAGCCAACCAGAGCTGCATTGGACAGGGCGATGTCGGCTGCAGTCGGACAGTTGTTAATGCACATCATGCCGCCGAGGCTGGCGAATTCGGATGGATACACGACATCCTGTGTTTGCATTTTTACGTTTGTGCTTCCCCCCAGAGCCGGCATGTCACTGCCGGGAATATTGAAACTGCCCCCCAGCATGTTCGAATAGCCGTAAATGCCATAGGGCGCAGCCAGTTGCATGTCGGCAATGCTCAGCGCAACTTCAGCGGCATAGGGAACGACATTGTAGGTGCTCGGATCGCGCTGGCCTGTGATCCAAAACGTACCGCTCGTACCGTACGAATTGTCCCAATACACTTCATAGCTGGTTCCCGAAGTAAGGGTCGAAGGTGTTGCAGGTACAGTTACTCCGCCTACGTCGCGCGAAGCCCAGAATATGAATTTGATCTTATCCAGTTGCGCCAATGTCTTGGTGATCAAACTGTACTTGATCAGCTTTCCACCGGTTTGCATCAGGGTGTAGGGTGTCTTGGTTGCGCCGCCGCTACCGTAGGTCACCTGATTGACCGGTTTGCTTGTGTCGACCTCGGTTCGCGCGGACAGTCCCCAGTAACCGATATAACCGTTCATCGTGGTTTGGGTGGCGAGGTCGGTGTATTCGATCGGGAAGCCGGAATTGCGTTCGATGCGGGCGCCGGAAGCAACATCGTACAGGCCATAGCTCCATACGGATTCGGATGCATTCGCGGCACTGCGGTCGAAGCAAAGGTCGCTGACGCCATCCGAGCGGCGGAAGTAGTCGGCGTTATAAGCAAAGGTGAATGTAGAGTCTGTTGGCATACCGGCACCAGTGTACGTTTGGGTCAGAGCGCCGCTACCTGTGGAGTTGCCCGACGCATTCAATTTCAGCTTCATCTCTGCGGTACCCCAGGCTCCAATGGAATACAGATAATAATCCAGGCCATTTGCAGTGGAGTTGATGTAGCCAATGTTGGGACAGTTGGTATCTGTCGATGTGACGCTGCAATAATCCATGCGGAAACGTCCATGGGGATCGGTCGCATTCGGCGCCTGAGTCGCAGAAAGATGGATCATGGAAAGATAGCCATTTGCAGGTTCGTCGAGCCATATCTTGGCGATCATGGGCGAGTTGTTGTCAACGCGGGAAGAATTGACGACGAAGGAATAATAACTCGCTCCGGAGTTGTTGCTGGCCGAACTGCCGCCACTGGAATTGGGGTTGCAGGCATTCACATCCACCAGCGCGATGTAGTCGCCCAAATTAACCATCTGTGCCGGGGCCATGGCAGAAATGTCACAGAGGAGGCCATTGAGGCTGGACATCGCCTGGGTCGTCTCGTCCTGTACATAACTGTTGGTGGTGTCCGTGTAATAGGGAGAAGTGGTGGGTGGGGCTGCGTTAACAATTGCCGGGCTGACAATCGCCAGGCATAAAACAAGCTTGTTCAGGTAACGGGTTCTGGTTTTCATTTTTTTTCCTAAAAAATTGAAACGAGGCGGATTACTTGGTGCTGACAACCGATACTTTGGATGGTGTCGCAATCCCGGTTACGTTTGAATCCGGAGCGGGAGAATCACTGCCGCTGCCCCCCCCACAAGCAGAGAGCATCAATGCGCAGGCGATTGAGCCGATAACGAGTCTGAATATCGAAGAAAGTTGAAGTTTGGTTTGCATTGTTAAGGCCCCTCTTTTTGATTGTTTGAAGTTACATTCTCCGGAGCGTCTCGAAATCAATGATGAGACGCGTGGTACTACCGGTTGGTTGATACTGTCTGGAAAACGGGTATCAGGATCGATAAACACCGTGAAGGCGATGTGGTTTATTTTTCCTTCGTTGAGTGCAGCGCGATAATACCCGACAAGGCAACATGTGAAAAATGGATTCAGCCGATGTTGTAGCAAATCTGCAAATCAAATGAATATTTGATTGATTGCAAATATAAATTTTACGATTGTTCAAGCATTTTCAATCGACTCAATGAGCTTCGGGGCATAGAGGTGGCAGTGGGGAGGGGGGTTTTCATCATCCCATTGTCAGCACGATCTTGCCGATCATGCCGCCCGCTTCGATCATGCGGTGTGCTTCGGCAGCCTGTTCCAGCGGCAAGCAGTGCGAAACATGCACTTTCAGTTTGCCTGCATCCACCATTGCCGCGCCCTGTTCCAGTATCTTGCGCTGATGGATACGGTCGTCGTTCAGGTTCATTGCCTGTGGGGTGAGCATGAGGTCGTAGCCCAGCGTCAGGTTACGCAGCCGCGCCAGTTGCGCGTCGGCCAGTGAGAGCGGCGTGGAAAGCAGGCTTACCACCTTGCCGTACATGCGTGCCGCATTCAGGGATTTCAGGAAGGTTTCGCCGCCCACCGTGTCGAACACGATATCTGCACCGCGTCCAGCGCTCCAGTCCAGTGTCTCCTGTACGAAGTCATGGCTTTTGTAGTTGATGATTTTTTCCGCGCCAAGATGGCGCACGAATTCGGCCTTGTCGTCATCGCTAACGGTGACCGCGACGCGCGCCCCCAGCCGATGTGCGATTTGCACAGCGACATGCCCGACGCCACCTGCGGCGGCATGGATGAGGACCGTCTGGCTCGCCTGCAGGCGGGCGCGTTCCACCAGTGATTCCCATGCGGTGATGAACACCAGCGGGAGCGCGGCGCTTTCCTGCAGGCTGAGCGTGTCCGGCTTGGCCGCGCAATAGTCTTCATGCAGCGTGGTGTATTCAGCGTAATTGCCCGGTTCGTCGCCAATGCCGCCGTTGCAGAAAAAGACCTGGTCGCCGGGTTTGAAGCGCACGACTGCGCTGCCAACCGCTTCCACAATGCCGGCGCCATCGCAGCCCAGGATGGCGGGCAACTTATCCGGGAAATAAAGCGGCTTGGTACGCAGTTTGGTGTCGACCGGATTCACGCCGGCGGCGGCAAGCTTTACAAGCACGTGATGTGCTGAAGGCAGTTCCGGTTTCGGAATATCCTGCAGTTGCAGGACATCCGTGCTTCCGGGGGCGGTGGCGAGTATGGCTTTCATGGTGTGTCTCCATTTCGATTACGTATCACCGAAACCATTCCCTCCCCTTTACGGGGAAGGTCAGGGAGAGGGGAGTTGGCTTGTTTGCTATGTTAAACTCCAACCACTGATTTAGCGAGATAACATCATGTCCGGAAATACCTTCGGTACCCTCTTCACCGTCACCTCTTTCGGCGAATCACACGGCGCGGCCATCGGTTGCATCGTCGATGGCTGCCCACCGGGAATGGAACTCAGCGCCGAGTACATCCAGGTCGATCTCGACCGCCGCAAGCCCGGCACCTCGCGCCATGTCACCCAGCGCCGCGAATCGGATACGGTGGAGATCCTGTCCGGCGTGTTCGAAGGCAAGACCACCGGTGCGCCCATCGCATTGCTGATCCGCAACGAAGACCAGCGCAGCAAAGACTACTGCAATATCGCCGAGACCTTCCGTCCCGGACATGCCGACTATACCTACTGGCAGAAATACGGCATCCGCGACTATCGCGGCGGCGGCCGCGCCTCGGCGCGCGAGACGGCCGCGCGCGTGGCGGCGGGTGCGGTCGCCAAGAAATGGCTGCACGAAACCTATGGTGTCTCCGTGCGCGGCTACCTCATGCAGCTCGGCGAGATCGAGATCCCGTTCAAGAGCTGGGCGGAAGTGCACGAGGATGGCAACACCTTCTTCGTTGCCGACGCCAGCTATGTCGGACAACTGGAAGATTACATGGACGCGCTGCGCAAATCCGGCGACTCCATCGGCGCGAAACTCGCCGTGGTGGCGCATAACGTGCCGGTGGGCTGGGGCGAACCGGTGTTCGACCGGCTTGATGCCGACATCGCGCATGCGCTGATGGGCATCAACGCGGTGAAGGGCGTGGAGATCGGCGCGGGCTTCGGCTGCGTCACGCAGAAGGGCAGCGAGCATGGCGATGAACTCACGCCGGAGGGATTCCTGTCCAACAATGCGGGCGGTGTGCTCGGAGGCATCTCCACCGGGCAGGACATCGTCGCGCACTATGCGATCAAACCGACCTCGAGCATTCGTATCGAGCGTAATTCGATTGATAAAGCAGGCAAGCCGGTGAAGGTCTCCACCGAGGGGAGGCATGATCCCTGTGTGGGGATTCGGGCTACGCCGATTGCGGAAGCGATGGTGGCGCTGGTGCTGATGGATCATGCGTTGAGGAATCGGGGGCAGTGTGGGGATGTGGAGAGTGGGACGGTGAAGTTGCGGTAGGTGCCTATAACAATGCAGAGAGTCCCATTCAGTAGATGCTATATCGATCCACGCCGTATGAATAATTTCATTGATTCATGTGCTTTTGATCCAAAGTACACTCCCGAGCATGAAGCGGCACAGGTAATTCGTGCATTAGGGCACGAGAGTCAGGTTGTTCTCATCGTAGCTCATTCAAATCAAAAAGAAATCGATCATCCGAATACGCCTGAGGACGTAAAGCGCGAAGCTACGGACATGCTCTTCTCAATTGAGACTGAATTAAATCCCAATGAAGTCGCCAGAAAGGCGCAGATTCATGCAGTTCTTTCTGGGAACGGAAATCCAGAGAAGTATGTAGCTGATGCGGAGCATGTCTTCGATGCTGGCAAATATGGTGGCTATTTCATCACTACAGATCAACGCATACTTAACAAACGCCAAGAGCTACATAGTTTGTCTGCTGCCACCATACTTAAGCCGAGCGAATGGCTAAAAGTGTTTCATGCGCAAGAGTAAGTGTAGGATGGGTTGAGCGCAGCGATACCCATCGAAAACCGCCGGGCTACCCCCGACGGTGTTGATTTTGAATTCAGAGGAAATACAACAAATCTTCCTTTTCCCTGACCCTCCCCCGCTGGGGCGGGGACCAAAAAATCACCGGCTGAACACATACCCCTTGTAATTGAATATCACCGAATCGTCCTTGATTTTCTCCACTCGCAAACCGGGCGACACTTCGTCGCCTTCATTCAGTAATCTGTCGTTGATGATGGCGATGTTGCCACCCTGTTCGTCGTGCATGAATCCCGCAATATCAAGCGGAGGCATTCCTTGTAACGGATCGCCGGCAGGTTTGACTGGCGGGGCTGCGGCGGGAGTTGCCACCACCGGGCTTTTCGCTGGTTGCTTGCGCGGGGCTACTATTGCAGTGCGCTCGTTGCGGGCGCCATCCTTGCGCTTTGGCAAGTTCTTTGCCTTCGAGTCAGCAACGGCAGGCTTGGGTTGCAACGCTACCGGGGATGCGGAAACAGGCGGGACGGCGGCGGGCTTGTTATCTTTCGCCGTGAATCCTGCCCACCACATCGCAAGACCAATGCAGGTGGCCACAACGATTGCAAGCGGCACGGGAATCAGGCGCGAATTGTTTTCATATTTGATGGTGGCTGGGTAGGGCATGCTGATACCTTGCCCGGCGGTATTTTGCCGTTCCTGTTCTGATTTGCGCAGGGCATCCAGTATGCTTGACATGCTCAATCCTGTTTTTCGGTTGTCAGCCGCGGCACTGTATTGTCGTGGCGAATATTGAGACGGATCACGGTGAGCGGGCCGACTTGTCCATCGGGCTGTATTCCATCTGCCAATTGAAGCGCGCGGACGCGCCTCTCGAGCGCCGTGTCGTAGAAATCGGAACCGCTATCCGGAATGCCATCGACGGTACTCAAGGTCTGGCGCAGCCAGGTCACGCCCGCGCCGCGTTGACCCACAGCCAATACTCCGTTCAAACCCGGGGGAGGGCGCCAGACAGCGACATACAGACCAAACCAGGATTGCGCCAGTTCGCTTAGCAGGATTTGTTGCTCGCTGCCGTTGACGTTGAGTGTTGCGGTTTGGTGATTCAATGCAGTGAGGGTGGCTGAATATTCCATTCCTTCCGTTGATGAAAGTTTCAACAGCACGGGCTGATCCAGTTGCATCAGATCGGACAATCCCCCTTTTGTGTTGAAACAACGCATGCCCATGTCCTCTGCTTGTTGGCATGGAGATACGCTGGAATTGATGTCGATACTGATGCCATACAGCTTGAACAGGGACTGGTAAGCGAGCCGTTCGCTCGCGTCACGATCCTTCCAGGGCGGGGGCTGCAGGGCGGGCAGAGGGGTTGCCTGCAAATCCGGGATGAAGGTTGCGGCCGGTACCGGAGCAGTATGGGATGGCTTCAGCGCAAGCCAGGTTGGTGCCAGATTGAAACCTGCGCCAGCGAATTGCATGTAGAACGCGATTGCAGCAACGGCAAACAAAACCGTTGCACCGGCAATGACGGCTCGCGGGCTGATACGGCGCCGTTTGGGCGGGAATATTTCCTGGATCGCATGCCGAAGTATGGGGCGTGAAACCTGTTCGCTGTTCTGCGCGTAAGCAACCAGCAATGCCCGGTCGCAGATCAGGTTGATCAGCCGCGGCACTCCGCCGCTTGCCCGATAGATTTCGTTCATCAGCGTGACGGGAAAGATGAGCGGGGAAGCGCCGGCAACGCGCAGGCGATGTGCGACATAGTCGCTTACTTCAGAGGGGTCGAGGTGGGTCAGTATGAAACGTGCGACCACGCGCTGTGTTACCTGGCGCATCTCCGGCTGCGACAGCATTGTCTGCAACTCGGTCTGGCCGATCAGGAAGATTTGCAGCAATTTGCGCGTATTGGTTTCGAGATTGGTGAGCAGCCGCAGTTGTTCCAGCACTTCGGCACTCAGATTCTGGGCTTCGTCCACGATCAGGATCGCGCGCCGGCCGAGTGCATGATTGGCGAGCAGTCTGGCATTGAGCGCGTCTACATAGGGCTTGATGCCCGGCGCGTCCTGTGCGACGTCGATGTGGAATTCTTCGCAAATGGTTTGCAGCAACTCCACGGCATTCATCTTGGGGTTGAGGATGTATGCCACATCGATGCCTTTGGGCAACAGATCGATCAGATTGCGGCAGAGGGTGGTTTTGCCGGTGCCCACTTCCCCGGTGAGCAGCACAATGCCGCCTTCACCTTTGACGCCGTACATCATGTGCGCCATCGCGTCGCAATGCCGTTCGCTCATGAATAGAAAGCGCGGATCGGGCGCAATCGAAAAAGGCGATTCGGTTAGATGAAAGTATTTCTTGTACATGAATGAAACATTCAGAAGTCAGGGTGAGAATTGTAAGCTACAAGCGCGAATTGAGGGCTGGTCAAGTTGGCTGGCCTGGCGCGTTCCAGACCGGAGATTATTCCTTCACCCGCCGATACAACCTGAACCGCTCATCCAGATCCCCTTTGCGGCCACCTTCCCACATTTTTTCCCAGATGGTCTCGCTCTCGATGGGCCGGGCGACGAGATTGCCCTGTACCAGCATCAGGTCGCATCCTTTTGTATGTATGCGGCGCGGTCTGAGGTCGCCAAAATATTGCAGCATGGCGCGCTGGTTGTCGCCGATGCGCAGCCCGGCGATGCAATTGTATTTTTCGGGCAGGTTGGCTTTGAGGTCGACGACCATGGGGCGGTAACTCTTGCCGGCATCCAGCCAGGGAAGCCACAGTGTCATGGTAAGTATCCACAGCAGGGTGATGCCCGAAGTCCAGTTGATGAGCGAGCGGCGCACGGAGCGGCCGACACGCCATACCATCAAGATCCACAACACGCTGACTGCGACGGCGATCCAGAAAGATATTGCGTGGAATTCAGGCGTGTAGCCGGGCTGCATGTCCTTGAACCAGTGCGTGATCTTGGCGTTGTTGTCGAGCAGCAAACCACCCCAGCCCCACCACAAGGCAATCATAAGAAGGGCGAAGGTCATGATGCCGAACCAGTCCAGTGCATTTGCTGCGCCCCGGCGCAGGGTGGAGAGTGCTGCGGTGGCCAGCAGCGTTATCGGCAACAACATGGGCAGGCTGTTCTGGTCGCTGATGTCAGGTACGAAACTCAAAAATACGAACATGACGATGAAACTGGTCAGCAGCAACTGGAATTCGGCTTTATGCCAGACATGTTTGCGCGCTTCCCAGACTGTCCAGGCGGCAAGCGGCGAGGCAGGCCATGCCAGCCACGGCAAAGATTTCAGGTAGTAAAGCGATTCATGAAAATCACCGGCACCGACAAAGCCAAACCAGCGCCCGATGTTGCGGGTCCATATCCACTCGACATAGAGTTCCGGTGAGTGTTGATACAGCAGGAATGGCCATACAGTGAGCAAGGGGAATGCGCACAGCACCGCAATTCCCAGTGTGGTGAAAAATGGTTTGGTACGCCAGTTACGGAATAACAGCAGGCCGATACTGATGAACAGGAACAGCATTGGTGCGATGAATCCCTTGCTCATGAAGCCGATACCCAGGCCGATGCCGATGAATACGCCCGCGAGTTTTGCGCGGCGCAGGCTGAGTGCATAGCCATACAGCATCATGATGCAGCCGGTGATCAGGGCGTTGTCGGTGAGTATCTCGTGCGTGTGCAGCAGCATGCCGAGACAGCCGGCGAGCGTGATGGCGGCGACCCAGCCGCGGTTTTCGCCGAACAGTTCGCGCCCGCTGAGGCCGACGAAGAGCAGTGTCAGCGCAGTGTAGAAGCCGCTCGCCAGACGTGCACCGTCATGCAAGGGCAGGATGGGTGCAAAGAGCTTGGCAAGGATTGCAGCCGTCCAGTAAAACAGCGGGGGGTTGTCCATGTAAGGTTCGCCCGCCAGTGTGGGAACGAGCCAGTCGTGGTTCTGGATGATGTGAAAAACCAGGCCGAAGCTAAATGCTTCATTCGGTTTCCACGGGTCGTGCCCGATCAGTCCGGTGAGCACCCATGTCGCGCACAACAGGAATAGTAATGCCGCTTTGAGAGGGGTGATTTCTGGTTCTTTTAATTTGCTGTAGTAAGCGTACATCCGGATTTATTTGATGATCTTGAGTGGTTGTCCCGCGACAGGCTCGCCTTTTGGGTACTGGGCATTGATGAGTCGTAAGTAACTTTGCGCATTCTTACCCAATGGCGAGCGTTGCGCCAGCTTGTTGTAGGTATCGCCCTTTCTGGCAGTGATGAGTCTGATGGCAAGCGGTTTGACCTGTTTGCGCTCGTTATTGCTCAAAACATGAAAGCTGCGTATGGAATTTTTCATTGTTTCGCGTTGTGCATTGAAAGCGTCAGCCGTCCTGGTGTTGCACTGAATGAGGAATGCCTTGCCGTCGAAATAGATGACGCCGAGCAGAATGTTGTTGATGCTGCCGATGGCTGCTTGCAGCTTTTCGATTTTCAGGGTTTCGACGGACGTGCCGCTGCCGAGCGCACGAAGCGCATATTCAGTGACCGTGCCGGCGGGTTTGGGATCGATTTTCAGCTGGATGGCGGCATCGATTCCGGGGCTGAGTGCAACGAGTTGTGTGGGCGAGTTGTTTACACGCCAGTCAGGTGGAAAGGTGAGCGCAATACCGAGTCCGGGATGCACGAATCTATTGTTGCGCACCACGCCTTCTTCGACGCTGTCGCTGAAAACGAGTCCTTCGGTTTGTTTCAAATATACGTTTTTATTTTCAACAGGTGCGGCGACAGTCAGGTGGCCGGCTTCGCCCACGACTTGCTGCAGGCGCTTGTCGTTTTCGGGGTGGGTGGCAAAAGTGCCGTGATAGCGGCGCGGTTCACGCCCTTCCTGTTTTGCAATTTCCGCATCGAACAGTTCCTGGTTCTTGAGTACGCCGATTACGCGAATCATTGCTTGCGGATCATAGTTGGTACGCGCCAGGTATTGCGCGCCGAGGCGGTCGGATTCCAGCTCATGGTCACGCCCATAGCCGGACAGCAATGCGCCGCCGAGCAGGTTGGAGAGGTCATGCCCGGCCTGGGTATTGAGTTCCGGTACAAAAATAGAGGCAATGGAAATACCGATGCTGGCGGCTTGCGCCGCGCTTTGCTGGCGTACGCCGTGCCGGGCGGTGACGTGTCCGATCTCATGTCCCAGTACAGCCGCCAGTTCGGCTTCCGAATTCAGGTAGGCCATGATGCCGCGCGTGATGTAGACATAGCCGCCGGGCAGGGCGAAAGCATTGATCTCCGGCGAATCGAGAACGGTGAAGGTGTAATGGATGTTGGGGCGGTGGCTGTGTACCGCGATTTTTTGTCCTACACGATTGACGTAACTTTGCAGGGCGGGGTTGGCATAGCCCCTGTATTGCTTGCGTATTTCGATATCGGCAGAACGGCCCAGCGCGATTTCCTGCGGTTCCGACATCATCACGAAATCCTGCCTGCCACTGACCGGGTTGACAGCGCATCCGCTCAAGGTCTGAGCAGTGAGTGCGAGCAGAAGAATGATGAGCTTGCGCATGATATAGATCCGGAAAAGAAAAAGGCAGCCTTCGCTGCCTTTTGGTTTTCGCGCTTAACGAAGTTCCATCAAGCGCCTGCTTTTGCACCTGTACCGTACTTGGTGCGGAATTTTTCGATGCGGCCCGCGGTATCCACAATTTTCTGGGTGCCTGTGTAGAACGGGTGGCATTCGGAGCACACTTCGACGTGCAGCTCCGGTTTGCTCATGGTGGAGCGGGTGTTGAATTTGTTGCCGCAGCTGCATGTCACTGCGATCTCTTTGTATTCAGGGTGGATATCGGCCTTCATCATTGTCTTCCTTGCTATAGTTGGGCGCGGCTTTGGTACGCGCACGGATACCGTTAAGGGGGCGCATTATCCATAAAAACAGGGGTGTGGGCAAATTGTTCTTGGCGGAGGCCAAAACCTGTTTAGCCCGTCCTGGCGCCGAAACGGCGCAGTCACACCGGCAATGGTCAGCAACCGGCTATTTCCAGTCGATATACCGAACTTTGCTGATGTCCGGAATAAGCCTTCCCATATCGCGGCCGGCCGTGTTCATGAGCCGCGCATCGGTATATCCCACGGATTTGAGATAGACGAGATATTGTCCGCTGGGATCATATACCGGTAGCCAGTTGACCCA
>JBNKBO010000040.1:0-24800 GCA_050287265.1 Sideroxydans sp. | reverse complement strand
ACTCCGCATCGACAAATGGCTGTGGGCGGCACGTTTTTACAAGACGAGACGCCTGGCGGTCGAGGCCGTGGAAAGCGGCAAGGTGACGATGAACGATGTGCGCATCAAACCTGCCAGGACCGTTGGTGTGGGTGATCGCATGGTTATCCGCTTCGGCCAGTATCAATTCGAGATCGAAGTTCTCGGGGTTTCCGGCCGACGCGGTCCTGCACCCGAGGCGCAGAAACTTTATCGCGAAAGCGACGCAAGCAAGGCGCGCCGGGCCGAGATCTCTGCCAATCTGAAAGCGCTGCCGCAACCCGCTTTCAAAGGCAGGCCGACCAAACGTCACAGGCGCGACATCGAACGTTTCGAATCCGGAACCGTAACTGGACGCAGGAGTGTCTGGGGCGACCCTGAGTGATCTGTTTTTTTACCATGACAAACGAAGCCGACAACAAACCGCGCATATCGAAATGGCGGCGCTATGCTATTGAAGCACTTCTGATCGTTGCAGTTATTGCCGGAATTCGTGCCTGGCAGCAACGCGATATGGTCAGCGGGGCGGCGCCAGTCCTGCAGGGCATCACACTTGCAGGCGAGCCGTACAAATTGCCGGCACAACCTGAACGTCCCGTGCTGGTGCATTTCTGGGCAACCTGGTGCCCGGTTTGCGGCGCCGAGCAGGAATCAATTGCCGCCATCGCGCGCGATCATCCGAATATCATTACGATTGCCATGCAGAGCGGCGGCCGGGAGGAAGTTATACGATTCATGCGAAAAAATGGAATTGCTTTCCCCGTGATGAATGACGCGGACGGCAGTATCTCCAGCTCATGGGGCGTGCATGCCGTCCCTGCCAGCTTTATCATCGCGCCGGATGGTCAGATACGTTTTGTCGAGGTTGGCTACACCACGGGTTTGGGACTCAGGCTGCGGCTTTGGTTGGCAGGTATTTGATTCCGGCGAGGCAATGCGTTGCGTTCATGCCATGCAGAACCGGAATTTATTGGTTATGACAGCAGAACGCGTCCGGTAATCGCATCAATCAGTACTTCTGCATATATTTCGCCGTGCCTGACTTTCACCAGATAGGCGTTGCTGTCCGGTTTGACGTTTTGCAGGTTGTCCAGATTGCCACCAGATGCCGCTTTATGCGGTATGGCATTGACCAAAGTAATGCTGCTTCTGGAAAAATTGTCGATCTCGATTTCGTGGCGTTTGTCAACAAAACCCAAAGTGGCTGTCAGCGCAATAATTCCTGCCGCACCCGGCAGTATTCTGGATTTTTTCATATTCACTCCGATGTATTGCCAAGCAATGAAAACGATCTGATTGCGTAGCCCGGAAAAAGTTCATGCTCGTGGAATGCCAGAATGTGGCAGTGAGCATTTCAGAGGGATGCCATTTGTGCCCAACGGTGTTGTCGCTGCAAAGCAGTCGCCGAAAGATTGTTTGTCAGCCTTTCGAATTACTCACCAGCGCATTTTGCAATCTCGAGATTGTCCTTCAATTCAAGGCAATGTCGCAGATCCAGATTTCTGGGACGGGACGCAGTCGTCTGTTTGTAGTACCCATTGATTTTTGAAAGATTTCTGGCAGGCCGGTTTGTCTCGTCAGGAGGTGGCAAGGCCGCTTCGTCCATTATCGGCTCGGCAGAGACAGCTTCCAGCGTCTCCGTTTCGGCGGGTTGGGTCATATTCCCGGTTTCCTCTGTCATACTCCCTGTTTCATCTGCAGCGAGAACGGCACTGCCGAATAGAACTGCAGTCGCAACAATCAGATTCATGGTGATGCTTTTCATGCCTCACTCCTTGAGGGTTTGATTGCTTAATGTACCGGAAACCGGGGACTTTGACTATCTGCTCCTGAAAATCACAGCAACAGCCAATGCGGCGTCGCCGGAGGTCAGGTATGCAATTGCTTGCACATAAAACCCGAAGAAACAGGGCACAGGCCGGAAAACTGGGAAGTAGACTTGATTGACGACGGGGCTTCATCGCGCGAGACCGGCGAATACCCGAGTCTGGAGAAGAAATCATTGGCCGTGGTCGTAAGCAGATACAGGGAATCGACGCCAAGAGATGCCGCATGAGCTTCGGCAAAATCCACCAACGATTTCCCCAGGCCATGTTTGCGATGTGTCGGGGATATTGCGAGTGAACGCAGCAGTGCAACCGGGCCATATACTTCCAGACCGACCATGCCAACCAGCTTTGCACTGGAACGGATACCGAACAACAGCAATGAACTGGAAGGGAAGATATCGGCAGTCGGCAATTCGCAAGCGGAAAGTAACTGCCTGACTTCGGTGAAGCATTCTGGGGTGTCAGTTGCTAATTGCTGAATATCCGTGGTTGATTTCATGGTTTGATTGAGTCCGGAACACTATTTCAGAAGATGTCGGATAGTATTATTGCACTCTGGCTTTATGCGGCCGGTTTTGGCGCCTTGGTTCAATAGTCGTGCACGGTCCCTATTCGTGGGTGCGTCATTCTGTTTACTTCTTTACGCTTGTTCTCATCTGGACATCACCGGGAGAGACACTGGATCGCTGGCTGTTCAACGTACTCTGGAGTTGCTGGGTTGTTGTGGGGGTACATCTTGAAGAGCGAGACCTGGCTGCCGAGATGCTTCACGCCTTTTTGCATTCCGTGTTGACAGGGGAGTGAAGTTCTTTTCTGGCTGCAAAGATGATCCGCATGGCCGATCTGAGCAGAAACAGCACCAGAAGGGCGGCAATGAGCACATCCGGCCAGCCGGATCCGGTGAACCAAACGCCTGCCGCCGCGACCAGAACAGCCAGGTTCGAAGCAATATCGTTACGTGAACATTCCCACACCGAACTCATGTTGATATCTTCCGCGCGGTGCCGCCAGAGCAGATAGAGGCAGATGCCGTTTGCTGCCAGTCCGAGCAGACTGAATATGCTCATTGCTTCAAAGACAGGCACCATCGGGTAGAAGAGCTTATAGATGATCTGTGACGCGACTGCGAGTGCGGCAACCAGAATGAGTACGCCTTTGAACAATGCCACGCGCGCCTTGACCTGCTCTCCTTTCGATACTGCATAGATACTCAGGCCGTATGTAATGGCGTCACCGAGATTATCCAGACTATCGGACATTAGTGCGACCGAGCCGGCATAGAGCGCAGCCGCCACCACGACAAAAAACATCACGGCATTGATCGCCAGCACGAGCTTCAGCGTCGTCCTTTGCCTTCCGTGCAAAGCATTCAGTTCACAATTACCTTCGCAACAGCTGCCCATTCTGATCTTTCTTTCGTTTTCTGAATCAGGCGGTGAAAACACGCCTAGCGTTTATGCGGGCATTTCACTTTGACGCAATCCGCGTAAATGGACAGCGAATGCTCGTGTATTTCAAAGCCGAGTTCGCCGGCCACTTTTTTCTGGCGCGCCTCGATGGAGGCGTCGTAGAACTCTTCGACATGTCCGCATTGCAGACACACGATGTGGTCGTGATGCTTGCCCTGGTTGAGCTCGAATACCGATTTGCCGCCCTCGAAATTATGGCGTACCAGCAATCCGGCCTGCACGAACTGGGTCAAAACGCGGTAAACCGTAGCCAGTCCGACATCGTCGCCGGTCGAAAGCAACAGCTTGTAAATATCCTCCGCGCTCATGTGGCGCTCCTGGCCGGATTCGAACAAGCCCAGGATTTTGAGTCTGGGCAAGGTGGATTTCAAACCGGCGCTTTTCAGATTCTCAGGTTGCGACATGTCCTTGAAGGTGCTCTCGAATGGTTATGCGCATGATGCCAGAAAGTTGTTGCAAATGCAAATGAGAACGATTATCATTCGCAAAGTTCAACGAAAGGCGCATCATGAAAAAAATCTGTATGTCAGTACTGCTAATACCGTTGGTAGCCATGGCTGCCGATGCCGACTACACATTGGTGATCAAGGATCACCGTTTTCAGCCGTCCGAACTGCATGTTCCGGCAGGCAGCAAGATCAAACTGCTGATTGAAAACAGGGACGACACACCGGAGGAGTTCGAGAGTTATGCCCTGAACCGGGAAAAAGTGATCACCGGCAATGGCAAGGCAACGCTTTACATCGGCCCGCTGGAAGCCGGGCGTTATCCGTTCTTCGGCGAATTCAATGAAGCGACCGCCCAGGGCGTGATCGTGGCGAAATAGGAGAAGCGAACCATGATAGCAACCGCCGTGATTGTTTTTCGGGAAGTGCTGGAAGCCGCGCTCATCATCGGAATTGTCGCTGCATCGACGCACAGCGTGCCGGGCAGCAGACGCTGGCTGGCCGCCGGTCTGATTGCAGGTTTGTTTGGTTCGGCGCTGGTTGCCACCTCGGCGGAAGCGATCGGCGCATTCGCCAGCGGCATGGGACAGGAAATATTCAATGCTGGCGTGCTCGCCATTGCAGTGCTGATGCTGGCCTGGCACAACATCTGGATGTCGTCGCATGGTGCGGCGCTGGCAGCGGGTGCTCGCTCAGTCGGCAATGATATCCGCGACGGGCGCAGCGAATGTTCGGTGCTGCTGATCATTGTGGGTCTGGCCGTACTCAGGGAAGGTTCGGAGACCGTATTGTTCCTGTATGGCATCGCCGCATCGGAAAGTGGACGCTCCTCGATGTTGATCGGCGGATTGAGCGGCATGGCGCTGGGTGTTGCAGCTGGCTACGCGGTCTATGCCGGACTACTGCGCGTGCCGTTGCGCTGGTTCTTCACGGCGACCAGCGTGCTGGTGTTGTTGCTGGCAGCAGGCATGGCATCGCAGGCAGCGCATTACCTCATTCAGGCCGATTTGATACCCAGCCTGACTACCCCCTTGTGGGATACGTCTGCGGTACTGCCGGAGAACGGAATCGCCGGCATGTTGCTGCATAGCCTGGTCGGCTACGCCGCCCGTCCGGCAGGCATGCAACTCGTCTTTTACATTTCGGTACTGGTGTCCATCGGTGCCGGCATGAAATGGGCCAGCAACAAACACCCAAACCGATCAAACACAGGAGCTGTTTAATGAAACAAAAATATCTATACCAGACACTGATCCTCTTTCTGGGGATACTGAATAACAGTATCGCTGTTGCAGGACCTGCCGATTATGTCTACACCCCGGTCGTGGAAAGCGGCGAAACAGAGATCGACTTCAAACACGGTACGGCGAGGCAAAAAGACGGGACGCTCAAACAGGTGAGCAGTATTGGTGTGGGTTATGGCGTGTCGGACTCCTGGTTCACGGAATTCTATTTGAAGCGTGAAAGCGAAGGCAGTGCGCGTCTGACACTGGCCGAATGGGAAAACAAATTCCAGCTTACCGAGACCGGCAAATACGCGGTGGACGTCGGACTTATTGCAGAATTCGAGGCGCCGCTGAACAACGGGAACGAACCTTATGAATTCAAGTTCGGTCCGCTATTCCAGCATGAAACCGGCAGGTTGCAGCTCAATGGAAATCTGCTGTGGGAACGCAAGTTCGGGAACCGGGATGATGGCGATGACCCGTACATGACAGAGTTTGGATATCAGTGGCAAATCAAATATCGCTGGCAACCCGTGATGGAATTCGGGATGCAGGGATTTGGTGAACTGGGCGAATGGAACGACTGGAATAAATTGTCTGACCAGAACCACCGTTTGGGACCGGCTGTCTTTGGCAAATATGCACTGGGGAACAGGAAGGCAATCAAGTACAACGCCGCCTGGCTGTTCGGTGCAAGCAGCGCCGCACCCGGTCACACGCTGAGGATGCAGATCGAGTATGAATTCTGAGGCTCATGGCGCTACCTTAACGAAATTTACGATGCATTTAAGCCTCTACCCCCTCCCTACCCCTCCCCCTGCAAGGGGGAGGGGATTAAGCTCCTTCCCCCTTGCAGGGGGAAGGGTGGGATGGGGGTAGAAACGTAGCATCTCGCATAGTCGTTCAGGTTGAGCCATTTGGTGATACGAAGCTAAAAGTAGTGCCATGAAGTTCTGAGGCCGGTCGATAACTTTATTTTGACCGGAAGATGACCTCTTTCATTCGTCCCAGTATCGGCGTGACAGCCGGAACCGTCAGCATGGTGCTGACGACAGCCATGAGCAACAATGCGGTGAAGGTATTGCTGGTGATGATGTGTTTGTCCAGCAGCACGTTGGCGAAAATGATCATGATCAGTGCCTTGGTCTGAAGCAGCCAGCCGATGAGTGATGCCTCACCCGGTTGCCACTTGAGAATTTTTCCTGCGAGATGGGTGCCCAGCAATTTTCCTGCAACCGAAGCAAACAACAGCACGCCGGCAACGATAAATACGGCTGCGCCGCCCATGGCCCAATTGGTGCGCAGCCCCGTACTCAGGAAGAACACCGGCATGATCACCAGCAGCACATGGTGGCGCAGGGTATCCATCTGTTTCTGGTTGAACCAGTGACTGTCCATAACTGCCCCGGCAAGGAAGGCGCCGACCATGAAGTGCAATCCTGACCAGTTGGCGCCGAGTCCGCACAATGCCAGCCAGACCAGGCTGACATACCAGCGGTCGCGTTCTTTCAGCCACAGCATGAGTTTGCGGAACAGGTAGCTGGCGATAGCGAAGGCGACCAGAAAACCGGCCTGTTTGCCGACGCGTTCCCAGTCCATCAGGACGACCGCGAGCACACCCCAGATGGCAATATCTTCCATGCTGGCATAACGCAAAATGCGCTGGCCGATGGGCTGGCGCAGGATTTCGAGTTTTTCCATGAACAGGATGAGGATGGGCAGGGCGGTGACGGAGCAGGCCAGTCCCACACCCAGGACGAATTGCCATGGCATTGCTTCCCGTCCGATCCAGCCGTCGTACATCAACATGCCTGCGGCAATAAGACAGCCGAACACAAGCGGCGTACACAGTGCAAGGCCGGCCGTGATGCCACTTTCGCGGCGATACTTCCATGTATGGTGCAAATCGAGTTCGAGACCGGCGATCCACACGAACACCATCACCGCCCACCAGGCGATACCGTTGAGTGACTGAATGACCTGCGGCGTGAAGACGAAATTGTAATAATCCGGGAAAGCGGCGCCGAGGATGCCGGGGCCGAACAGGATGCCGGTGAGTATCTGCACGACCACCAGCGGCGCGTAATATTCCGTTCTGCCCACCCGCCAGATGAGGTAGGGGATACTGAAGATAAACACCATCGCGAGCAGGAAAAGATCGGCGGTGCTCAATGTCGTGTGCATGACTGCATCATCTCCGGTGAATCAGGTACTGCATCAGATCAATCCCATCGCCACCAGCGCGACGAAGGCGGCGAACAGCGCAAAATGGCTGATGCCCTCGATGGCATTGGTCTCGCCATCGTGCATGTTATTCATCACGGCGAGGAAGGTCAGCAACATCATGCCCGCCTGGATCGGGGTGAGCGCCATGATGATGCGTTCGCCATTGAGCAGGGCAATGGCCTCGATCACCGGCAAGGTCAACAGCACCGTGGCCAGCGACGCGCCAAGCGCGATATTGACGGTGGTCTGCATGCGATCCCGCTTTGCTGCCTTGAGCGCGGTGAGAATTTCCGGAGAGGACGAGATCAGCGCAACCAGCACGGCGGGAATGGCTTTGGGCAGGGAGCTTCCGGTGAGGCCGGCATCCAGCAACGCAGACAGGATTTCAGAGAGCAAACCGACCAGGACAATTGCACCCACCACGATTGCGGCATGCAGCCAGTTCGGGCTGTGTGTTTTATCATGCGCCTCTTCATCGGTCTTGCCGGAGTATTCGAAAAAAGTACGATGCTCCACTGTCTGCAGGCGCAGGAAGGCGAGATACATGATCGCCATGGTGCCGATGGAAAAAACGGAATAGATTTTCCACTGCGCATCCGGCACGAAGTCGGGGATGAACATCCCGATACCGGTGGCAACCAGCAACATGGCGACGAAGGAATTGGCCGAATCCAGATTGTATTTCGGACTGCCGTGTCTCAGACCGCCGATAATGGCAGCGAGGCCGAGGATACCGTTGATATCGAACATCACGGCGGAAAACACCGTATCGCGCGCAAGTGTCGGATTGGGTGCGCCCTGCAGCAGCACGATCAGGATCACCACTTCCACCGATACGGCAGCGAGCGTCAGGATCAATGTGCCGTACGGCTCGCCCATGCGGACAGCCAGCACTTCGGCATGATGGGCAATGCGGAATGCGACGCCGATGATGGCGGCAAGAATCACCAGCAGCAAACCCCACAAGGCAATACCGTCCTGCGCGATGGCGCCGTGCTCAAGCGCGAAACCCAGGCCGAAGACAAGCAGCGCGATGGCAATGGGGAATTCGGATTTGGGGAATTTCATAATTGCGTTTTACCGATGAGCTGCATCCGCGCCGGTGTAGCGCAGTTCATTAAGTTGTGAAGGATAGCGTTTAGACATCAACGCAGGATTATACCGGATGAAACAATGACATTCTGTCAGGTATGGTTGACTGAAAACGTAGACTGGAAAAACAGATCAAGCTGAGCCTCCCGGTTTCACCAGTATCTTCTCAAGCTTGCAAAAAGGCCCGGCTTCCTGTTGTCCGGGCTGGTTCGCTGCTGGTTTCTGGATCAGGAAATCCAGCCGGATCCTGCTCAGTCGAACAGCTTGAATTTCAACTGGAACGAGATCGCGCCGTAGAGCCTGTCCTTGTAGGACGGCACGATGGCCACGTTCAAGCCAAAGCGGCCTTCTTCGTAACTTAGCGTCGGGATCGCGGCCAGAAACCAGCCGCCGTCCCGCATCTTCGGGTAGCCGTTGAAGCCGCCGATTACCGCGCCGACACGGATCGGGCCGAGGGCCCACGGTTGATAGAAGATGCCGGCGTAATTAGAGTAGGCGCGGTCGCTGTTGTAGAAGCGGCCGGCGGTGAGCGAGGCGACAGTCGAGAAACGATACTCTGCGCCCAGGCCGGGGTTGCTGCCGTTCAAACCCTTGTCGCGCTGGAAGTGGTAGGAGAAGAAGCCGGGGTTGAGCCAGAGTTCGTTCAACGGTTTTGATTCTATGGCAGTAAACAAATCATCTTGCGCATGAACAGCACCACTGAAGCAGGTGCTGAGGAGAATCAGTATCACGATTCGGCCGAGCGGTTTTCTTAATAAGGATGTCCTGCAGTGTTCAGGCTGGATCACGGAGATTCACCTTGTCTTGTTGGAAAAGGGCAAAGTTGCGTGGCAACACAACCGGAGATTACCAGTGTTGCGTTGTTCTGCGACTTCGAGATTATCGCATTTGGCGTGCGCGATGCGAAATTCGCACAGTTCGACATCCGCAGGGGGCTCGAGCGTCTGCTGCTCAAGGCCGGTACTGCCGGGTTATTTCCTGCGGTAGGTCACGAAATGGTATTTCAGCGGCTGCGGCGTTTCCTGCGAGCGTACTTCGCGCGAAATTTCCTGCCAGACACTCGTATCGAATTCCGGGAAATGCGCATCGCCTTCCACATCCTGCTGTATTTCGGTGATGTAGAGCGTATCCACAAGCGATATGGCTTGCTGGTAAAGCTCGGCACCGCCCACAACAAAAATCTCGGGATCGCCTGTGCAAGCAGCAATCGCTTTCTGTAGCGAATGGGCAATGACGCAGCCTTCAATTTTCAATTCAGCATTGCGTGAAACCACCACCGTGGTCCGTCCCGGCAGCGGCTTGCCGATGGAATCGAAGGTCTTGCGCCCCATGATCATGTGGTGCCCCATGGTCAGCGTCTTGAAATGTTTCAGGTCTTCCGGGCAGCGCCAGGGCAGCGCGTTGTTCACGCCGATGGTGCGATTCTTTGCCATAGCCACCAGGATTGAGATTTTAGGATTGAGGATTGAGGAGGTAGGCATTGTTATTCCGGTTAGGTGGATATGGATTTCTTCAATCCGCTGAGCATTTTCCCGATCTCATCTGTTCTGCCGAGTAACGCTGAAGCCTCTTCTTGCTGGATGAACTCAAGCCTTAAGGCAATTTGTATTTGAGTTTCCAGCTCCATCAACGAACCCAGAGCAATGGAGATATGGTTCATGTATGCGCCGGAAGCTTTCCTTCCATGACCTTCTGCGATGTTGGAGGGAATGGAGGTGGCAGCTCGCCTTGCTTGTGATGCCAAACCAAACCGCTCTTCGGCAGGGAAAGTTGAGGTGAGTTTATATATATCCGTAACCAGGTCCATTGCCTTCTGCCAGACAAGTAGATCGCTATATTTCATCCGCTGTCCTTACTCAATCCTCAATCCTCAATCCTGTATCCCGTATCCTAGACCGCTACTGGTGCTTTGATCGCGGGATGCGGGTCGTAACCTTCCAGCGTGAAATCCTCGAACTTGAATTTGAAGATGTCCTTCACATCCGGGTTGATCTTCATCGTCGGCAGCGGGCGGGGTTCGCGCGAAAGTTGCAGCGCCACCTGTTCCATGTGGTTGGAGTACAAATGCGCATCGCCGAAGGTGTGCACGAAGTCGCCATATTTCAGGTTACACACCTGCGCCATCATCATCGTGAGCAAGGCATACGAAGCGATATTGAACGGCACGCCGAGGAAAATGTCGGCGCTGCGCTGGTATAGCTGGCACGAGAGTTTGCCGTCCGCCACATAGAACTGGAAGAAAGCATGGCAGGGCGCGAGCGCCATCCGGTTCAGTTCGCCCACATTCCAGGCCGAGACGATGATGCGGCGCGAATCCGGGTTGTGCCTGATCTGCTCCACCGCGTCCCATATCTGGTCGATCACGCGGCCATCCACCGTTTCCCATGAGCGCCACTGTTTGCCATACACCGGGCCGAGCTCGCCGTCCTCATTGGCCCACTCGTCCCAGATACTGACGCCGTTGTCCTTCAGGTACTTGATATTGGTGTTGCCCTGCAAAAACCACAGCAACTCATGGATGATGGATTTCAGGTGGCATTTCTTGGTGGTGACCAGCGGAAAGCCCTGCGAGAGGTCGAAACGCATCTGGTAGCCGAAAACGCTGGTGGTGCCGGTGCCGGTGCGGTCGGATTTTTGGGTGCCGTGGTCCAGCACGTGTTGCATTAAATCAAGGTATTGGCGCATGGAATGACTCGTTGTGTCGCTACATCGGGCAGCATGTTCAGGGGTGTAATGCTAGCACAGGGTGCGTGTTAATCTGCTGTCTCCGTGCCGGATTGAACGCAGGTTGGGTGGAGCGTGGCGATACCCGAGATATTGAGGTGATGTGTAACAACTCAGAGTTCAACTGATACGTGTTGTCTGAAGTTCGGCCGAAGCAGCCGTTCGGTACTTGGCCGATGAAAGAGCCCCTGTTTTTATAAGCGCATAGTCATTGTCTCTCAGCCGCCTTTAGCCAATCGTTGATGGTGTTCAATCCCATTGACAGCAGTAAATCCTGTACCGATACCACACGCTTTAGCATCGCACCGTGGTCGGATTCTTCCCGTTCCTCTGCATCGGCAAAAAGCCGGGTCATTAATTGTGCAAGTCGATTTTCATGATCGTAAAAATAAGGCTTGGCATGACTGACATAGGACAAGTAAATTTCTGTTGCGGCTAAGGCGTGCTCTGGATCTCGCTGTGAAATCGCGTTGAGCCATTCGTCAAATTGGAATAGGCGGTGATGTTTGTTCTCACCATCGTTTTCGAACACGTTAAAGCAAAGAAGTATCAGTTCTATTGGAACGGCAATTGGTGGCGTATTGTCCCGGAAGATATTATCGACATGTTGTGCGACTGCCTTTGCATGAGGCATGCTTGCACGCAAGCCAGTCTCGATACCAGCAAAGCATTGTTCGCGATGTAGTCTGATATTTTCAGCGTGAGTCCAAACGCTCGCTGCTCCATGCCAAGCCTCCGCAACGCCGAGGGCCGACAACTCCCCAAGCAAAACGGCAAAGTCGATGTGCCCCGTCATGGCAGCCAAACTCGAAATGCGCCCCCAGGTTTCCATGTCCCTCTTAGTGCCCTCACGGCGGATACGCTCAAGCGAAGGGGCAACTTTCTCGAAGTTATCGTGGTAGGCGTAATAAAGACAGCGTTCGGCGGATTCCCAAAGACCCGCAGCGTCCTGCATGGCAAGGTGAAATAATTCCCAACCCAACACGGGATTCTGGCCTTGGATGTAGGGCAAGCGCCGCAGAATCAGAGCGCGTATTGCTGGATGCTCGTTGCGGGAAAACCTTCTTAGTGCTTTTGGCAACAACTCGGGAAATGGAATTCGCTGTTCTTGTAGATTGGTCGCTACAATCATCAATGCCTCGCAGGCATTCCCGCTCATCATGTTGATCCCTGAAGTAAGCAAATCAACCGAATCACCGTGGAGTGTGCTTTCTTCTCCATAGATGCAAAAGCCTACAGACAAGAATGCCAGCCGCGCTGCATTTCGTGTGTCCTGGATGACGTGAGCACAGGATTCCAAGGCTTTGGCGGCGGAGCGGTTAAGTTGCCAGTGGGCGGGATGTCTTTCCAGTTCGTCTAGAATTTGACTGGCCAAGGCAGTTGCGTCTGGCTCCTCAAGCGGAGCCCAAGGGGAGTTGGATTGCAAATTGCCATAGCGATGTGCGAGGTAGCTGGCGATGCCGTCCATAATGTCATCACAAAAGCTTGATGAAATCCAAGCCCAATGTGTGGATAGCAATCGCAGAAATCGGGTGGGGTGGCGCGATGATGCCTCGCGCAATTGCCAGCCGACTTCTCGCTCACCACCAATCAAGGAATCGAGTCCATGGTCGTTTCTATGACCGGTGTAGTGTGTAAGTAGACGCAACACCCCGCTATCATTTGTGTTAAGAAACACCTCGTATGAGAATGGGGCTGAAACCGTGCCGCCGCGCATGCCGATGGAAGGTAGCCTGACTAATGTTCCATTTGATTTTTCATAAGCATCCAATACTGTTTGTGCGTCCGTTGAGCGCAGGTGGCATGGGATGGCGGATATATATTCAGATATCTTCTTCAAGATCCGGAAACGGGTGCTTCCATCTGTTGCCTGCTCCGGCTCTTCCCAAACACTTTGTATTATCGCCATCACTGCATCTTGTGTGGAACTATCGAGGTAGATGAATGCTGTCTGGATCAAAGTTCCTAGTTCATAGCAAAGTTCGGACTCCAGAAAATTTCTGTCGCACAACAGGCGTCCGATCAAGTCGATATTGGCTTGGGGATTGTCGGTGAAAGCTAGGATGGCGAAGTAACACAATGCACCTTCACGGTTGAAGCACAGACGTTCGCGATTTTTTTGCCACCAATCAGAGTGACTATTTGCGTGGTCGAGGATGGCAGTTTCAATTGCATCCAACAATATCCGTTCAGCTTCTATATGTTGATCATCAGTCTGTGTATGGGCATCATTGTATGAGGTATGGCTCAGGTACCCATTTCGGAAGCCTACTTTGGTATCGCCATAGCGAGCTGCCCTGATTTGGCTCCACTGTTCGATTGTTTCCAGCGCCAAATCAAGAAGGATGATGGATTGCACCATCCGCTGTTTCAGGAAGTTGTCGTTTTTATTTCCAAATTCATGGGATTGGCAATGCAATTTCTTGCCAAAATGATATTCCATCACATCGTCTTCGCCGATGTCGCCAACGATATAGTGCCATAGCAATCTGTCGTCAACAGCGCCGGCGGCAACACAGCGCGCGACAGAAACTCCCAAGAAGCTGTGTTCTTGTCTCGGAATGCTGAGCAGCCATTCTAGCAAGGGGGCAATCAGCGGTAAATTTTCCGTTTCGAATTCGAATAAAGAGAGCTCTAACCGCTCGGCGATTCTGTTACCGTTCAACCAATCCAGCGACAGTGCCTCCATCCAGAATGCTAATACTCCAGCGGTATCTTCGTTTTGCCATTGTGCTACCTTATGTACATGCGCCGTTAGTTCCACGGTATCGCGTGCTTCCTTCAGCACGGGCACCAGATGTGCAAGCCAGAAGTGATGCCATTCAACCAACGATGTTTCGTAATAAATGACCTGAAACACCTCGCGATGCCTTTCTCGCAAGTCTCGTATCAGCGGCCAGTCTGCATCCTCCGGCCTTTGCTGAGCAAAGGATTCTGCAATCAGTCGGCGGATGTGGAAGGCGGCGTTGCCCGTCAATACCGCTCGCAGTTGTTTCCTGAACTGACGGCGGTCTCCCATTGCCAACTGTGCGACAAAGCTACGTATGCTAGGTCGCACGAATGGGACTGGCGGCAAGCCCTGGATGAACTCGTAGAGCGAGATTCCTCGGCGCACAGCCCCGCTTATCACCAGCACATCCAGCAAAGTTTGATGTCCAAACGTCAATTTCCCATCATGCGTACCCTGCAATACATTGAGACTGCACAGCCGCCGCTGAATGTCCTGCGAGGCGCTGAAGCGCTGCAGAGGGATCGACAGGTTGCGCGACATCAGCATTTCGTTGGCAATGACTTCAATTGCTTGCATCGCAGTATCCCCCAGTGCTGGGTCGGATCGCACGATGGTGTCAAGATATTTTTGCGCCAGCGCTTGGCTGGTTACAACGCTGAAGCTGCCTTCGCGTAAGGCCAGTTCGACAAACAATGCCAATTCGCGCGGATTACGGATCAGTTCGCGAGTGGCGTCATCGGTGGCGGTCGAATCGATTCCGAGTTTATCTAGTAGCGGCAGAACTTCCACATCCCAATCCAACGAACGGCACTGCAATTCGAAATCCCATGTGCGTGCAGCAATGCGATGATCATAGCGCCGGTCGAAGTCGCGGCAGGCTGTGACCACGGTAATGTTGGGGATCGATAGTAGTTGGTCGATTTGTGCCAGAAAGTACGTCAATATGCTGTGCTCGCGAGCAATAGACAGGACGTCAATAGAGTCGATGACCACGACTACATGCGCGTCTTCTGCCAAACGGGCAGCCTGTTCAACCCATTGCTCGGGTAAACCTTGTGCTTGGCGCTCCTGTGCTGTTGAAAAGTCGGCGAATTCGCGCGACTGAATGAAGAGCGGCACCATGTCCGTTCGGGTTTGTGAACGCTTCTCTAGCGTCTCTTGCAAACTCAGCATCACACAGGTTTTGCCGGATCCCGGAAGCCCCGTTAGCAAGATGGCGCGTTTCCTTTTGTCAATGGCGACGAGGAGTTCGTTCATAACTGGGCTCGAAATGCGCTGTCCGGCAATATCCCGCTGCCACGATCTACCGATGGCCGAAGTGCTAGCAAACGATGTCCGCACATCAGTTATTGACATGGCCGGAACAAGCATTGCTCCCGCTTGGCGAAGAATGTCTTTGAGATCGCTTTTAGTTAGGCGATGCTGAGTGGTGGCAGCCAGACTGCAGCTCACCATGCGCCCGCCAAGCATATCGAGGCGGGTCCATAGAGCATCAAATGCGGCATTTGAGTTGCTCGCCATCTGACGTAACCGCTCGCGCAGCAATGTTTTCATGCGATCGAAATCGGGACTGATCTCGAAGGAGATATATTGCAGGAATTCATAGGTCGAGAGAGCGGAACCCGAAGCGGCAAGGCGCGCAGCCAGAGCACTATCTGTTTTTGTATGCTCTTTGGTCAAATTTGCGCGATAGTCGGTCTCGCTGTTGTAGAGAGTACTGAATTCACGAAGTTTAGCGATTACACCAAACTCGCTACGTGAATAGAAACGGACTTGGCTTTGTTGATTCTTTGCCAGTGCCTTGGAAGCCTTGTCCAATTCTTCCGCGAGGTCCGCTATCGACCATGCGCTGAAGTCTGCCTGGTTCTTTTTGCACTGGCAGCAAATCAAAGATCTATCAGATTTACCAACTACGACATCGTCAACCAGATAGGTCGACGAATCTATTTCGAGCCATTGAAACTCGGGGTCAGATAGGGCAGTCAATGCCCAGTCGAAGGCAACTAGGGTCTGGTAGTTATCTCCACGGTTAGAGAGTATTCCTGCGGTGCTCATTTGGTCCCCTGTTAGTGCTTCCTCAATCATATTGCCAAAGTTAGGAGGTGCGCATTTGTGATTATTTCACATGGTGTGGTTGTTAAAGCCGTAATCAGTACATAGACAACATTCTCCATTTTATTTAGAAAGATGCCATCGTCCGCTTTGGCCGAACTTCGGGCAATGCCTGTCGGTTGATGCCTTGGTGACTACGTGGGCGAATTTGAATTAAATTAAGTCACAGTAGGTCTGATCAGGGGTGAGTCAGCGAATCAAGCGTGCCGGGAAGGATTGCCCGTATAATTGGCGGCTGATTTCAGGAGAACACCATGCCCCTCGCTCAACTTGCTTTTTCCAACACCCTTTCCGCCTCCCACCAACTCATCCTCTTTCCCAAGGTCAAGACCTTGCCCAAGGATACTCCGCACGCCAGCCTGCTTGCCGCGACGCTCAAACGGCGCAATATGAAAGTGGAGGAACTGGCTAAGTCGCCCATCGCAGCGAATGCTGCGGATGGCACGCTGGTGGCGTGGGCGATGCTGGATGAGAAGAAGGATGTCTTTGCACAGCAGGTGGTGGTGCGCAAGGCGCTGCAATTGCTGCTGGAGGAGCAGCCCAAGGTGCTGGGCATTGCGGTGTCGGGCGTAACGGCACAACTTGCTGCCGAACTTGCGGTGTATGGCGCGTGGGTGAATGGCTCTTTGTTGCCGGTGCACAAGAAGAAGGATGAGCGCAAGCCGCTGCAGAAGATTGAGTTGGTGAATTTGAATGCTTCCCTTGCTTCTGCCAGTCGGCGGGGGGCGAAAGTTTCTACCCCCTCCCTAACCCTCCCCCTGCAAGGGGGAGGGGAGAGTTTGGGTGTCGCGCAAGTGGGAGGGAAGGGTTTGCGTGGTGCGAAAGGTTCTACCCTCTCCCCAGCCCTCTCCCTGCAAGGGAGAGGGAAGAGTGTGAGTACTGCGCAAGGGGGAGGGGATGGTTCGGTGTTGGATAAGAAAGCCTTTGATGTCTTGCGTGCGCAGGCCGAAGGCAACCTGCTGTGCCGCGAGCTGACTATCCTGCCGCCGAACGAGTTGACGCCGGGCATGTATCGCCAGCGC
The DNA here is from genome assembly GCA_050287265.1 of Sideroxydans sp. Lineage (GTDB taxonomy): Bacteria > Pseudomonadota > Gammaproteobacteria > Burkholderiales > Gallionellaceae > Sideroxyarcus. The sequence goes on along the minus strand of JBNKBO010000040.1, from coordinate 7,905 downwards.
GTGAAGAAGCTGGCGCAGGCGAATGGCTGGAAGCTTGAGGAATTCACCATGCCGAAGTTGCGCAAGATGGGCGCGGGGGCATTCGTGGCGGTGGCGCAGGGCAGCGATCCGGAGGATGCGGCCATTGTGCATCTTTCGTACCGCCATCCGAAAGCGAAGCGTACTGTCTCGCTGGTGGGCAAGGGCATCTGCTTCGATACCGGCGGCCATAACCTGAAGCCCTCGCGCTACATGCACAACATGCACGAGGATATGAACGGCTCCGCGGTGTCGCTGGGCATCCTGCTCGCGGCCACGCGGCAGAAATTGCCGCTGAATATCGACTGCTGGCTGGCGCTGGCGCAGAACCACATCAGCCCCAAGGCATACAAGCAGAATGACATCGTCAAATCGCTCAACGGCACTCACATCGAAGTGATACACACCGATGCCGAAGGACGCATGGTGCTGGCCGATACGCTTACGCTTGCCTCACGTGCCAAACCGAACCTGATGATCGATTTCGCCACGCTCACCGGCAGCATGGCGACCGCACTGGGTGCGCGCTATTCCGGCGTGTTCGCCACCAGTGACGAACTGGCACAGCTTGCAGTGAATGCGGGCAAACTGAGCGGCGAACGCCTGTGCGCATTTCCGCAGGATGAAGATTACGAGGCCGAACTGGATTCAAAAGTGGCCGATATCAAACAGTGCACGCTGGCGGGCGATGCCGACCATATTCTTGCTACGCGTTTCCTCAGGCGCTTTGTCGAACACGATACGCCCTGGCTGCATGTGGATCTGTCATCCAGCCGCTGCGACGGCGGGCTGGGTATCGTTGCGCATGAGGTGAATGGTTTCGGCGTGGCGTGGGGGTTGAGGATGCTGCAGGAAAGATATTGATCTTTCCGTAATTCATTGCACACGTTAGTTGTAACCGTCATTCCGGCGAAGGCCGGAATCCAGATCATCATATAACTCCACGTAGCGGACAGAGCCATATTGCTGGTGTTGTCACTGCGTGGAGTCTTGTCAATTATCTGGATTCCGGCCTTCGCCGGAATGACGGAGTAAAAGAATTCGCACGTTGCCGCTAAATATGGAAACCTCAATCGGCCGGGACGATTCCCCCGGTTTACTGGGCGAACTCGAATTCCGCGATCAGGATGTGGTGATCCGATGCCTTGGTCGGCTTGACGATGTAATTCACCGGGCGCAGTTCCTTGCTGTGGAAAATATGGTCCAGCACATAGGGGCGGTGGCGCCAGGTGATTTCGTTCATCTGTACGGTGTGGAATCCGATTTCGACAAACTGGCTGACCAGCGAGTCGCGATTGCTGACGTTGAAATCGCCGGAGATCAGCGCCGGGCCGGTTGTGCGGCTGCGTACCTGGTCGACGACCAGTTGCCGCTGTTCGGGAAAGACCTCGCTCGATGAGTTGAGCATGAAATGCGCGAGCAGGTGGGTGTTGAACAGCTGCAGGTCGTGACCGAGCAGGGTGGTCATTGCGCCGATGAGCAGGCGGTCGGTCGGGGTCTTTTTTTCGCCCTCGAATTCGAATTCGATGGGGGGGGAGGGCAGGTCGTAGCGGAAGGTCTCGCGCAGCGGCGTCTTGGAAAAGATAGCCAGCCCGATGCCGAAAGGCAATTCTCGCGGGTCGGCTTTCGGGTAGGAAAAATAACCGTGATAATTTTCCAGCGCGGCGCTCAAGCGGGTGTAATTGGGGGGCGGCTCTGTCTGCACGCCACCGGGTTGCGCGTGTTCTACTTCCTGCAGTATGACGATATCCGCATCGCGCTTGCGAATCTCGGCGATGGTCAAGCCAAGATCGATGGGGGCGGGGCCGGTATTGCCTTCTTCCCATATCTGGCCGAACTGCATATTGAATTGCATGACTTTAAATGTGCTCATGGGTACCTATGATGCCATTGCTTGCGTTTCATGCAAACCATCGTGTCAGTATTGTATTTGTCAATTCCTGTGTCGTGCCGTTTTTCCGGTTTTGACGTGACTTGCAGCAGGCGAACTTTTTTGCAGCATTTTTTCGAATTCTTCCGGCGGAACGGGCGGGCTGGTGAGATAACCCTGATACATATCACATCCCTTTTTTTGCAGGAAATTCAGTTGCTCCGGTGTTTCCACGCCTTCCGCCAGCACCTTGAAGCCCAGCGAGTGTCCCATGGCAATGATGGTGGATGCGATCTCCATGTCGTCCTGATGAAAAGGGATGTCATCGACAAAGCTCTTGTCGATTTTCAGGACATCGAGCGGGAAACGTTTGAGATAAGCGAGCGAAGAATAGCCGGTACCGAAGTCGTCGATCGCCAGGCGTATGCCTTGCGCGCGCAGCAGATGCAGCATGGTGACCGCTTTCTCTTCCTGCTGCATCAAAGCGCTCTCGGTCAATTCCAGCTCCAGCCGGTCGGCGGGAAACCCGGTTTCGGCCAAAATCCGGGACACGACGTCAACGATGTTGCTGCGCTTGAACTGGTGCGGGGACAGATTGATCGCCACCGTCATGAACGGCTGCCCGGATTCGATCCAGCGCCTGCCTTGCAGGCAGGCTTCCTTCAAGACCCATTCGCCGATGTTGCCGATCAGCCCGGTTTCTTCCGCCAGCAGTATGAAATCGGCGGGCGTGATCAACCCGCGTTCGGGATCCTGCCAGCGCACCAGGGCTTCGGCCCCGATGATGTGGCCGGTCGCGATATCCACTTGCGGCTGGTAATAGACGCGTAACTGATCGGCAGCGATCGCATGACGCAAGCGCGTTTCGAGTTCCAGATGTTCGCCGGAAGTGCGCGTAAGCGAGTCGGTATAGAAAAGGTAATTGTTGCGCCCCTGTTCCTTGGCCTGATGCATGGCGGCATCGGCATACTGGATAAGCTGGTCTGCACTGTTACCGTCATTCGGAAATACGCTGATGCCGATGCTGGCGCCGATAAAGATTTCCTGCTCTCCGGAAAGCGTGAAAGGTTGCGCCAACAAATCGAGCAGCGTCCGCGCCACGGTGGCTGCGTCCTCCGGCGTCAGCACGGATTCAAGCACCAGCAAAAACTCATCGCCGCCCAGACGGGCCAGTATGTCCTCGCTGCGCATATGCATGGTCAGGCGTTCGGTCAGTTTGACCAGCAGTTCGTCGCCGACCGGATAGCCCAGGCTGTCGTTGACGTTCTTGAATCGATCCAGATCGAGGTACAGCACCCCGACGTGGCGTTGATGCCGATGCGCACGTGCCAGTACATGATTCAAATGCGATAGCACCAGCAGGCGGTTGGGCAGGTCGGTGAGCGGATCGTAATGCGCCAGATGTTCCGCCTTTTCCTCCGACTGCTTGATCTGGCTGAGGTCGGAGAAGGTGCCCACGTAATGCGTGGTCTTGCCTTCTGCATCTTTCACGGCGCTGATGGTCAGCCACTCGGGATAGATCTCGCCATTCTTGCGCCGGTTCCAGATTTCGCCATGCCAGTAGCCGGCTTGCAGGATGTTGGCCCACATGCTCTGGTAGAAATCCTTGGACTGGCGGCCGGAATGCAGGACGCGCGGATTCTTGCCCAGCACCTCGGCTTCGCTGTAGCCGGTGATCTTCTGGAATGCAGCGTTTACGGCAATGATGTTGCCGTCGAGATCGGTGATTGTTACGCCGTTGTGGCTGCTCTCGAACACGGTGGCCGACTGGCGCAGTTTATCCTCGTCCTTCTTGCGTTCGGTCACGTCGCGGAAAGTGCCCATCAGGCACGGTTTGCCTGCAATCGTGATCGGGGCCGAATTGATGTCGGCGAAGAATACCGTTCCGTCCTTGCGTTTGATGGGCAAATCGGCAGCAAGCGAAATTTCACCGCGCATTTGCCTGTCGAATACAGCCTTTACCTGGGGGAGCGCTTCTGCCGGGTGGATGTCAGTCACACCGATGCCGAGGATTTCTTCAGAAGAATATCCCAGCATGCGTTCGATTGCCGGGTTGGACATGACGAATTTTCCTGTGTCCGTATTCGCCAGCAGTATGCCGTCGATGGCGCTGGTAAAAATACTGCGGAAACGGTCCTCGCTCTCGCGCAATGCCGCTTCGGATCGTTTGCGTTCGGTGATGTCCTGAATGGTTCCCGTCATGCGCAGAGCTACGCCGTCCGGGCTGTAAGTCACTTTGCCCAATCCCTGCACCCAGCGTTCCTTGCTGTCGCTGTGGTTGATGATGCGGTATTCTTTGTCGAAGGGCAGATGCCGCTCCACAATGTTGCCCAGGTAGGCGAGCATTTCTTCGCGCTGGGAAGGGTGAACGAGTTCGCCCCATCCGGCCGCATTGCGCGTGAAGCTTGCGTCAATGCCGAATATCCTGTCCATGACAGCGGAACTCGTCCATCTGTCGTTGACGATGTCGTAATCGTAACTGCCGAAGCGGCCGATTTCCTGGGCTGCGAGCAAGTCCTGTTCGGTTCTTCTTAACAGCGCTTCGGCCTGCTTGCGTTCGGTGATGTCTTCTATCATCGCCACGATATGGTCGACTTTGCCGTCGGACCCGCGTGTGCATTTGACATTGAGGTTGACACTGATGGGCGAGCCGTCCTTGCGCAGGAAGCGTTTCTCCATCGAATAGCCGTCGATTTCTCCAGCTTTCATCCGGTCGAATTGCGTGAAGTAGTCGTCCAGGTTGTCGCTGTGGGTGATGTCAGCCCAGGTCGTGTTGAGCAACTCATCACGCGAGTAGCCGAGCATGTCGCACAGGTGGTCGTTTACATACTGCCACGTCTTGCTGACAGGCGAACTGATGGCCATACCGATGAACGGAAGGTCGTAAAACAGCTTGAGTTGTCTGTCCTGCTCCAATGTCCGGACGTCCAGTTCCATCTGGTGCATACGTTGCTGTTGCCGCCACAGCATCAGCACGGCACTGGCCACGACCGTGACGGCAATGATGGCGACCAGGCTGACCCAGAACAGCATTTCGTGCAGTAACGCCATGACTTCGTTCTGATCCACTTTTGCAATCAGATGCCAGTCGGTGCCCCGTATCGGGCGCGTGGCGGCCAATACACGCACGTCACGATAGTCCCTGCCCTCCAGGGTCATGGGTTTGTTGTTGCGCATGGCGGAGACAGATATCAGTTCATGGCGACTCATCGGCATGCGCAGCGTCATTGCCGATCCCTTGCGGTGGCGCAATTCATTCAGGTGCAGAATCTGGTTGCCTTCGCGCCGTATCAGCACAGTCTCGGCACTGGGGCTGGCCGTGGGCCATGACTGGATCAGCGGGAATAGGAAACTCTCGACCGGCGCGCGCAGCACGACTGCGCCCACCATTCGTTGCGGGTTGGACAGGCGCAACGGAATGACATAATCGAGCCGTGACTTGTTGTTGCTGTCGCGATACAAGTCGCTGTGCTGCACTTTCCCGCTGCTGAACGCTGACTTCAGCAGTTTTTGCCATTCACGCTCAGAGACCGGGTCGGGCGCCGTGCCCGATGTCATTGCTCGACGGCCATCAGCCCGCAACAGCGCAGGTTCGTACCCGTGAGTACGGGCAATCACATTCAAGCGTGAAAGCAGAAGGGATTTTGCTTTTGCATTTCCGTATTTCAGCCATTGTTCGTATCGGTCTGTGAACCCGCCATTTTCGGCAAGCTCATTGGCGTCGTTGCTGCGTTCCTGCAACCAGGTTTCAACCTGTGCCGCTTTCAGTTCAGCGATGGCCGTCAGGTCTTCAAATGCTTCCTTTTGAATATGGGGGCCGTAGATTTTTGCGATACCGTAACCGAACAGCGGCACGACCATGACCAATCCCAAAAAAATCGCACGCAGGCTGCGTATTTTGAATATACCGGCTGTTTGCACGCTGGCATTGCCGGACAGCACTGTCGTGGTAACCATGGTCTGCATCAGTTGATATAGCAGCCAGGTGGTAATGAGGACGAAAACGAAACCTTTGAACAGGCTTATTTTTATGATCAGAGCCGAGTCGGGGACGGCCAAAGCCAGTATTTTGTCGGACGCGAAGATCCACAGCCCGGCAAATGCGGCGTACAACAGCGCGATTCTGGCAGGGGTCAGGCGCTTTTCCATAAGGCACGATTCTGCGGGGTAGGGAGTAACTGTATTCTGTATACCTTACGGTTGCAATCGGGAAATCTTTAGTGCGAATGGACTTGTTTTGTGCGCTGGATCAATAATGGGTGGCGGCTGCGATCACCCAATAGCGCGCGAATTTTCCGAGTGCCATGAACAGTGCTGCCTGCCACCAGTTGAGACGCAGCCAGCCGCCGGCAAGGCATAATGCATCGCCGACCAGTGGTACCCATGCCAGTACCAGTATGGGAGAACCGTAAGTCCTTACTTTTTCCACATGCTTGAGCTGTTGTGTCCGCCCCCGCGATGCGTTATCGGGAACCCCACCGGGTTGCGATGGCGGGTGCGACGCAGTTCCTCCCGCACCGGAGTGCTCCGCACCACCGCGTTGGAACTGCACCTGCGACACGTTACTGGCGGAGCCAGCCGTCTGCGGGAGCAGGTGCGACGCGGCTCCTCTCGTACCGGAATGTTCTGCACCACCGTGTTGGAGCCGCGCAATCATCCACCCCATGCCGAAGGTCACCATCCCGCCCAGCGTATTGCCGAGCGAGCCGGCCATCAGCGCAGGCCAGTAGAGTTCGGGATGCAGTTTCAATATGCCGAACAGCACAGCTTCCGAGCCGCCCGGCAGCAAGGTCGCCGCGAGAAAGCTGCTGATGAACAAGCCCCACAGGCTGAGGTCGCTGGTGATCAATTGGCTTAGTGAGTCCATAGAGGTTCGTCATTCCCGCGCAGGCGGGAATCCAGTAAAAGCAAAGAATTCTCCGCATAGCGGAGACAACAATCGTAACGGCATTTTACATAAACAAAGTGGGATTCCCGCCGCAGCCTGCCCTCGAATTGGGTAGTCGGGGGCGGGAATGACGGCAGTTGTGTTCCATTGTCCCTTAACGGTGAGATCAGGAGTCAATACATACGGTGCCGGCACAGCCAGTTGGCTATGCCAGGCAACTGGCCGCATAATCGGTTACATTAACAACGGATTCTAAGCCGTGTGATACTGAAAACCAGGGGATGTTGAGCCTGACTCCTTGTAATTACCTTCTTTAAATTACTCATTTGGGAGGCACCATGAAAATAGTCAAACTCGGTCAACAAGGCCTGAAAGTTCCTGCCGTTGGACTTGGCTGCATGGGTATGTCGGATTTTTACGGTCAATCTAATGATAGCGAAAGTCTGAAACTGCTCGACGAAGCACTTGAGCTTGGTTGTAATTTCTGGGATACCGCGGATATGTACGGCCCGTTTACCAACGAAGAATTGCTTGGTAAAGCGCTGGCGAATCGCCGCAAGAAAGTCATTCTGGCCACAAAGTTTGGCGTCAAGCGTACCCAGGACGGCGGCTGGCTCGGTATCAGCGGTTCACCGGAATACGTCAAAGCCTGCTGCGATGCTTCGCTGAAGCGCCTGAATACTGACTATATCGACCTTTACTACCAGCATCGTCCCGATCCGGAAGTCCCCATCGAAGAAACGATCGGCGCGATGGCCGAACTGGTCAAGGCGGGTAAAGTTCACTACATCGGTTTGTCAGAGGCCAGTGCTGAAGACTTGGAAAAGGCAAACAATGTCCACCCGATCTCCGCACTGCAAACCGAGCTTTCGCTCTGGTCGCGTGATGTCGAAGAAAGTATTTTGCCAAAAGCGCGTGAGCTTGGAATCGGCTTTGTCGCTTACAGTCCGCTTGGCCGCGGATTTTTGACTGGCGCCATACAAAAACGCGAAGACCTCGATCCAAATGATTGGCGATTGACCCAGCCACGCTTCAGCGAAGAGGCGATTGCAAATAACCGGAAACTTGTCGAAAAGGTCAAAGAAATTGCGGGTGCAAAAAATGTTACGCCTTCACAAGTGGCATTGGC
>JBNKBO010000039.1:0-25118 GCA_050287265.1 Sideroxydans sp. | reverse complement strand
GAAACTCTGCTCGGCTTTGGCGCCATTGAAGAAGACATGCGAGATATGCGGATGCCGCCTGAAAAATGAGCCAAAGTCGTTCGCTTTTTCGTTACGGATATGCGTATCCAGGCTGCTCTCGCGTTCACAGGAAGCAAGTACGTCCCATAATGCGATATGTGCTTCGGTCAGCTTGAGCAGGCGTTCTGCGTAAGGCAGTTGCGGATGGGCGCCGGTGAGTTCACCCATGATTTTCCAGAAGGCGTTCTGCGGGTGGGCGTAATACTGGGTTTGCCGCAACGATTCCTTGCCGGGCATGCTGCCCAGGATCAGCAGTCTTGCATCAGGATTGGCAACGGGAGGAAAGCTGTGGATGTGCGGCATGTGGTCGAATAATACAGTCCGGATAGTTCGTCAGTACAATAACTGTGTCATTCCGGCGAAGGCCGGAATCTGGTTGAGGAAAATTCCCCGCGAAAGCGGAAAAAGATTGTAGTTTTGTCCGCTTCGCGGCTGTTTGTTATTGCTGGATTCCGGCCTTCGCCGGAATGACGGGGTAATGAGTTTTTTGGATTCACAACAAACGCGACAGGTCGCCGCGCAGGAAGCCGGTCAACGGCTGCTTCATATCGATGCCCAACGCGATTACTTTGAACAGCTCGCCCATTTCTGCCGGGCTGGTGAGTTTTTGCAGTTGCGCGGAAAGCGGTGCATAGGCTTTTACATCATCCGGTGAAACTTCTCCGAGAAAATCCGGCAAGCCGTTGTTGAGCAGGAAATTTGCCTGGCTTGTGTAGCCGAGGAAGTGCGCGCCGCAGTCGATGGCGACTTCAGCCACGGCAGTGAAGTCCACATGCGCGGTGATATCCTGCAGGCCAGGCAGGTAAAACGGGTCATCGTGTGAATGGTGGCGATAGTGGCACATCAGCGTGCCGCGCGAACGCTGCGGGTGGTAATACTCGCGTGCGCCGAAACCGTAATCGACGAATAACAGCGCGCCCTTGTTCATGCGTTCACACAGGCTGGCAATGAGTCCGCGCGCGGTAAGCGAAACTTCGCTGATGTAATCGTTAGGCACGCGAATTCTTTCGATAATATCGTACAGTGCAGGGGTTTCCAGCGGCTTGTCCTGCCAGACGAAGCGGTGGTTCCTGTTTGCTACGCCGAGTTCCTGAACCTTGCCTTTGGTCCAGTGCAACAGATGTACAGGCAGTGCATCCAGTACTTCGTTGCCGATGACGGCACCGGAAATATGTTCCGGCAGCGCTTCCAGCCAATGGAGACGGTCAGCCAAATGGGGTAGCTTGCTGTTGATCATAGCCTGTTGGCGCTGGCGCAAATCGGCACTGACTTCGAGGATAGAATAACTTTCCGGCAGGGCATCCATGCTTTCCAGTTCGGTCAGGATATCCAATGCCAGCTTGCCGCTACCCGCACCGAGTTCAAGGATATGCGGTGTGCTGTTCTGCATGACGTCGTCCAGTTGCCGTGCCATGGTGCGGCCGAACAGGGTGGAAAGCTCGGGTGCAGTAATGAAGTCGCCTTCATCGCCGAACTTGTGCGAACCGGCTGTGTAGTAGCCCAGCCCGGGCGCGTACAACGCCAGTTCCATGAAGCGTGAAAACGGTATCCACCCTCCCTGTGTGGCGATGTCCTGGCGGATGAGTTCGCACAGCTTGGCACTGTGTACGAGCGCGTCAGGACTGGGGGCAGGCAGGTCAACAGACATGGTCGGGTATAATCCTTACAGACAACTTTCCACGAAAAACACGAAAATCACGAAACAATTCGATCAATCTTATATGTTAAGGCTAATAGACAGTGAGATACTGACTTGTGTGTATTAAGACGTTCTGTTCGTGTGATTTCGTGCCTTTCGTGGACTATCGGGTTTTGGGCGTCTATGTGACAGGAGTTTAGTAGGAATGACGATGCAAGGCAAAACAGTTTTGGTGACAGGCGGTGCAAAGCGCGTCGGCGCAGCCATTGTGCGCCATTTGCATGCGGCAGGGGCCAATGTGGCGATTCATTGCCATGGTTCGCTGTATGATGCGATGGCGTTGCGTGCCGAGCTGAACGAGAAACGCGCCGACTCGGCCCATATGGTTCAGGCCGATCTGCTGGATATCGCTACCATGCCGCGCATGATCGAAGAGACCCTGAAGCAGTTCGGCCATCTGGATGCCGTCGTAAACAATGCTTCCAGCTTTTATCCAACTCCTCTGGACAAAATGAGTGAACTGCAATGGAACGATTTGCTGGGCACCAATATGAAAGCACCCCTGTTTCTGGCGCAAGCGGCCATGTCTGAATTGCGCCGCCGCCATGGCTGCATCGTCAATATTATTGATATTCATGCCGATTTTCCGATGCAGGGACATTTGCTGTACAGCGTCGCCAAGTCCGGTCTGGCTGCGCTGACGCGGGCATTGGCGCAGGAACTGGCTCCCCAGATTCGTGTGAACGGCATCTCGCCCGGTGTCAATCTGTGGCCGGAAAACGAAGCATGGCAGGACGAAGAACAGCGCCGCAAAATCATCTCGCATACGCTGCTCAAACGAGAGGGCGAACCGGACGACATTGCCAGGACCGTCAAATTTTTGATCGCCGATGCGCCATACATTACCGGACAGGTGATTGCGGTGGATGGCGGACGGAGTATTAACCTTTAGTATGGCGAGTGAATTGCCTGTCTACCCCCATCCGGACCGTCCCCCTTGCAGGGGGAGGGCTGGCGTGGGGGAAGAATACTTTTATAACGATAAAGAACATTAAATGAACGATATCTCACAACCCATCCATTTCAAACGTCACTCCACCAACTTCAACCGCCTCAGAAGCCGACTGGAGAGCCAGGTCGGCAAAACCATTGGTGACTACAACATGATCGAAGAGGGTGACACCGTGATGGTGTGCCTGAGCGGCGGGAAGGATTCTTACACGTTATTGGATATCCTGCGCGCGTTGCAGAAGCGCGCACCCATCAGTTTCAAGATCGTGGCGATGAACCTGGATCAGAAGCAACCGGGCTTTCCCGCCGATGTGCTGCCGAATTATCTGAAATCCATCGGAGTTGATTATCACATTGAGACGCAGGACACATATTCAATCGTCAAGGAAAAGATCCCCGAGGGAAAGACCACCTGTTCGCTGTGTTCGCGTATGCGGCGCGGCATTATTTATAAAGTGGCGAAAGAGCTTGGTGCGACCAAGATCGCGCTGGGACACCATCGCGACGATATCGTGGAAACGCTCTTTCTGAACATGTTCTTCTGTGGAAAGCTGAAAGCCATGCCAGCCAAACTGGTGACCGACACAGGCGACCACGTCGTGATCAGGCCGCTGGCTTATTGCGCCGAAAAAGATATTGCCAGCTACGCGCGGGTCATGGAGTTTCCCATCATCCCCTGCAACCTGTGCGGCTCGCAGGAAAACCTGCAGCGCCAGAACATCAAGGAAATGCTCGCGCAATGGGAGCAAGAGTATCCGGGGCGCAGCCAGAACATTTTTACTGCCATGCAGAATATCAAGCCATCGCAATTGCTTGATGCGAACCTGTTCGATTTCAAGAACAGGCGGTCGGTTGCGGCGGAGGCGGAGGACGAAAGGGATGCTGCTTTTGACTGACAGGGTTGAAAAACCATTGAGAAACTGAATTAATACCGGCTATGCAATCATTGGTCGGGTTTCACCAAATACAATTTTGGAGCAAACAGATGAATTCATATAGATTTTATATATCAAGTATTTTGATTGCCCTGTCTCTGGCGGGTTGCATGATGCCGGCTATTACCAATATTAAGCCAACTACGGAAAATGTCGCCAAATACAAAGGTCTTTCTGCTCTGGAAGTGGTGGCCGCTTTGGAAAAGAATGTAAATAAGGCCGAAGAGGCCGGTATGCCATTTCTGGCGCCGAATTATTTTCGCGAAGCCAGGCAAGTGCTGAGCGAAAGCAAAAGCGCGTTGACTGGCGGCATGACAAGGGAAGTGGCGGTGAACAATGCCGCCAAGGGCGATGCAATTCTGGAAAAGGGGCGTTCCATCATGGAAATCGTCAAGTACCGATTCTCCAAAGAGTTGGAGCTCAAAGGCCAGTTGCAAGAAGAGAATGCGCCCAAATTGTTGCCAAAAGAATATGCGGCAGTGATTGAAGAACTGAGCAGACTGATCACCAAGGTTGAACGCGAACAGCCGGGCAACATCGACAGGGATAAGCGCGATTTGCTCAAGTCCATGTCGGCGCTGGTGATCAAGGCGGTTCAGGTTGGTGTTTTGCGTGAGAGTGAAACGATCAACGAAGAGAGCCAGAAGAACAACGCAGAAAAACAGGCTCCTCTGACTTACGCCGAGGCGCTGCATGTTTACCAGGATTCCATGAGCGGAATTGCCGCCGGATATCAGGACAAGGCGCTGGTAAAACGCCTGGGGGAGGCGGCATTATTTGCCGCGCACCATGCAAAGTATGTCAATGAACGGGTCGCCCTTCTGCAGGCACAGCTGAAGATTAGCGTTTCCTTCAGGCCTGCGGCGGCTGGGATAATGAAAAATGGCGGCGCTCAAGCGGGTACTCCGGCCGATGGAAAATCGCCAGACGCGGGGGAAGTCACGGTAGAACAGATTGTCCTTCAGGAAGAAAATCGACTGCTGGCTATTTCGACTGCATTGAGACTCCCGGATCTGCGAGATCAACCGCTGGAAAAACAGGTAGAGACGATTAAGCGCACTTCTGCTGAAACCTCACTTCAAGCTTATGGAGCGCGTTCTGATAAAGCCGGCAAGGGAAATCGGCAAGGGCTGGGTAATTTGGAGAAAAAAACCAGGTTATTGGAGGAGAAGGATAAGCAACTGGCCGAAAAAGACAGGCAAATCGCTTTGAAGAACAAGGAGTTGGCTAGAAGGAATGCTCAGATCAAAGCGCTGAAAAATAAACTGCGTACGATGGAACTGCTGTAAGTATACGCAACAGCAAAATCGGAACTGAATCAGGCATTGTGGCCGGAACAATTATGGTCGTGCAGGATTTGTCGCGATCTTGAAAATCACCTTGCGTATTGTGCCCTTGCCCACAAGCGGCGCATGCGCATCTTCCGGGAAAAAAATGCAGAAATGACCGGGCGGTACCGGTAGCCACGATGCGGGGGCATCGTGAAAGAAACGAATATCCTTTTCCTCGCTATATTCGCTTACCGGGTTCAGGCAATCCGCCAAAGGTTTCCACCCCATCGTTTCATCACCCTCCAGCACGAGCTGGATGTCGATGTATTTGCGATGCGCCTCCAGCTTTACCATATCCTTCATCTTGGCGGGCACATGCTCCACGATAACAATCAGGTCGTCACCCGCAATGTTGTAGCGCCCCGGCGCAACTGCGAACAGGTCGGTGTCGCGGATGTAGTTAAAGGCGCGCTGGAATAGCGGGTGTAGCGCGGCGTAACGATCGGATTGGGAGAGGGCGGAAAAAATCATGACGGCAGTCTGGATTGATTAATATCAGATTGAATTATGTCAGCAAATCCAATTGAGCGTGCATTACGTCGTCTTTTCCAGACGCATTTCCAGTCGTACTTTCAATGCAGCCAGCATGTTGACTAGCATGTCGAGCGAGAATACGTCGATCCGGCCGCACATCAGGTTGGAAATGCGGGGTTGGGTAACACCGAGGAGCCTGGCGGCTTCGGCCTGGGTCATGCCGCTGCTGCGGATGCATTCGGCAATGGCGCATATCAATTTGGCGCGCGCTCTCATATTGGCTGTATTGCCTGGGGTGTCTTCGATAACGTCCCTTACATGCCTGAATTGTTCTTCGCTCATTTTGCTCCTCGCATGACTTGTGTTCAATCGCCGGCAGCCCGGATAGTCATGATCCCTTTATATAAGCGCACGTCCATCCTGCTCAGGAAAGACATGCCGAGCAGCATGTCTTCGCCCAGATCATTGACGATTGTTGCGGCAACATCGTGCGCTTCAATTCCACCCAGCTTTACGCTTTCCAGGCGGGTCATATAGCCGACGGTTTCTCCGTTTGCGGTTTGCGTACGGATGGCAGCAATGCTTTTAATACCCAGTTTCTCGGCAAAATTCCTCGAAATGGAAACGTCTGTTGCACCGGTATCAACCAGAACAGAGGTTTTTACGCCGTTGATATAGGCTTCGGCGCGGTAATGTCCGCCCAGGTCCCTTTCAAGTTTTACTTCTGCACCGCTGTTGCCCAGTTTGTCAGCGGTGTTCGGATGTACTTTTGAATTGAAAAAGTAAAACAGGCCGCCGGCCAGCAACAGCCAGATGAAAGATATACCGATGGCTTTGATTTTCATCCTGCTTCGGAAACCGGATAAACAAACCTCATTGTCATTTACTTTACCAGCTTGCCTTTGAAAAAGTGTTTGCCCGGGTTTTGGGCCGGCCCCGGGCATACCGGATCATCCCCGCTCGGGAAGTATTCTGGCAAGCGTGTTATCGTGCTTGACGTAGTGATGGTACAAGCCTGCCACAACATGCAGGCCGATGAGGAAATAACCCGTGGTGCCGACAAACTCATGTAATTCCTTGATTTGATGCGCAAGCTCCTTGTTTTTGCCGATCAGTGCCGGCAATTCCAGGCCGAAGAACGGGATCGGTTTTCCTGCTGCACTGAGCATCAGCCAGCCCGTGATCGGCATGCCTATCATCAGCACATATAGTGCCAGATGCAGCGCCTTGGAAGATATCTCCTGCATGTGAGGCAACGCAGGCTGGATTAGCGGGGTAGGGCCTGAGAAACGGGCCGCCAGGCGCAGCCAGACGAATACAAACGTCAACAAGCCGAGCATGAAATGCCAGGTCATCAGCGCACCGCGCGTGTCGCTGCCTTTGGGAAACAATTCGTGCAGGTTGACACTTGCGTATACGGCAATAAATAACAACAGCATCAGCCAATGAATGCCCATGGAAAGCAAACCGTAACGAACAGTAGAATTTTTCCAGCTCATGGTAATCTCCTTTCAAGAAAATGTACGAGTACTTCGATCCAGATTGCCGATCAGAAGACGCGTTGCATGACAGGCGGATTGGATAAGTTGCCGGGAAGCTTAAGGGCAATTTCTTAAATCTGGCTTAATCAGGATGTGGAACCTGCTAGATGAATCGTGCCAGCATGCCGTTGGCATATTCGCCCTGCAAAGGGATGTATACGTGGTGTCCGCTGCCCGGGGCGATGTAAAGCGCTTCGCCTTCGGGGCTTTGCATTTCCTTGAGTTCGACGATGCTGTTGCCGGAGGGATGGATGATTTCGAGCCTGTCGCCGATCTGAAACCTGTTCTTTACTTCGATCTCGGCCATGCCGTTGGCGCAGGACACGATGTCGCCGACATATTGCTGGCGGAAACTTTCGGAGTGGCCGCGCAGGTAGTTTTGCTGTTCGTGGGTGTGGTGACGTTCGTAGAAGCCGCTGGTGTAGCCGCGGTTGGCGAGTGCATCCAGCGCGCCCAGCAATTCCAGATTAAAGGGCCGGCCTTTGACGGCATCGTCGATGGCCTGGCGATACACCTGTGCGGTACGTGCCACGTAATAGATGGATTTTGTGCGGCCCTCGACCTTGAGCGAATCCACGCCGATCTTCACCAGCCGCTCGACATGCTCCACTGCGCGCAGATCCCTGGAGTTCATGATGTAGGTACCGTGTTCGTCTTCCAGCACCGGCATGAGTTCGTCAGGATGATCATGGCGTGAGATGAGATACACCTTGTCGGCCAGCGGGTGGCGGGGTTGCGAGCCGCATTCGGACAATTCGGCTTCGCTCAATGCCTTGTCAAAATCGAAATCGATTTTTTGAATCTCTCCGGTGCCGGTTTCTTCTGCGTTGTCCACCTTGTAGTCCCAGCGGCAAGCGTTGGTGCAGGTGCCCTGGTTTGCATCGCGATGATTGAAATAGCCGGACAACAGGCAACGTCCGGAATAAGCAATGCACAGCGCACCGTGAATAAACACCTCGAGCTCAATGTCCGGGCATTGCTGGCGGATTTCCTCGATTTCGTCCAGCGACAATTCGCGCGACAGGATCACGCGCGACAGGCCGAGGGTTTTCCAGAATTTCACCGCCGCGTAGTTGACAGTGTTGGCTTGTACGGAAAGGTGAACGACCTGTTCGGGCCAGCGTTCGCGCACCATGGCGATGAGGCCGGGGTCGGCCATGATGAGCGCATCCGGCTGCATTGCGATAACCGGCTCCATGTCCGCCATGTAAGTCTTTACCTTGGCGTTGTGCGGCATCAGGTTGCTGGCGACGTAGAACTTTTTGCCCTGTGCATGCGCTTCTTCGATGCCTTGCGCGAGTTGTTCCAGTTTGAATTCGTTGTTGCGCACGCGCAGGCTGTAGCGCGGCTGACCGGCATACACAGCGTCTGCACCATAAGCGTAGGCGGTGCGCATTTTGTCGAGCGAGGCGGCAGGAAGCAGAAGTTCCGGAACTTTCATTGCAGGTTGTCCACGAAATTCACGAACAAATGGCTGAGAACAGGCTGAACCACTTTTTTGTGCCTTTCGTGTTTTTCGTGGATGAAAGCTTGCTAATACTCATGAGCAACTCAAGCGCGATAACCCAGCCGATGCAGGATTTCGATGGAAGCCTTGGCCTGGTTCAGCGTGTAGAAATGCAGGCCAGGTACACCGCCCGCAATAAGTTTTTCGCACAGCCAGGTGACGACATCCAGTCCGAACTTTTGCACGGATTCCTGATCATCGCCGTAACCTTCCATGGTTTTTCTGATCCAGCGCGGGATTTCGGCGCCGCAATTGTCGGAAAAGCGCGCAAGCTGCGAGAAGCGTACGACGGGCATGATGCCCGGTACGATGGGTGCGGTGACGCCAAGCTTGCGTGTTTCATCGACGAAGTGGAAATAGGCGTCCGGGTTGTAAAAGTATTGCGTGATGGCCGAATTGGCGCCCGCATTTATCTTGCGTTTGAAGTTGAGCATGTCGTCGCGCGCAGACCTGGCTTGCGGATGAAACTCCGGGTAGGCAGCCACTTCGATCTGGAAGTGTTCGCCGGTCCGGGCGCGGATGAACGACACCAGTTCGTTGGCGTACTGGAACTCGCCAATGCTGCGCATGCCGGATGGCAAGTCGCCGCGCAATGCAACGATACGTTTGATACCCATGTTCTTATAGGCAAGCAGCATCGCCTGGATATTGTCGCGCGTGGAGCCGACGCAGGAAAGATGTGGTGCGGCGCTATGACCCTCGTCGTGTATTTGTTTGATGGTTTCCAGCGTGCGATCCTGGGCGGAACCGCCCGCGCCGAAGGTGACGGAGAAATAGTCCGGCTTGAGCGCGGCAAGGCGCTGACGTACTGCAGTTAGTCTTTCAGTACCTTCCGCTGATTGCGGTGGGTAGAACTCAAAACTGATCGGGGTTTTTGAAATTGTCATGTTTTCTCACAAGCAGTTGTGTGGCAGCTGAACTCAGCGCCCAGGTAAAGATGCTGTACAGGACTGCGCCCAACACACCATGCCAGAAGCTGTCGACAAAAAAGCCGCGCAGAATGGACCCTGCGAACCAGAACATCAGCCCGTTGATGACAAGGATGAAAAGTCCAAGTGTGACTATTGTAACGGGTAGCGTTAGCACCACGAAGATCGGGCGAACGAGTGTGTTGACGAGGCCGAGGACGAGGGCCGCAATGAAGGCTGCCATGAAACCGTCCACGCGGATGCCGGGCACGAAGCTCGCCACCGCCACCAGGGCGAGTGCGTTCAGGGACCAGATTAATAGCAGTCGTAGCAACATTTCAGTTCACCTCGAATAACCTGCTGCGCAGTTCGATTGCTGCGTTGCGCGGTGTTGGTTTCGACATAACGCGCTGCGCGCATTAGTCTGCACCGAAACTCCGTTTTCGAAATCCTCATGCACTGCGTGTACATTCCGGTTTCTCCGCGCCGTGCACCTTGCACTCAAACTGCTCGCTACGGTTCTTCGAGGCGTCCTCTATCTTAATTAAAATTAAGGGGCGAAAGTCTGCCTCGTAATCATACCTGTATTATCGTTTTAATAACGGTAATGCTCGGGCTTGTACGGTCCTTCCTTCGGCACGTTGATGTAGGCAGCCTGTTCGTCGGTCAGTTCCGTCAGTCGCGCGTTCAGCGTCTTCAGTTGCAGGCGCGCGACCTTTTCGTCGAGGTGCTTGGGCAAGGTGTAGACGCCTACCGGGTACTTGTTGCTGCCTTTCTGTGCTTCGGTCCACAGTTCGATCTGGGCGATGGTCTGGTTGGCGAAGGACGAGGACATCACGTACGACGGATGGCCCGTGGCACAGCCCAGGTTCACCAGGCGACCCTTGGCCAGCAGGATGATGCGATGGCCGTCGGGGAAGATCACATGGTCGACCTGTGGTTTGATTTCTTCCCACTGGTATTTTTCCAGCGAAGCGACGTTGATCTCGTTGTCGAAGTGGCCGATGTTGCAGACGATGGCGTTGTTTTTCATTGCAGCCATGTGATCATGTTCGATGACATGGAAGTTGCCGGTAGTGGTGACGAAGATGTCGGCCTTATCGGCGGCATATTCCATGGTCACGACGCGGAAACCTTCCATCGCTGCCTGCAGCGCACAGATCGGGTCGATCTCGGTGACCCATACCTGTGCGGACAGCGCACGCATCGCTTGTGCACACCCTTTGCCTACGTCTCCGTAGCCGATAATGACAGCGATCTTGCCGGCGATCATCACGTCAGTGGCGCGCTTGATGCCGTCCACCAGCGATTCGCGGCAACCATACAGATTGTCGAACTTGGACTTGGTGACGGAGTCGTTGACGTTAATCGCCGGGAATTTCAGTTCGCCACGCTGGTGCATCTGGTACAGGCGATGCACGCCGGTGGTGGTTTCCTCGGTCACGCCCTTGACCTGCGCGAGGCGTGTGGAATACCACTTGGGATCGGTTGCGAGCTTGGCCTTGATGGCGGCGAACAAACAGGTTTCTTCTTCCGAGCTTGGCTTGGCGATGACTGATGCATCCTGTTCGGCACGTGCGCCCAGATGCAAAAGCAGCGTGGCATCGCCGCCATCATCCAGGATCATGTTGGAATAGCCATCATCCGACCATTCGAAGATGCGATGGGTGTAGTCCCAGTATTCGGTCAGCGTTTCGCCCTTCACTGCGAACACGGATACACCGTCGGCGGCAATAGCGGCGGCGGCGTGGTCCTGCGTGGAGAAAATGTTGCAAGAGGCCCAGCGCACTTCCGCACCGAGCGCTGTCAGCGTCTCGATCAGCACGGCGGTCTGGATGGTCATGTGCAGCGAGCCTGTGATGCGTGCGCCCTTCAGCGGTTGGGTCTTGGCGAATTCCTCGCGGATGGCCATCAGGCCGGGCATTTCATGTTCGGCGATGGCGATTTCCTTGCGGCCCCACGAGGCCAGGTTGATGTCGGCAACGACGTAGTCTTTGGTCATAACGCTCTCCATTCACAAAAAATAATGAATGGGCGCCGTTGCTGCATGTTGAGCCATCCTTCCGAGCCTGACAGGTTCACCTTGCGGTGACTGCTGCAGCGCCCCTCGGCGGGATGGGTGTTACGTGATTCTAAAACAACCTGTCCACGAAATACACGAAAAGCACGAACACAGAAACAAACCAGTTTGGTTTTGAACTTTTCGTGAGTTTCGTGAATTTCGTGGACTGAGGGTTTGCTGGTTACAGTCCTGCGTCAGCCCTCAATGCAGCGGCCTTGTCTGTCGCCTCCCAGCGAAATTCCGGCTCTTCACGACCAAAGTGACCATAAGCCGCCGTCTTCTCATAGATAGGACGTAGCAGATCCAGCATCTGCACGATGCCTTTCGGGCGCAGGTCGAAGTGTTTTTTCACCAATTCGGCAATTTTTTCGTCGGATATCTTGCCGGTGCCGTAAGTGGTCACCATTACACTGGTCGGCTGTGCTACACCGATGGCATAGGATATCTGGATCTGGCATTTGTCTGCCAGGCCGGCGGCGACGATGTTTTTTGCCACATAGCGTCCTGCATACGCCGCTGAGCGGTCGACCTTGGATGGATCCTTGCCGGAGAAGGCGCCACCGCCATGAGGGGCTGCGCCGCCGTAGGTGTCGACGATGATTTTGCGGCCGGTCAAACCGGCATCGCCGTGCGGGCCGCCGATGACGAAACGTCCGGTTGGATTGACCAGGTATTTGATATCGCCCTTGATGAGTTCCTTGGGCAATATGGGCTTGATGACTTCTTCAATGATTGCCTCACGGATTTGTTCCAGTGTCATTTCCGGCGAGTGCTGGGTGGAAAGCACCACTGTGTCAATGCTGTAGGGTTTATCGTCGACGTATTTAATGGTGACTTGCGATTTCGCATCCGGACGCAGCCATGCCAGTCGGCCATCGCGGCGCAGTTGCGCCTGGCGTTCGACCAGACGGTGCGACAAATGGATCGGCAGCGGCATCAGCACATCGGTTTCGCGGCAGGCATAGCCGAACATCAGCCCCTGGTCGCCTGCGCCCTGATCAAGGGTGTCGTCGTAGGCTTTGTCCACCCCCTGAGCGATGTCCGGGCTTTGCGTGCCGTAGCAGACCTGAACCGAACAACCGTCGGCGTCGAAACGCAAGTTTGGATCGTCATAACCGATGCGGCGGATGGTATCGCGTGCCACTTTGGCAAAATTTACCTGGGCGTTAGTGGTGATCTCACCCGCCAATACCACCAGTCCTGTACTGACCAATGTTTCGGCAGCGATGCGAGAATGCTTGTCCTGCGCTAGAATCGCGTCAACGATAGCGTCGGAAATCTGGTCTGAGACCTTGTCCGGATGGCCCTCGGACACGGATTCGGATGTAAAAAAGTATTCGCTCATGGCTCTCCGATTGCTGCTTCAGTAATTAAGTGGGCGCGCAGTATACCAAATCCCGGCCTTTTTGATTAAATGGGTTTATATGAATGGTTATTCTGTTTGATGTGCTGGCGCGACTGCCCCTGCGGGCCCTTCACCTGCTGGGTGTGTTGCTGGGCTGGGTGATCTATCTTTCTTCGGGGCGCTATGCCAGACGCTTGCAGGAAAACCTGCAAAGTGTTGACCTTGTATTTTCCCTGGCCAGATTCCGCAAATTGTTGCGGGCAAATATTAGCGAAGCGGGCAAGGGGGTGATGGAGTTGCCCTGGGTATGGCGTCGAAGTCTGGAGGAAGTGTACGCCAGCATCAAGCACTGCCACGGCTGGGAGCATTTTGAAGCGGCGTATGCGCAGGGTAAGGGTGTGATCGTCCTGACGCCGCACATGGGTTGTTTCGAAGTAATCAGCGTGTATATCGCTGAACGCATTCCCATGACCTGCATGTATCGCCCACCGCGCCAGAAATTTCTGGACAAATTGATGCTTGAAGCCCGCCAGCGCGGTCAGATGAGTCTGGTGCCGACCAATTTGGGGGGTGTGCGCCAGTTGCTGAAAGTACTCAAGCGAGGTCAGGTTATCGGCATGTTGCCGGACCAGGTGCCGGGAAATGGCGAAGGTGAGTGGGCGCCGTTCTTCAGGCGGCCGGCCTATACCATGACTTTGATCGGAAGGCTGGCCGAGGCGAGCGGGGCGCCGGTGGTGATGTGCCGCAGCGAACGTTTGCCGAGAGGCGAAGGATACGCCTTGTATTTCACGCCGCTATCCTTTGATATGGGCGCTTCGGTCACGACGCAAGTCAATGCCGCACTGGAAGTGGCGATACGCCAGTGTCCCGAACAGTATTTGTGGAGCTACAACCGATACAAGGTTCCTCGCGGCGTGTCGCCGCCGGACGCCAGGGAGGAACACTGATGTTGGCCCGTCTTGGCGTTTTATTCTTCTGGCTGGTTCATTTTTTGCCGTTTCGTGTCATTGTGACTATTGGTAATGTGCTAGGCACGCTGGCTTATCCGTTTGCCGCAGAACGCCGTTGGGTGGGAGGGACTAATCTCAGACTGTGTTTCCCTGAAATGGACGAAAAGGCACGCAATAAATTATTGCGCGCTCATTTCAGAATGTTCATGCGTGG
This sequence comes from Sideroxydans sp., assembly GCA_050287265.1. Classification (GTDB taxonomy): domain Bacteria; phylum Pseudomonadota; class Gammaproteobacteria; order Burkholderiales; family Gallionellaceae; genus Sideroxyarcus. The sequence goes on along the minus strand of JBNKBO010000039.1, from coordinate 11,141 downwards.
CCTTGTAGAGCGCAGCATCGTATGGTGGTCGAGTGCGGAACGCATCAATTCACTGATTCGTGTGGAAGGTGTCGAACATTTCGAGGCGGTGAAGGGTCAGCCGATGATCCTGCTTACGCCGCATTTCGTCGGCATGGATACCGGTGGGCAATGGATCGCGCAACAAGTGGATACCGTGTGTATGTATGCGAACCAGAAAAACATGTATCTGACGGAGTTGCTTCAGAGAAAGCGAGCCCGCTTCCGCAACCAGCACCTTTATTCGCGCCAGGAAGGGTTGCGTCCCATCCTCAAGGGGATGCGCAAAGGCTTGCCGTTTATCTATCCGCCGGACCAGGATCAGGGGATCAAGGACGGAGCGTTCATCCCCTTCTTTGGCGTGCCGGCCGCGACCATGACTTCTCTGCCGCGTATTGCACAATTGACCGGCGCGAAGGTCGTCCCCAGTATCACGCGTTTGCTGCCTGGAGGAGAAGGTTATGTGCTGACTTTCTATCCGGCGTGGGAGAATTATCCCAGCGGGGATGACATAGCCGATGCGCGGCGCATGAATGCATTTATTGAAGATCGCATCCGCGAGATGCCGGAACAATATTTCTGGTTGCACAAGCGGTTTAAGACTCGCCCAGAGGGCGAGGAAAGGGAGGCGTTCTACAAATGAAATACCATGACTTGCGCGACTTTATCTTGCAGCTGGAAAAACTCGGCGAGTTAAAGCGCATCGCTGTGCCAGTTTCCACCCATCTGGAAATGACCGAAATCTGCGACCGTGTGTTGCATGCGCAGGGTCCGGCGCTGTTGTTTGAGAACGTGGTTGGACATAGTGTGCCGGTGCTGGCGAATCTGTTCGGCACACCACGTCGTGTGGCCTTGGGTATGGGTGAAGAAAATGTCAGCGCATTGCGCGAAGTGGGCGAACTTCTGGCATACCTGAAAGAGCCAGAGCCGCCCAAGGGGCTGAAGGATGTACTGGAGAAATGGCCAATACTCAAGCAAGTGCTGACCATGTCACCCAAAGTGCAGTCGTCTGCGCCATGCCAGGAAATCGTGTGGGAAGGCGCGGATGTCGATCTTGGCAAGTTGCCGATCCAGCATTGCTGGCCGGGCGACGTCGCTTCGTTGATCACCTGGGGGCTTGTCGTCACGCGAGGTCCGAATAAGGCGCGCCAGAATCTGGGCATCTATCGCCAGCAAGTCATCGCACCGAACAAAGTCATTATGCGCTGGCTGGCGCATCGCGGCGGCGCACTGGATTTTCGCGACCACTGCGAAAAAAATCCGGGACAGCCGTATCCGGTGGCTGTGGTGATCGGTGCCGATCCGGCGACCATCCTCGGCGCAGTTACGCCGGTACCGGATTCGTTGTCCGAATACCAGTTTGCCGGGCTGCTGCGCGGCAGCAGGACTGAACTGGTAAAGTGTATGGGCAGCACTCTGCAAGTGCCTGCTTCTGCCGAAATTGTGCTGGAAGGCGTGATCCATCCGGGTGAGATGGCACTGGAAGGCCCGTATGGCGACCATACCGGCTACTACAACGAGCAGGACGAATTTCCCGTGTTCACCATCGAGCGCATCACTATGCGACGCGATCCGATCTATCACTCCACCTATACTGGCAAGCCCCCCGATGAGCCGGCCATGCTGGGCGTGGCGCTGAACGAAGTGTTTGTGCCGCTGCTGCAAAAACAGTTTCCCGAGATCGTCGATTTCTATCTGCCGCCGGAAGGTTGTTCGTATCGCATGGCGGTGGTGAGCATCAAGAAGCAGTATGCCGGTCATGCCAAGCGTGTGATGTTCGGTGTGTGGAGTTTTCTGCGCCAGTTCATGTATACCAAATTTATTGTGGTGGTGGACGACGATATAGACGTGCGCGACTGGAAAGAAGTTATATGGGCGATTACCACGCGCATGGATCCGGTGCGTGATACGTTGTTGGTGGAAAACACACCTATCGACTATCTCGATTTTGCGAGTCCGGTTTCCGGTATCGGTGGCAAGATGGGACTGGACGCGACCAATAAATGGCCGGGCGAGACGCAGCGCGAATGGGGTACGCCTATTGTGATGGATGCGGCAGTGAAGGCAAAAGTGGATGCGATGTGGAGTGAACTGGGTTTGTGATTTGAGGAAATCGCGGGTGTAAAAAAGCCGGGCTTGTCCCCGGCTTTTTTATTTCTGCGCTGGATCAGAATTTGTAGAGGGCGGAAATATACAAATCTTTGTGATTGCCTATAACGCCCGCACCGGCACGTGCACTGAAGCTGCTGGTCACATCGTACTGGGCGCCACCGCCCAGTTTCAGCTTGACTTCATTCGTGGATACGCTTGTGCTGGTACCCAAAACGTTTGTCGTGACCTTGGTGGAAACATATTCCACGCCGCCTTTGCCAAAGAAGGAAAGATCCGGGACGTTATTGATTTTCCACGGAAGCATCACTATCAGATCGGCTCCCAGGTTGTAGTGGTCAGTATTGATTGATCCGCCGGGCGTATTTGTCGTCGGGGTAAGTATCTTTGCATAGCTCAATTCAACAGAATACATCTTGTTGATCTGGTAGCCGCCCAGAATGCCCAGATATTGATCACCCACCAGGGCGCCGGCATAAAACGGGGAATCTCCGGCAAACGCGGGAGTGGCGATAGTCGTGCTCAGCAGTATTACAGCAAGGGCCTTCTTCATTGGGTATTCTCCATGTTTGATTTTTTTTGTCGTGCAAATTATGCACGCACGGATTCTAGTGGGCAGGTGTTGGCGAGACAATGCCGCAGGTCGGGCGAGGCAATATCGATAATCGGTATGCCGGATTTGAATGGGGGTGTCAGTGGCGCTGCTGTACCCACTCGATCAGTGCGTCCTGCGCATCCTGCCCACGCCTTGCGTAGGGATGATTGATGAAGAACACCACGATCCATTCGCGTCCGCTCTTTGATTTCACATAACCCGCCATGGTTTTTACGCCTTCCAATGTGCCGGTTTTGAGGTGGGCATGGCCGGCGGCCGGGCTGTCCCTGAGGCGTTTCCATACCGAACCGTCTACGCCAAGGATGGGCAATGAGGCTTGCAACTCAGCCCCCAACGGATGCTTGAACGCGTTTTGCAGCAGTTGTGCCATGTGGGTTGCACTGATGCGTTCCTTGCGTGAAAGTCCGGCGCCATTTTCCAGAGCCAGTTCCGGAAAATGCAGATAGTTGCGTGCCAGCCATATTTGTATAGCCATGATGCTGCGCTCTATGTTCATGCGGCCTGTACGCTCAGAATTGGCAGGAAAGACCTGTGCGGCAGATACGGCGCTTTGAGGTTGAATTTCCTCAGGGGGGGGATCGTCGTCCAATGCGACAGGCAGGGATTCGCCCAGCGTCAGGAATAGCTGGCGTGCCATGACGTTATTGCTGAATTTGTTGATGTCGCGAACGATGTTGCCAAGCGGGTCGGAGCGATGGGTGGAGAACAGTACCGCAGTATCGCCGACCGTACCTTCGCGCTGTTTACCGCGGAGCGTTCCGCCAAGTTCCTGCCATATGGCACGGAACAGGGTTTCCACGTAACGGGTGTGTGGCATCACGCTGAGATTTTGTTCGCGTTCGCCGCATTCGACAGGATAGTTGCCCTGCAACACAACACTATCGCCGCTGGGTTGTACGGAAAACCGGTCATCCCAATAGTTGCAATTCATTTCGCTGTCGTCGGGTGTCAATTGGTTGTCCAGCGTTGCGCTGTCCAGCGGGGGTTCGCTGACGACTTTCAGGTCGAGGCCGTCCGGCATGTAGCGAAGGCGCAGTGTGTTGAAGTTGAGCAGCAGTGCATCGGGGCCGACGTTGTAAGCACGTACCGGGTCATCGTCGAACTGTGCAGGGTCGTACTCGGGCAAGTCGAAGTAGCTGCGGTCCAGAACGAGGTCGCCGCGAATCTCGCGCAATCCACGAACGCGCAAATCGCGTAACCACAACCAGAATTGTTCGATGGTGAATTTCGGGTCGCCGTAGCCTTTGAGAGTCAGGTTGCCGTCCAGCACACCATCCTCCAGTTCTCCGTCAATCCATGCTTCGGTCTTCCAGGTATAGGCGGGGCCGAGCAGGTCGAGTGCGGCATACGTGGTGAGCAGCTTCATGGTGGAAGCGGGATTCATGGGCCGATTTGCCCTGTAGCTGACCAATAGCGTGCGTTTCCCGGCTTCGATCACTTTGACCGAGACGGCGGATTGCGGGATGCGGGCTTTTCTCAGTTCGTTTCGCACCGAGGCGGGCAATGAAGCAGCCTGTACGTTGGCAATAAAACAGAGCGCTAACAGCGAGGCGAAAACGGTATTCATGTCAGTGCATCGATGATGTTCAGTGTGCGGGTGACGAGCAACTGCATTTCATCCTTGCCGATTATGTAGGGCGGCATGAAATATACCGTGTTGCCTATGGGGCGCAGCAGCAGTTCGTGTTGCAGTCCGAGACTGAAGCAGCGCCGGGCGAAATCGGTATGCGGTGTCTCAACTTCGAACGCCCAGATCATACCGGTATTGCGAAAGTTTTTTATTTTGGGGTGTTCGCGCAGGGGCCGGGCAATATCGTTAAAAGCTGCGGCCTTGTCTAGGTTGGTGCGCACGACATCGTCCTGCGCAAAAATATCCAGCGTAGCCAGCGCGGCGCTGCAGGCCAGCGGATTGCCGGTGTAGGAGTGCGAATGCAGAAAACCGCGCGCGGTTTCGTCGGCATAGAAGGCTTGATAGACATCGTCGGTCGTCATGACGATGGAAAGCGGCAGGTAACCGCCGGTAATGCCTTTTGAGAGCAACAGAAAATCGGGCCGGATGTCCGCCTGTTCGCAAGCGAACATGGTGCCTGTCCTGCCCATGCCTACTGCGATTTCGTCCGCGATCAGATGCACGCCATACTGCGAACACAATTCGCGTGCGCGTTCCAGATAAACCGGGTGATACATCGCCATGCCGGTAGCACCCTGTACCAGTGGTTCGATAATAAAGGCGGCAATATCCGCATGGTGTTTTTGCAGATGCGTTTCAAGTTTGCCCGCGCAACGCAAGGCAAAACTTTCGGCACTTTCGCCCGTGTCTGCAGAACGCCAATCCGGGCTGGGCACCGTCGCATTCTGTTTGATCAGCGCGCCGTAGGCATTGCGAAACAGTGCGACATCGGTGACCGACAACGCTCCCAGTGTTTCGCCGTGATAGCTATGCTGCAGGCTGAGGAATTGGGTCTTTTTCGACTGGCTGTTGTTACGCCAGAAATGCGCGCTCATCTTCAATGCGATCTCGGTGGCCGATGCGCCGTCCGAACCGTAGAAACAATGTCCCAACCCGTCCGGGGCAAGTTCGCGCAGACGTTCGGAGAGTTGCACCACCGGTTCGTGCGTAAAGCCCGCCAGCATCACATGTTCCAGCTTGCCGAGTTGACTGGTAATGGCCGCGTTGATACGCGGGTTGCAGTGTCCGAACAGGTTCACCCACCAGGAACTCACCGTGTCCAGATAACGCTTGCCATCCATGTCGTACAGCCAAGCCCCTTCGCCGCGTGATATGGGTACCAGCGGCAAGGTCTCGTGGCGCTTCATCTGTGTGCAGGGATGCCACACGGCAGAAAGGCTGCGAGTGAGGAGGTCGGAATTGGTGTGGTCGGACATATGCAGAATCATATCGGAGTTTGCGTCTGGCGTAAGATACAGGTGTCCAAATCGTTTGGGGAGACAGCCATGCAAATCCTGATTACGGGCGGAACGGGTTTGATCGGGCGGCATCTGTGTAAGGCCCTGCTGACGGAAGGGCATTACCTTACCGTGCTGAGCCGCCGTCCAGAAACAGTGGAGGCCAAATGCGGCGCGAACGTGCGCGCGATGCGCGCACTGGAGGAGTGGCATCCGGAACTGGCATTTGATGCGGTCATTAACCTGGCGGGGGAGCCCATCGTGGATAAGGCATGGACAGCGAAGCGCAAGCAGACACTGCGCGACAGCCGGATCGCATTGACCGGGAAACTGGTGCAATGTATGGCTGCGGCCAGACAAAAGCCCGCGGTGCTGCTGAGTGGCTCGGCTGTCGGTTATTACGGCGATTGTGGTGATATGGAGCAGGACGAAAATGCCAGTGCGGGTAGTGACTTTGCAGCTATGCTGTGCCGGGATTGGGAGAGCGCTGCACGGGTGGCAGAAGAGTCGAAGGTTCGGGTCTGTTTATTACGTACCGGGTTGGTGTTGAGCGGCAACGGCGGATTGCTGGGACGGATGCTGTTGCCCTTCAGGCTTGGCATGGGGGCGCGTTTGGGCAGCGGGAGGCAATGGATGAGCTGGGTGCACATCGAAGACTACGTGACGGTGGTACTGCGTCTGCTGGAGGATGAGCAAATGAGCGGCCCATTCAATATGACTGCACCCAATCCGGTAACGAATGCTGAATTTACCCGGACTTTGGCTCACGTGTTACACCGGCCCGCGTTTTTCGTCGCGCCGGGCATGGCTTTAAAGTTGTCTATGGGTGAGCGCGCCGCACTACTGTTGGAAGGACAACGTGTGTTGCCGGCCAAACTGGCAGCGGCTGGCTACCGCTTCAAATTTCCTGATCTGGATGGTGCATTGGAAGCGGTTCTGAGTAATTAGCGCTCAGTCATCCTGAATAAATTTCAGCAGTGCTCTTGAAATAGCGCGCACGAATCCCTATTATTAGCAGTCGCCAGCGGGGAGTGCTAAAGTAATTTAGCGAGTTTGTACTTGGTGATTGGCAAAAACAACCCGCTCACATATTTAATCAACTTACTGTTTTCAGGAGATAAAGCATGAAGATTCGTCCTTTGCACGATCGTGTCATCGTCAAGCGCATGGAAGAAGAGCGCAAGACTGCGTCCGGGATCCTGATTCCCGATGCAGCCACCGAGAAGCCTGACCAGGGCGAAATCGTCGCTGTGGGCAACGGCAAGATGGGTGACGACGGTAAGCTGCAACCTATGAACGTCAAAGTCGGTGATCGCGTTTTGTTCGGCAAATATTCCGGTCAGGCCTTCAAGGTCGACGGTCAGGAACTGCTGACGATGCGCGAAGACGACATCATCGGCATTGTTGAAGCCTAAGTAATTAACGAATTTCAGGAGAAATAAACATGGCAGCTAAAGATGTGAAATTCCATGATGCAGCACGTGCCAAGATGGTTGCTGGTGTCAACGTTCTGGCCGATGCGGTCAAGGTAACACTGGGTCCCAAGGGCCGTAATGTCGTGCTGGACCGTTCCTATGGTTCTCCCACTATTACCAAGGACGGCGTATCCGTCGCCAAGGAAATCGAACTGAAGGACAAGTTCGAAAACATGGGCGCACAGATGGTCAAGGAAGTCGCTTCCAAGACTTCCGACGTGGCCGGTGATGGCACCACGACTGCAACCGTACTGGCGCAATCCATCGTGCAGGAAGGCATGAAGTTTGTGGCCGCCGGCATGAATCCGATGGATTTGAAACGTGGTATCGACCGTGCAGTTACCGAAGCTGTAGCGCAGTTGAAGAAGATTTCCAAACCATGCGCCACCAGCAAGGAAATCGCCCAAGTCGGTTCCATTTCTGCCAACTCCGATACCGTGGTCGGCGAGAAGATCGCCGCCGCGATGGATAAGGTCGGCAAGGAGGGTGTGATTACGGTTGAAGATGGCAGCGGTCTGGAAGATGAGCTGGATATCGTTGAAGGTATGCAGTTCGACCGCGGTTACCTGTCTCCGTACTTTATCAACAACGCCGACAAGCAGATCGCTGCGATGGAGAACCCTTATATCCTGCTGCATGACAAGAAGATTTCCAACATCCGTGACCTGTTGCCCGTGCTGGAACAAGTGGCCAAGACCGGCAAGCCGTTGTTGATCATCGCTGAAGATGTGGACGGCGAAGCACTGGCGACGCTGGTGGTGAATAACATTCGCGGCATCCTGAAGACCGTTGCCGTCAAGGCACCGGGTTTTGGCGATCGCCGCAAGGCCATGCTGGAAGACATTGCGATCCTGACAGGCGGTACCGTGATTGCCGAAGAAGTCGGCCTGACACTGGAAAAAGTGACTTTGGCTGAAATGGGCCAGGCCAAGCGTATCGAAGTGGGCAAGGAAAACACCACCATCATCGACGGTGCAGGCAAGGAAGATGCGATCAAGTCGCGTATTGCCCAGATCAACAAGCAGATAGAAGAGTCCACCAGCGATTACGACAAGGAAAAACTGCAGGAACGCAAGGCCAAGCTGGCAGGTGGCGTGGCGGTGATCAAGGTGGGCGCTGCGACCGAAGTCGAAATGAAGGAAAAGAAAGCGCGCGTGGAAGATGCATTGCACGCAACCCGTGCTGCCGTTGAAGAAGGCATCGTTCCCGGCGGCGGGGTCGCATTGCTGCGTGCCAAGGCTGCTGTGGCAGGCCTCAAGGGCGACAACCACGATCAGGACGCCGGGATTACCATCGTACTGCGTGCGATGGAGTCGCCGATGCGTGCCATCACCATGAACGCTGGTGACGAACCTTCGGTTATCGTCAATAAAGTGCTGGAAGGCAAAGCCAGCTTTGGCTACAACGCTGCGAGCGGCGAATATGGCGATATGCTGGACATGGGCGTAGTTGATCCGACCAAGGTAACGCGCGTCGCGCTGCAAAATGCCGCCTCCATCGCAGGCCTGATGCTGACCACCGCCTGCATGGTGGCCGAATTGCCGGAAGATAAGCCGGCGGCCGGCATGGGCGGCGATATGGGCGGTATGGGTGGCATGGGTGGTATGGGCGGCATGATGTAATACCCCCCCAAGCCACTTGGTAACGCCTGACAAACCCCGCCTTGCGCGGGGTTTGTTTTTTTCGGTTTCCTGGAAGCCAGCCGTGGTGCGATTGGAATGTGAATTCACCGAGCACGTTTTTCCCCGTCTGCCAGTGCGCCAATGGGTGCTCTCCGTGCCTGTAATCCTCCCTTAGCATCAGCCCACGCATAGCTAGAAGACTTCCGGCAAACTACGATGCCAGGGAGGCCGAGATGCGCAAGAGCAGATTTACTTGTCGGGATATTGAAAGAAGCCAGAGGGGCCAAATGTTCAGATATCCGCCGGGTTTAACAGAGATTGATAGTCTGCCGTAATTACCGAAGAAGACTCGATGTCCTGAGGATGCCATGGCTTTCCGGCACACGAACAAACCCTGCAATATTCGCTGACGGCCAATCCGGCTGTGTCGCTTGATTATCCCCCTCGTGTAACTCTCCTGTAACCCCCGGGGCGGTAATGTCACATGTGCAATACGGGCGGTATTGTAGCTGAAGTGATGGAAGCCGCAGGGGAGTTGGGAAGTCTCTCCAAACTTCGCAATCTGGAAGGATGTCCTCGTTCTTGCGGGCGGATGGTATTGAAACTGGTTGTCAGCAGGGGACGTTTTGGATTCTGGGTATGAAAAAGGGTTCGGTGTTTCGAATCTTTCAAATCTAATCACGGTCACTCAAACTGCCGTCGGCAGCGTCGGCAATATACTGATCACAGAGAACGTTCAAAACAGTGATTTTATAATAAGCGGATTCAGCGGTGGCGGCTGATGAATAACGTTTCAACGTGCCGCTATTCAACTTGTTCGGGGATTGAACTTGGCTCACGCAGTTGCGTGTTGTCAACTTTACGCCGAGGCAAACTGGTTTGCGGGCGTTCTTCTTCTCACTCGCCAACGACAATGAGCTGGGTTTCGGCCACAGGGTGAGCGGCAGCTTCGACTCCTGGTGGGAATCGATTCGCTCCGTCCATGCCGGTGACCAATTCACCCAGATCCCCCACTGACCGGCGTCCTTTGCCCTTCGCAATACGTTCTCGTATTTCGATTCCGCGACATGACCTTTTCCGGCCGATTTCTTGTGGCAGCGAAGGCAGTCGGCAAAGGGAAAGGAAACTTTGCCGTGGCAATGTCCGCAGAATTGTCCCCGGGAAAGATCAAGCATTTTCATTTGATTGGCACCAAGCTTGTCTATGAAAAGCGCAGGATGACATGCCACTGCTGCTGCTGGACAGGCTGCAATAGAAATTGGCCTGGGCAGTGGCAACAGACAGTCGAATTGGGTAGCTTGTTTGAGCATATGGGCTCGACCTGAAGGCGGGTTGGACGGACATTCTTAATGGCTGTTCATCCGGGGCTCTGAGCGGAGTTGAAAGAATTCGAGAATCCTCATCCTCTCTCGGCTCGGATGGACAACCTGTTGAAAAACGACAATTTGGTACGGATTGGAGGCTTTCAAAAAAAGAGGGCAGCCCGAAGGCTGCCCTCTTTGCCATTAAATCTGGCACTCACGGTATCGAATCCCACATAAATCGTCTGAGTATTATTGATGGGGATTAGCCGATCACCAGCACACTGAAATCGGTATCGGTGAGAGTGCCTGTATTTGTCGTATAACATTGGACGTCTACGACAAATTCTCCATTTTGCAGGGTGTAACGGTTCATATTGCAGTGGACACTTAGCGTATTATATGCGGTCACCTGGGCATTGCCTCCCAGAGCCCCTGCCCCCGCCACGCCTGTGAATCTCACTGTGTACATTCCTGCGCCACCCCTTGTAACTGAGACCAGCCCTGACGGGTTGTAGCTATATATAGCAGCGGGAGGAGTCACACAAACACCAGTTTGACATGCGACATATGCATAGCCAAGAATGCCAAGAGGCGATCTGAGGGCCGTGCCTTCAAGCGCGGTTACGCGGGCGTCGTTATCGTCGACGGCGGTTTTGGCCGCCGTGAAGTTGGCATTCACGTCGGCCGCTACTGCCGGTGTGCCTGCCGTGAAGGTGTTGGGCACCGTCAGAGTGCCTGCCCTTGCCAATGGCGATAGCAGCATGCACGCCACCGTGATGATCGCTATTTTTTTCATGTCATATCTCCTAATTAAATGGACAAAATTTATGGTTTAGTTATTGCCAGTTCTTCTGATCCCAGTTGCTCTGATCCCAGACAAGATTTGGATCAGAAGCTACGGGGGGTGTTGAGCTGCCACCGCCACCACATGACGCCAGCAGCAGCGCTGCAAACATCAGACACAGCATGCGTATGGATATGGTGTTCATACGATTCATATTGATTTCTCCTTAGAATGCAGAATCGGCCTATGGGCAGCCGCATATGTGCGCCCCCCACAACCGAGGGGGCAATATAAAACAGTGATGGA
>JBNKBO010000038.1:0-25446 GCA_050287265.1 Sideroxydans sp. | reverse complement strand
TCATTAGGCCGTCATACCGGCGCGGGCCGGTATCCAGTCTAATAAAACACTCTGCGAAGCAGGCAAAACCATGGTGCTGTCCCGCTTTCGCGGGGAATGTTTTCTCAACTGGATTCCGGCCTGCGCCGGAATGACGCAGTTTTGTGCTGATGAACTGGTTGGGTTGAATGCAGGGTGCGTTTGCGCACCAATACCTCTGGTGCGGGCGCACCCTGCAAAAAGCCTGGAAATGATTGTCGTTCCGTGTAGCATGTATGGCTAAGCAATACCCAAGCATAAAGGTATGGTATAGTACATACCTGATGGTTATGCCATTTCCACTTTATCAGTAATAATCAGGAGACTGCCATGGAACACCAACTTCCCCCCTTACCCTATCCCCGCGAAGCGCTCGCACCGCATATGTCGGCCGAGACGTTCGACTACCACTATGCCAAACATCATCAGGCCTATGTCACCAACCTGAACAACCTGATCAAGGGGACGGAATTCGAGAATGCCAGCCTGGAAGACATCATCAAGAAGGCATCCGGCGGTGTTTACAACAATGCAGCCCAGGTTTCCAACCATACCTTTTTCTGGAACTGCATGAAGCCGCAGGGCGGCGGCGAGCCGAGCGGTGCATTGGCCGATGCGATCAACAAGAAATGGGGTTCGCTCGACGAGTTCAAGAAAGCTTTCCAGACTTCCGCAGTGGGCAACTTCGGTTCCGGCTGGACCTGGCTGGTAAAGAAGGCAGACGGCTCACTCGACATCGTCAACCTCGGCGCAGCCGGGACACCGCTGAAGAGCGGCGAAGGCAAGCCCGTGCTGACCGTTGATGTGTGGGAACACGCCTACTACATTGACTACCGCAACGCGCGTCCCAAATATGTTGAGACATTCCTCAACAATCTGGTGAACTGGGATTTTGCGGCGAAGAATTTCGCCTGATTGCCAGCGTATTATTTGGCGAGAGTGTTTTTGAATTGGGGGGGACATCTGTCCCCCCAGTTTTTTGTATAAACAATATGTTGTGAAGTTTTTGCCGTTCCTGAATATTCGTTTCATTCGGGATGAGTTGCAGTAATGGATCCTGAAATAACCTGAATAAATGTTGCAACTACCCCTTAATTTGTTATGATTGACACAAATTCGGAGGGCATATGGCTCAAGCACAGTCCGCAACAACGCAAAGCCCAGGCGACCGTGGTGCGATCTCAAAGATGCTGATGCAGTTATTCGAGCATTGGGCGATCAGCACAGAAGACCAGCTCGATATGCTGGGATTGGCCAGGGACAACCGCTCGGCGCTGACCCGGTATCGCAAAGGCGCCCCCATGTCGGCCAGTCGTGATGCAAACGAGCGTGCCGGGCATTTGTTGGCGATTCACAAGAACCTGCGTCTGCTGTTCCCGCAAAACCGCGATCTCGCCTACCGCTGGATGAGTACGCGCAATAAGGCGTTTGAAGGGCGCACGCCTGTCGAAGTGGTCAGGGATTATGGTTTTGCGGGGCTTCTAATGGTGCGCAGCTATCTGGACAGGATGCGCGGGCAATAATGGATGCCCTTTTCGCCGGTCTCTGTCTTGCAGATACGCATGATGACCTGTATCGCAATATCGTATCGCTCCGCATCACGGAAAATCTGTTCGATGATTTGAGCGATGATGACGCAGACTGGCAGACCGCGATCGCGCTGGAACTCCAAACCAAACCCGCTACCTTTACTTCATTCACGCCCGTCATCCATCGTCCGTTTGAGGAAGCGGAATGGAACGAGGCAATCGGTTTCCCTTTTAAGGAATGGTTGCGCAGCCGCTTCTCCGATGGTTCATTCGGCGTATGGTACGGTTCGGATTCGCTTGAGACGACCCTGTACGAGACGGTCTATCACTGGCGTAATAGCCTGCTGGCCGATGCCGGATTCACCGCGCCGGGCATCCGGATCGAGCGCCGCGTGCATCTTGTGCGATGCGATGCCGCGCTGGTCGATATGCGCAGCCTGGTTGCCCGGCATCCGATGCTGGTCGATCCCGCAGACTATTCTTTCACGCAGCAGGTCGGCGGCAGGTTGCATCGTGAAGGGCATCCGGGCTTGGTGACAATGTCGGCGCGCTGTGCCGGGGAGGTGTATGCGGTCCTGAACCCGGCCGTATTATCAAACCCCCGTCCGCATTGTTACCTCACCTATACCACCACGGAGAACGGTGTTGCGGTTGAGCGGGCGCCGGGAGAATTGCTGTTAACCATCCCTTGAATTAATTCAGATTACGGATTTTTTTCAGGTACCGGATTGTGCCAGTGGCCATTCGCCGCAATCAGCGGTCATTGCCGTGCAAGCGACTGACTGCCGGCGCCTGCCTGCATGCGAGGCAGGCGACGGCAGATCAGCATTAAAAGAACCAGCCGAATCCTAAAGAAATCTGGCTCAGTTTTTTCATGGCGTCGTGGTCATCGTTGGCAACAGAACGATGGTTGGAAACGTCGGGGACATTGTTTATGTCGAAGTTGTCGCTGGATGAGATGTAGGCTGCGGGCTGCAATCCGACATGGAAGTAATACCCTTGTATGCCTTGCCAGCCGATTTCTCCCAGCAGGAACACGCCGCTTGCCTTTGAAGTATATCGATACGGCGTGGCGTAGTAGCTTGAATTGTTGTATTCAAATTCCGAACTGGAATACCCGCCTCCCGCGCCGACATAGAACCCGCTGTTGTCATTAAAAAAATAGCGGTAGGTCGTCAATAACATGTTTCTCCGGGTATCGATTGTCTGGCCTCCGAACAAGCTTGAATGTTTCATGGCGTTCATATCCAGTTGAGTGTGCCATTGAGAAGTGGCGCTCAAATTATGGTCGTAGAACAGGGTAATACCGGGCATTGAAGCGATGCCGAGACCGAATCCCAAGCCGTTATTTTGTTGTATGCGCCATTCGCCGTTCGTTTTCCCGGGGGCGACTTTGGAAGTTCGATCAAGCTTCGATATCTTTGCGCTTTCAACCGACATCTCGCCGACGGAGGTTTCGATCACCACTGTTTCAGTGCCGACACTCTTGATCGTTCCTGTGATGGATGTGCCATCTTTCAAGTAAATCGTTTCCGCCCCTGCAATAGCGGGAATCAGTGCGAAGAATGCGAGAAACATGTGGAATGGGGTTATTTTCATAGTCATGCCTCAATATTTTAGTTATATGGTCTGGTTCGCAAAAAGCGGGCCTGCGAACCCCGAAAAACACTGCGACAGCTTGTTATAGGTACTGATGAACGGCAAATCCTCACTATTCCTGCTTAAGCTTACCTTAAGCATGCGAAATATCAGGATGACGTTTCGTGATGGCGGGGAATATGTTGTAAAAAGCGCAAATCGGGAATTGGAAGCACAAAGATTTGCCCAGGCATCGCGGCAATGCGCTTTCGATAGCGGTCGCAGCAACAAACGCTTGATCTTATGCAAACTGTACCGCTCCAGGTTGCGTGGCATTCGAGCAAAAGCAGGGCGAAGAGCAGGTTCTATCAGGGGTAATTCCTCCAGGGGAATTATGTGTTGACATCAGAACGCTCGTTCTTTAGCATGCAAGAACGTTCGTTCTGCAGAGGTGACATTATGTCCGATTCCGACCCCAGTGCCAGAGACGCCGAGTATCTGGCCAAGTTGCAGGATTACTACGCTTCCTGGAAAAGCATTCCTTCCTATGCCGCCCTGTGCGACGTGTTCGGCATTGCCTCCAAATCCTGGGTCAAGGCCATCCTGGACCGGCTGGAAAAGGCCGGATTTGTGGAACGCACGCCGGACGGCATGTGGATACCCAGCCGCCAGTTCTTCGCCCGTCCTCTGGCCGAGGCCGCCGTACAGGCGGGCATGCCGGTCGCGGTGGAGGAGACCCATGGGGATTATTTGGTCATTGACGAAATGCTGATCGACAAACCGTCCACGACCACGCTGATAACGGTCAAGGGCGATTCCATGATCGACGCAGGCATCCATAAGGGCGATGTGGCCGTGGTGGAAAAACGCAAAACAGCCAACATCGGCGACATTGTGGTAGCCATTGTGGACGACGAATTCACCCTGAAGACGCTGGACAAGGAAGGCGGTCAATATATTCTGCGTCCGGCCAATCCGGATTATCCGGTGATACGGCCGCAGGGTTCGCTGGAAATATTCGGCATACTGGTCGGGTTGATCCGAAAATATAAATAGGAAAGCCCCTCTCCCACAGGTGGGAGAGGGGTTGGGGTGAGGGGTGCCGATCTGAACTCCGTTCCATTTTCCTGACCAGTTCTTTCTTTGGGCAATTCACGGGCGGGTGCCGGTCAGGGTTTGCTAAAATCGCTTTCCGTCTGCAATCGGTGCATACACCATGAATCCCACCCTCGTCTTTGACATCGAAACCATCCCCGACATTGCGGGACTGCGTACGCTGTATGAACTGGACAGCGCGGTGAGCGATGCTGAAGTGGCCGAGATGGCATTCCAGATGCGCCGCCAGAAAACCGGCAGCGATTTCCTGCCGCATCATTTACACCGTGTCGCGGCGATCTCTTGTGTGTTGCGCGAGGGCGACAATTTCAAGGTGTGGACACTGGGCGAAATGGATGAGGACGAAGGCAGCATCATCCAGCGTTTTTTCGATGGCATCGAAAAATACACACCGCAAATCATTTCATGGAACGGCGGCGGTTTCGACCTGCCGGTGCTGCACTATCGCAGCCTCATCCACGGTATTCAATCGCCGCGTTACTGGGATCAGGGCGAGGACGACAGGGATTTCAAGTGGAACAACTACATCAGCCGCTATCATTCGCGCCATCTCGATCTGATGGACCTGCTGGCGATGTACACCGGCCGCGCCAATGCGCCGCTGGATGAGCTGGCGAAACTCATCGGCTTTCCTGGCAAACTGGGCATGGATGGCAGCAAGGTGTGGGAGGCCTACCAGCAAGGCCAACTGGCCGAGATACGCAATTACTGCGAGACGGATGTAGTGAATACCTGGTTGGTGTTTGTCCGCTTTCAACTGATGCGAGGACAGTTAACCAAGGCACGTTATGAAAAAGAACTTGAATTGGTGCGCAGTACATTAAAAAAATCCGAAGAGACGCACTGGAAAGAATTCCTCGCGCAATGGCCTGAGAATAAATCTGCATGAATCCCGTAATCATTGAATCGCTCGACCACGAAGGTCGGGGTATTGCGCATGCCGACGGCAAGGTGATCTTTATTGAAGGGGCTCTGCCCCGCGAGCGGGTGACATATTCTTCGTATCGCAAGAAGAGCAACTACGAACAGGCGAAGGTCGGGAATATACTGAAGCAGTCCTTCATGCGCGTGCAGCCGAAATGCCAGGTGTTCGGCGTGTGCGGCGGGTGTTCCATGCAGCATCTGGATCCGCGCGCGCAGGTGGCGGTCAAGCAGCGCGTGCTGGAAGATAACCTGCAACGCATCGGCAAGGTCAAGCCCGAGGTTGTGTTGCCACCGATCTACGGCTATGCCTGGGCCTATCGCCAGCGGGCGCGCTTGTCGGTGCGCCATGTGCTGAAGAAGGAAAAGACGCTGGTCGGTTTTCGCGAACAGAACGGCAAATATGTGGCGGACATGCAGCATTGCGAAATCCTCACGTCCAAGATTGCCAGCCTGTTGCCGTTGCTGGGCAAGTTGAACGAAAAATTCACGGCACGAGATATTGTTCCGCAGATCGAAGTGGCGGTGGGTGAACATGTGGATGTGCTGGTGTTGCGCATCCTTGCTGCGCTCACGCCATCGGATGAAGCGCTGATCAGGGAGTTCGCAGACAAACACCACGTGCAGTTCTGGACCCAGACCAAGGGGCCGGAAACCGTTGTGCCTTTTTATCCGCTGGACGCGCCGCCGCTGAGCTATAGCCTGCCGGAATTCGGCATCATCATGCCGTTCGCGCCGACCGAGTTTACCCAGGTGAATAGCGAGATGAATCGCCTGATGGTCAGCCGTGCCATGCGGCTGTTGGCTCCGCAACCGCACGAACGTATTGCTGATTTCTTTTGCGGCCTGGGCAATTTCACGTTGCCCATTGCACGTAGCGGCGCGCAGGTGCTGGGTGTCGAAGGCAGTGATGCGTTGGTAAAACGCGCCAGACAGAACGCCGAATACAACGGACTCTCTGGCAACACCACGTTTCAGATGATGAATTTGTTTGAAATGGACGAACCCGCTCTTGCCGAATCGGGCCATTTTGACAAATGGCTGGTCGATCCCCCGCGCGATGGCGCAATCGAACTGATGAAATCCATCGGCAACGCAACGGCCCCGCGTAGAATCGTCTATGTTTCCTGCAGTCCTTCCACCCTGGCGCGCGACGCAGAAGTGCTGGTGCATGCAAAAGGATACGCGCTGAAAGCGGCAGGCGTGATGAACATGTTCCCGCAGACTTCGCATGTGGAGTCGATCGCAGTATTTGAGAAATCCTGAGAAGTAAAGGTTGAAAATGGAAATAAACCCGATCGGTATCATCCACTCGCCCTTCGCGACGAAGGAGGCGTGCCCGATTCAACCGCTGTATGCCTCCGGCGCGATAGGACGTGTGGAAGTTTTTGACGAATATGCAGCGGGCTTGAAGGATGTGGAGGACTTCTCGCATATTTACCTGCTTTATCTGCTGGACAGGGCGGGCAAGACAGAGCTGATTCGCGAAACCTTTCTCGACGATGTGGCACACGGCATTTATGCGTCCCGGCATCCATGCAGGCCCAATGGCATCGGCATGTCTATCGTGAAGTTGATCAAACGAGAAAACAGCGTTCTCACCGTGGAAGGTATCGACGTGCTGGACCGGACGCCGTTGATCGATATCAAACCTTATGTTCCGCGATTCGACATTATCGAATCAGCCTCGGAGGGATGGATCGCCGGGAAGGAGTGGCGTCCAAAACCCGGCGGAAAAGAGTGAAGCCGGGTTTCCATTCAGAAAGAAAGGCTAACGAATGAAACGATATGACGATCTGGTTGCTGAAGCTTTGACACGCGTGAAAGAGATCATGCCGTGGGATTTGAGCCGGGCGCTTGCTGCGGGAAGCAAACCCATGTTGCTCGATGTGCGCGAACCGGCGGAATTTTCCATGTTGCGCATTCCGGGTTCGATCAATGTGCCGCGCGGGGTGCTGGAACAATCCTGCGAATGGGATTATGACGAGACGGTTCCTGTGCTTGCTGCCAAACGGGATCAGGAAATTGTCGTGATCTGCCGTTCTGGAAAACGATCAGTGCTGGCGGCGGATGTGTTGCTGAAAATGGGTTACACCAATGTGGTTTCGCTTAAAACCGGCGTTCGCGGCTGGAGCGACTTTGAGCAGCCCATGACGAATGAACAAGGCGAGACGCTGGATGCCGATGCGGGCGATGTATTGCTGGCGCCGCGGGTGCGTCCCGAGCAACACAAGCCGAAATAGGGTAGGGGGAAAAATAAAAAAGCGGCCAGTTGGCCGCTTTTTTAATGATGCATCTGTAATCAGTCCCGTTCGCCTGCGAATACCATCAACAGGTGGAGCAGGTGGATGAACAGGTTGTAAATATCCAGATAGAGCGACAGCGTGGCCATAACGTAGTTGGTTTCCCCGCCACGTACGATGCGGCTCACGTCGTACAGGATATAAGCCGAAAAGATCATTACCGCGATGGCGGAAATGGTCAGCGACAGCGCAGGAATCTGGAAAAAGATATTGGCCAGCGAAGCAAAGATTAGCATGATCAGCCCGATGAACAGGAACTTGCCCATGAAGCCAAAATCTTTTTTGGTCACGGTGGCGATGGTGGCCAGCGAGAAGAAGATGATGCCGGTGCCGCCTGCTGCCAGGCCGATCAATTGCGCGCCGTTTCTCAGGTGCAGGGCGACTTGCAGGATGGGCCCCAGGAACAGTCCAGCGACAAAAGTAAAACCGAGCAGGGCGACGATACCCCATACGCTATTGCGCAGCGCTGTGACCCCGAAAAGCATGCCCATCATGATGCCGAACATGAGCAACGATGACATGATCGGGCTTTGTGCCATGAAAGCAAGGTTGATCGAAGTTCCTACGTAGGCGCCTATGATGGTCGGGATCATGGTCAGGCCGAGCATCATGTAAGTGTTGCGCAGTACTCTGTTCTGTTCTACGACTCGCGTTTGTGCCACGGATGTGGTTTCGAATTGCATGTTTTCCTCCAGTAAATGGGTTTTGTTTCAATAACAGTCGTGAGACTACAGAAGCTGTGAAAAAGTTGCAACAGCACCCGTTGGGTGTAGAGGCTATTTCAGGTATCATGCGCGGCATCGTGTGGGGGCGGTTTGCGGTGTGAGGGAACTTTCGAGTGAAATCAGAGCCGTAGGTCGGCACCTTGTGGGATCCTGGAGGTGTGGCAGAGCGGTTGACAATGAGCCGAAGGCTCATTGTGGTGAAGACTAACCTTTTAGGTTACGTCGGAACCAATGCACCAGTCTTGACCACATGCCACAAAGTGGCATGTGGCGGCGTAGACTAACCTTCAGGTTATGTCGAAGCCACAACTGGCAGCTCTCCATACAGTTGTAGTATTTGGAGGTGTGGCAGAGCGGTTGAATGCACCAGTCTTGAAAACTGGCAACGATGCGAGTCGTTCGTGAGTTCGAATCTCACCGCCTCCGCCAAATTTATGAATCATCATGCAAACGTCAGGAGTGAAAACTATGTTGCGTAAAATCCTTGCTATCTCATTAATGTCAGTGGCTTCTGTTGCTGCAGCAGACACGCTTGATATTGGGTTGAGCAATACGACTGCCCAGTTCAAGTATGGCATTCCCAGTTCTCTCGCCGGCAAATCCGAGATTTATGCAGAATTGATGTACAACGATGCGCACAGCGTCATCGGCGGTGTAGGCCTGCTGGTGGCGAATGATGAGCTTCAAGTGCCCGGTCTGACTATCGGTATCGGTGCAAAAGCGGTTGCCGCTACGATCAAGACGACGCCAAATTACAAGGCTTCTGCGGTTGCACTGGGGGCGCAAATTCGGTACGAATTGCCGGCCGAGCGCCGTATCGCCTTTGCGGGTGAATTGTATTTTGCCCCCAAGATCACTGCCTTTGCCGATGCTGAACGTTATCAGCAATATGGCGCGCGAGTCGAGTTTTCTGTCTCACCTCAGATTCAAATCTATGCGGGCTATCGCAAGACATGGTTCACGATAAAAACTACGGGTCGCGACGCAGTGCTGATCAACAACCCACACATCGGAGTTCAATTCTCGTTCTGATCTCCGGGTTGGCGTCTGCTGAGCCCCGGTCTGTTTCCTCGTATTGCTCTTGATGACATCCTTGGCGCAAGCCAAGGATGTTTCAGCATTGCAAACCGGTGTGGAATACGCACGGGAGAACCTGGAAGAAGCCGAAACGGAACACAAGGTTAACCTTGTACGTATTGCGTGCACTCAATATCCCAGTGCGCGTGCTCCCTGATAGAAAATAAAACTCACAGTCCACGCCAGACACAGCGACCACAAAATGGTCAGCAGGGTATAACGCATGTCTTTTGATTCGCTGCGCAAGGTGGCGATGGC
This sequence comes from Sideroxydans sp., assembly GCA_050287265.1. GTDB lineage: Bacteria > Pseudomonadota > Gammaproteobacteria > Burkholderiales > Gallionellaceae > Sideroxyarcus. Next base: position 15,921 of record JBNKBO010000038.1, on the reverse strand, counting down.
GGAGAGGCAAGGCGTGTAAAACAGTGTGAACAGCATGAAACTGTAGCCCTGCACCCAATCCAGATGCTGTCCCAGCGCCCCGACCAGCGAATCACCTGTCATGCCGTAAATCACCGCCAGCGAACCGATGACGATCTCTTTGGCAACAAAACCGAAAATCAGCGCGATGGTGAGTTGTTCGTTGATGCCGATGGGCGCGAAGACCGGATGCAGAAAACCACCGATCATGCCTGCCAGCGTGTCAGCGCCGACCGGTGCCGCAGAGGGAGGCAAGTGAGTGAGCAGCCATACCAGCACCACACCGGCGACGATGAACTGCGTGGCACGATGCAGGAAATGGCGCACTTCCATCCAGCCGCGCAAAACCATCTGGCGGGCGGTTGGGAAACGGTAGGGCGGAAGTTCCAGCACGAAGGGTTCATTGTTCCGGAAGTTCGTTTTGAACAGCAGTGCTGTGAGAATGGCGGCGGCAAAACTGAACAGGTACAGGCTGAACAGTACCATCGGAGCGGTTTTGGCCGAAAACAGCGCGGCTGTAATGAACACGAACACCTGCAAACGTGCCGAACACAGTGAGAACGGGATCACCAACATGGTGAGCAGACGCAGGCTGCGGGAGCGCATCACCCGTGTGCCCATCAACGCGGGCACGTTGCAGCCGAACCCCATCAACAGCATGACAAAACCGCGTCCATCCAGTCCCATTTTTGCCATCAGCGCGTCCATCAGGAATGCGGCGCGGGACAGATAACCGCTGTCCTCAACCATTGCCATGAACAGGAAAAACAGGATGATGATGGGCACAAAGGCGGCGACGGTGGCCACGCCGTTGTAGATGCCGTCCAGCAGCAGGCCGTAAATCCAGACGGGCAAGCCGGAGAGAACGGGTTCCAGCGCGCTCGTGCGCAGCCAGCCGAGAGCAATTGCAACCCATTCCTGCAGCGGCTGACCGATGAAGAAGACGCCCTGAAACAGCAGATACATGATGCCGAAGAAAATCGGTAATCCCAGCCATGGATGCAGCATTACGCGGTCGAGTTTATCGGTGAAGTTTTCCGATAACTGCACCGGAATCTGCACGGCATGTTTCAGTACGCGCGCCATCTCCGATTCGATATGTTCATCCCGTTCCAACTGGCTGCGCAACTGTTCTGCCATGCCGGGCGTGGGGTAGCGCAATGCTTTGGTGATGGCTTGCAGCGCTTCCTGATAACCCGAGCCAAATTTTCCGCTGATGAGGAATATTGGCATGCTCAGCATTTCTGCCATTTTTCTGGTGTCGATGGTGATGCCGTATTTTTTCGCTTCGTCCGCCATGTTGAGAAGCACTACGACATTCATATTGAGTTGTTTAAGTTGCAGCAACAGGCTCATTTGCCGCTCGATCTGCGTGGCGTTGAGAACGACAAGCGCCAGATCGGGCACGTTGTCATGCAGGAAATGGCGAACCACCTGTTCGTCGTCGGAGAAGCCGTGCAGGTCGTATATGCCGGGCAGGTCGATGATTTCAACCATGTTATCGCCAAGCAGAATCTTGCCGCTGAGTAGTTCCACCGTAATACCGGGCCAGTTGCCGACGCGGGCTGTGCCGCCGGTGATACGGTTGAATAATGTGGATTTTCCGGTATTGGGCATGCCCAATATTGCGATACGCTTCATGGCTGACACACCTTGACCTTTTCGGCCTCGTTGCGACGCAACAGGATATCGGTGGTGCCGATACGTACCTGAATCGGGCCGGAAAAACTGGCCTTGCGGATCAGTTTGATTTGTTTGCCGCTACGGAATCCCAATGCCTGAAGGCGTTGATGCAACGCTTCTTCGGCGTGGATGGATATGATGGTTGCAGTGTCGCCGGTTTGCAGGTGAGCCAGGGTAAGAGAGGGCATAAGTAGAACGGATCCAGGTTGCCCGCATTATTTCACAGGCGCGCGGCTCTTGTCGCGTAAGCGTGGATGAATAATGTAGAATGCGACCTTCATTTTTGTGGCAGCAGTGAACATGATCAAAGGAAGTCTGGTAGCGATCGTTACGCCGATGCAAGAGGATGGCAGCCTGGATTTGGCGGTCTTCCGCGCATTGATTGATTTTCATATTGCCGAAGGCACTGACGCCGTCGTGGTGGTTGGGACGACCGGCGAATCCCCTACCGTAAATGTGGAAGAGCACGAATTGCTTATCGCGGAAGCGGTAAAGCATTGTGCCGGGCGTATTCCCGTTATAGCGGGTACCGGCGCGAACTCCACCCAGGAAGCCATCGAATTGGCGACCTTTTCCAAAAAAGCGGGTGCAGATGCTTCGCTTAGCGTGGTGCCCTATTACAACAAGCCGACGCAGGAAGGTTTGTACCTGCATTTCAAGGCCATCGCCGAGGCGGTGGATATGCCGCATATCCTCTACAACGTTCCGGGACGCACCGGAGCGGACATGAACAACGACACCGTGCTGCGTCTGGCGCAGATCGGGAATGTCGTGGGTATCAAGGATGCGACGGGGAACATCGAGCGCGGCAGCGACCTGTTGCAACGCGCGCCTGAGGATTTTGCCATTTATAGCGGCGACGATGCCAGTACATTAGCGCTGATGCTGCTGGGGGCCCATGGTGCGGTTTCGGTGACGGCGAACGTTGCGCCGAAGCTGATGCATGAAATGTGTGCGGCTGCGCTGAACGGCAAGGTCGAGAAGGCACGCGAGATCAACTTCCGTTTGCTGGGACTGCATCGCAACCTGTTTGTCGAAGCCAACCCGATCCCGGTGAAATGGGCGGTGGCGCGCATGGGCAAGATGAAGAATTATTTGCGTCTGCCGCTGACGCCGCTTTCCACTGGGTTACAACCCGCGGTGGAAGCAGCGATGCGTCAGGCAGGGGTCATTTGATGGGAGCAGTTATGCAGGCAACATGGAACAGGATATTCGGATTGGCCGCAATCGTACTGCTTGCGGGATGCAGCAGCCTTACCGATCGTGAGGTAGATTATCAGGCAGGTGCGGTAAAGGCGCCGCCTCTGGAAGTTCCTCCTCCATTGACGAATCCCGAGATGGAAAAGCGCTTCACGATTCCCGACGATGATGGGAAACAGGCCGCAAACCATTCGGAATATTCCAGTCAGGAACTGGAGCAGCCTTGGACTGCGCCGGCTGTCAAACAGCAGCAAAAGCCGAAACCGAAGCAGAAGCCGAAGGCAAAATTGCTGAAAAGCAAAGGCATCACGTACATCCGGCTGAATGAATCGTTTGGCCGCAGTTGGCGCAAGGTGGGTCTGGCGCTGGACAATGCGCGGCTTTCTGTAACCGATAAGGACAGAAACAAGGGTATTTACTTTGTTACTGCCACGTCGGCCAAAGACAAGAAAGAACACGAGTATCGCGTAATCGTCAGAAAGAGTGGTACTCGCAGCAAAGTTACCATCGTTGACCAGAACGGCAAGACTGATGAAGAGACCAAACGTCTTACCAGGCTTGTTTACAGTAATCTGGATAAATGACGATCACAGTAACAAGTCTTTCTGATTTTCACTGAAATGCGGTTCGCAGTTCTTGGAAGCGGCAGCGAGGGCAATGCCCTTGTTGTACAGGTTGGTCGGACCAGGTTACTGCTTGATTGCGGCTTCTCCCTGAGCGAAACGGTATTGCGTCTGGCCCGGCTGGATCTGCAAGCCGGGCAACTGGACGGTATCGTAGTCACGCACGAACATAGTGACCACATCTCGGGCGTCGCCAGACTGGCGCGCAAATTCGACCTCCCTGTCTGGCTCACCCACGGCACTTTACGCACANNNCATGGTGACCACATCTCGGGCGTCGCCAGACTGGCGCGCAAATTCGACCTCCCTGTCTGGCTCACCCACGGCACTTTGCGTACGCAAAAAACCACGTTCGCCGAACTTGCTGTCACAGAGATCAATCCGCACCAGGCATTCTCCATTGGCGAAATACAAGTGCAGGCATATCCAGTGCCGCACGATGCGGCAGAACCAGTTCAATACGTATTCAGCGACGGTACGCGCAAGCTTGGGGTACTGACCGATGCGGGCAGCGCAACGCCGCATATCGAAACGCTTCTGAGCGGTTGTCATGCGCTGGTACTGGAATGCAACCACGATAGCCAGATGCTGGCCGAAGGCGATTATCCATATTTTCTGAAACAGCGCGTGGGCGGACGCTTTGGGCACTTGAATAATGACGATGCGGCTGCGTTGTTAAAAAGACTGGATTGCAGCCTTTTGCAGCATGTTGTTGCCGCGCACCTGAGTCGCAAGAACAACGTGGCTGATTTAGCTCTGACGGCGCTTAGAGAAGTGTTGGGCAGCAAGCCCGGTCTGGTAACAGTGGCAACACAAAAGCATGTCCTGGATTGGCGCGAAATTATCTGACAAAACAGAAGCGGCTGTTTCGTATTTCAATGGCATGGGTATTAGCTGCCAGCGTATTGAAAAGGCTTGGAATACATGGCAAAAAAGGCGCAAAATAAAACATAAATAAAAACAATCAGGGTGAATGAAATGGATATCAGGATCACCCCTGCAGACATCTTCCCCTGGAATGAGAATTTCCAGACAGGCATTCAAGCCATCGACAACCAGCATCGCAAACTGGTCGAGCTTCTGAACAAACTGGCCAGTCGGCTGGCTTTTGGTGTGGGCGAACCGGAGTTGACTTCGATTTTCGATGAGCTGGCAGAGTATGCCGTATACCACTTCAAAACCGAAGAAGGCATCTGGAAAAAACATCTTCCGGATGACGAACTCCCGATTGAACATGCCGCGACACACCAGGGTTTTGTGTCTGAAGTGCTTAAACTCAGGGAAAAACAGTCTTCGCTGGCTATCGAACAGGTGATCGAGGAAATCGTCGTTTTCCTGACGCACTGGCTGGCCTTCCACATTCTCGAAGCAGACAAACACCTGGCGAAGGTGGTTCTCTCCGTACAACAGGGATTGCCGTTACCTGATGCCAAGGACAAGGCGCGTACCGAGATGAGCGGCGCCTTGCGAGTACTGATCGAAACAATCCTCACAATGTATGACACGCTGTCCACACGCACCTTGCAACTCATGCGCGAAGTTGCAGAACGGCAGCGGGCGGAAGAAAGATTGCGCCTGTCCAGAAAAGTGATCGACAGCACACTGGAAGCGATCTTCATCACCGATGCGGATGGGACGGTCATCGATACCAATCCGTCGTTTTGCGCGGACGTGCAATTGGAACATGAACAGATCGTTGGCCAGGACATCCGGCAACTCAAACCAGGCCTGTTCAGCGCGAACAAATCCGGCGAGATATGGAAAGCGGCGACCGAAAGCGGGCACTGGGCGGGTGAAACGGTGGGGCGCGACGCGGATGGGGAAGTCGAAGGGACATGGCTAGCGCTTTCTTCCATCACGGATGGACAGGGGGTTATCACCCACTATGTCGGCGTCTTGTCGTCCGTCACGCATCTGGTGAAGCGTCAGCAGGTGCTGGAGGTGGAAGCCAATCATGATGCGCTGACCGGCCTGCCTAACCGGCGCTTATTGCAGGACAGACTCAGCCAGGCTATTACGCGCAGCAATCGCAACGAAAGTGTGCTGGCGTTGTGCTATCTCGATCTGGATGGCTTCAAACAAATCAACGATACGTTTGGACATGATGCGGGCGATGACGTACTGCGTCTTATAGTCGGCCGTTTGAACAAAATATTGCGCGGCGAGGACACCGTCGTGCGGCTGGGAGGGGATGAATTTGTATTGTTGCTGGGTGACCTTGAGCGCGAGAAAAACGTGTTGCATTTGCTGGACCGGTTGTTGAAAGACATCGCCCAACCGATGTTGATACACGGTAAATCAGCAGAGGTAACAGCCAGCATTGGCGTGACATTCTATCCGCGGGATAACAGCACGCCGGAACAACTGATGAAACATGCCGATGAAGCCATGCTGGTGGCCAAAAGGAAAGGCAAGTCGTGCTATCACTTTTACAAATAAATGATGGCGCACTTCGTAAATTCTCAAGCCGCAGTTCTTGATATCCTCTCCTTCGCAAAACACCAGCTGAACAATTCCGGCCCTTACCTAATTTGTGGCAAACATCGCGTTAAAACGATTTTGTATTTCAGGTAATGGTATATCCTCTATATGTGTCATGACATACCATTTGTGGCCGAAAGGGTCGGCCAGCAAACCAGAGCGGTCGCCGTAGAGCTGATCCTTCATCGGCTCGATCTCGGTGGCACCCGCATCCAGTGCGCGCTTGAATACGGCATCGGCATCGTCAACATACAACGCAATACCGACCGGCGAACCACCCAGCGTGGCCGGACTCGTGTTGCCCCATGCGGGTATTTCTTCGGCCAACATGAGCTTCGAATCACCGATCTGCAATTCAGCATGTCCTACTGCGCCGTCCGGCATGGAGATGCGGCCGGTTTCTTTCGCCCCGAAGACTTGCTGATAGAAACTGATCGCTGCTTCCGCATCCTTCACGGCCAGGTAAGGGGTAATGGCATGATAGCCATCGGGGATTTTCTTGACTGTGCTCATGGTTTATCTCCTTTATAAAAGTTGCATTGGTTGCCGGATGACCGTTTTCCATTTGGCCGGGGCGGCCTTGCGAATGTCGCTCAGATAGATTTCGTGATGTTTGCCGTGAAGCTGGTACCCGCTTTCCTTGATGAAGCGATGCACTCTTTCGATGTTCGGACCTTCTTCGCTGAACGGGCCGATATGCATGATCTGCGCACAAGTGCCCTCGGCCAGGTTTTCAAAGCGCATTCTGGAAATGGCAGCCGGGTTCTTCTTTCTGGTTACTTCGGCGATCGCTTCATCAACCATCGCCTGCGTGATGAATTCCGGTTGCGCGATCATCGCCGTCCACAACCAGTTGCTTTTGTCCTCGGCGCTGAACTTGCTCATATCCTCCGCCCACCACAATCCTTCCAACGGCATCACACCGTAGTCGACCGCGAGCGGACTTTTCCTGACCGTGAACTTGAGGGTGTAAGCCACCGCGAACAGGGCGGCGATGGCATCGGCAAATTCCTGCGAATTATTCGGGTTGCCTTTGCCGTCTATCATCAGGTAATTCATGGGAGGGATCTCAGCTTGCGCCACTTCTTTAGTGGAAGGCTGGTACAGGTGTTTGAGTTCCTTTTTCAGATCAAGCTTTTTCATGGCGCGCTCCGCGCTATGTGTTGACAGAACTCTACCGCTAGTCTGCTGACAACGGTGTGTCAGCAGACTTTGTCGATTTCAGATTAAGTTATTGGTTACCAGTGAAGCTAACAGACCTTAACCGTGTTGCGGCCAGCTGCTTTGGCCTGGTACATCGCAACATCGGCCCGGCGAACGATGTCGTCGATGCCTTTATCATCCGGCAGGCTACTGCACACTCCGATGCTCACGGACAAGTTGACGCTGTTATTCGGTGCGCCAACTTTTACCAGATTCACTTCGCTGCGAATTCTCTCTGCCAGCAAGATTGCCCCGCTCTGCGGCGTGCCGGGTAGCAGCAGTATGAATTCATCGCCCCCTGTCCTGGCAAAAATATCCTGCTCGCGAAGATTGGCTTTGACTGACTGGACGAATCTTTGCAGCGCAACGTCTCCCGCTTCGTGGCCGAACGTGTCGTTGATATTCTTGAAAAAATCGAGGTCGAGCATGAGCAGGGAAAATGCTTCGCCAGTGCGCTTGAAGCAGCTGAATTCCTGGTTGGCGAGCTCATAGAAAGTGCGCAGGTTCAAGGCGCCAGTCAGGAAATCCTTCATGGCCGCCTGCGCAGCCTCATTTTCCAGACGCTTGCGCTCGGTAATGTCGAGCATCACGCCGGAGATACCATCGGTCTTTCCTTCTGCGTTATAGAACACCGCCTTGTAGAAGATGACATCGTGGTAGGTGCCGTCGGCATAGCGTACGTTGGCCTCGTAGCTTTGTGTCCCGCCCCGGGCAATCAGATCGCAATCGGCTTTTTCATATATGGCGGCAAGTTCTGCCGGGGCGACATCATAAACAGTGGCGCCGACGATCCTGGCGCGCGGGAGGCCAATGTAACTTTCAAATGCGCGATTGCAGGCAATATATCGCCCGGTCCCATCCTTGATGAATATCGGGCTGGGCAGCATATCAATCGCATTCTGGATCCGGTGGGCAATATCCAGATCAGAAATAGCTCGCATTCCCCCGCCGGAGCCTGCACCACCAGGTTGGTCGTTGTATTTCACAGTTCATGTCGCTCTCAAAATATATTAATCAGTGTCTTCTCAATATTGAGCAGAAGCATTTTTTGATTATTTGGAGATTGTGAACGCAAGACCCGTGCCAGGGATAAGACACTGATTGGATTGGTGGAAATGGAAATATGAAATCAACGTGAGTTTCAGGCGACGAATTTTTGACATTTCCGCCGGATAAATGACGAAAAACCTCAGCTTTAAATTTGTTCTCAACTACCCGGCTTCACCAAAGCTATTGCAACGTCTTTACCGCATCGGAAGTGAGCGAGAATTCATTATCACGCTCACTTTCGGTATTCATTGTTTGCTTTCGCAGTTGAACATCCAGCTCACGCCGAATTTGTCCACCAGGTTACCGAAATATCCGCCCCAGAACATTTCCTGCAACGTCGTTTCGACCTTGCCGCCGTCGGCGAGCAACTTGAACAGCCGGTTGGCTTCGGTGCGCGTATCGGGTTCCAGCATGATATGGATATTGTTTCCCTGCGTGAGCTGGGAGCCCATGGAATCAGACGCGTCGGTTCCCATCAGCACATGTCCGCCGAGGATGGGCAGCGCAACATGCATGACGAGATTGCGGTTTTGTTCCGGTATGGGCGGCTGGTCCGGCTGCGGCGGAATATCCTTGAAGCGGCCGATGGGTGTTGAAAATTCCGTGCCGAAAACAGATTTGTAAAACATGAAAGCGGCTTCGGTATTGCCGGGGAAATTGAGATAGGTGCTGACTTTTGCCATTTTGGGTTCCTCCAGATAAAGATATATGCAGCGGGTTATTGCGGTCGTCTTACATCAGGTTTTTTCTTTGCGGCTTCATTCGTATTCTCCTGAACACGAAACCTGACTATCGCCTCGACCAGTTTCAACGGCAGCGGCTCATCAAGGGGAAACTGGATTGCCCCTTTCGACGTTTTGTATTTGACCAGCTCATCCTGGAATGCCTCGATGCCGCTCGGAGCTGGATAAAAGCCGATGTGATGTTTGAATGCGGCGAAATGCACGAGGTTGCCGTTGAGATAAACGGTCGGCATCCGGTAACTGATTTTTTCTGATGCATGAGGGGCCGTCTTGCGGATCGTCAGCCGCATTTTTTCCAGAAGGGCCTGTATCTCTGACGGAAAGGCGGAGATATATTCATCGATGGTTTCCGGGATTGTCGAAACGGTTTTCATGCGGTCCTCACTTCTTCCTGTGATATGCAGTTACTCGAGTGCTTTGTTTGCTCCTTTTCGCCTCGATCAGGTTCCTGCCGCAGCATGCTGCAGGGCAGCGATGTCGAATTTTTTCATCTTGAGAAATGCTTGCGTCACGCGTGCACGCTGCCCGGGCGATCCGCCCATCAGTTCCTTCATTTGCGCGGGGACGATCTGCCACGAGACGCCATACTTGTCCTTGATCCAGCCGCATTGCTCGGCTTCGGGTACTGCAGAAAGTTTCTCCCAGTAATAATCGATCTCATCCTGGGTCTCGCAGTTGACGATGAATGAAATCGCCTCATTGATCTTGACGAACGGGCCTGCGCTCATGAGTTGATACTCCTGCCCGAATAATTCGATGGTGATGATCTCCACCGTGCCGGAAGGCGTGTTTTCCAGCGTGGTACTGTCGACGATCTTCGCGTCCTTGAACACGGACGTGTAGAACTCCGCTGCGGCGCGAGCTTCCTTCTCGAACCAGAAAAACGGGGTGATCTTTTGCATGATGAATTCTCCTGTTAACAGGCGAGTGTCGGCGTATCCCGAGCGGTCATGGTTCTGCGCCAGTCACCCTTGATCGGGAATTTCCGGCTCAACCAGCGTTGCAAGCTGTGCGAGCGATTCCTGCCAGCCGAGGTAGCACATCTCCGCCGGGATGGCTGCAGGCACGCCTTCCTGCACGATACTGACTTCGGTGCCGCACACGACCGGTTTCAGCGTCACCGTCGTCTGCATTTCCCCCGGCAGGTTCGGGTCGTCGAACTTGTCCGTGTAGCGGATCAGTTCATTAGGTTTCAGTTCGCGATATTCCCCGCCGAAAGAATGACCGTTTCCCGTACCGAAATTGGTGAACGACATCTTGTATGTGCCGCCGACGCGGGCATCCATGTGATGCACCTTGCAAGTGAAACCGTAAGGCGGAATCCATTTCGCCATGGCGTCCGGTTCGAGAAAGGCGCGATAGACCTTTTCCGGTTTTGCCTTGAGCACGCGATGCAGTTTGATGGTATTGGTCTTCATGATCTGTTCTCCTTTCTTGTCTGATGAAGAAGGATGAGGAGGCGTTCAGCCTGGATGTCGCACGAAATCGTCCAGCCGCTGCAGCGCCTCTTCCCAACTGATGACAAATCTGGCTTCCGCTGCGGCTTGTTTGCGTTCGGCCGAGGCAAAGCGCGTATGCAAGGAAAGGCGGGTCTTGCCCTGCTGCTCTTCAAAACTGACCGTTACCACCGCACGCGGCGGTATGCCCGCCCCGCAGGGATGTCCCTCCGCCGCTTCGCCGTCGTACACAATGCGCTCGGGTTCGACGATCTCGCGGAAAGTGCCGACACAGGGATAGACATTGCCGTCGGGTGCACGCATCGCGAGCTGGAATCGCCCGCCGACGCGGAGATCGCTTTCGCAAGACTCATTGTTGAATCCCGCCGGCCCCCACCACTGCATGATGTGCTTCGGATCGGTCCACGCCTGCCATACCAGTTCGCGCGGGGCATCGAAGGTGCGCGTAATGATGAGTTCGCTGGCGCTTGCTGCATTGGAGTCATGTTTTTCCGGGCGCATTTTTCTTATCCTTTGCTTGCAGTTCTTTCAGGTAACCATCCAGCCGGTCAAAACTCTGTTCCCAGTGCTGCCGATACTGTTCGATGAAACTGGCCGCTTCCTGTAGCGGGGCGGCTTCCAGCCGGCACGGACGCCATTGCGCCTGGCGGCCCTGAGTGATGAGCCCCGCACGCTGCAATACCTTCAGATGCTTGGTCACGGCGGGCGGGCTGATCGCAAATGGTTTCGCCAACTCCGCAACGGAACTTTCGCCCAGAGACAGTCGCGCGAGGATGGCGCGGCGTGTTGGGTCGGCAAGGGCTGAGAAGGTGGCACTGAGCCGGTCAGCAGGCATTGTTGGACTCCGTATGTAATTAACCTATTGGTAAAGTACAACGCCAGACAGTTTATGTCAAGTATTAAGCTTATTGTGAACGCGGGTAAAAAATCGGGAAATTATTGAACCGCACGCGGTAATGTCGAGCATCACGCCGGAGATACCATCGGTCTTTTCAAAGTAAAGAATCGTCAAATATTCTGTCCCGATTGTCGGGGGTGTCCCGAATTTTGAGAAACGGAATCTCTTTTTAGCTAAAGCATTCCATCTTCAAACTGAATGGTAAACCGGTTTAGCGCAGCCTTTCGATCACGGATCGGCATCGCCCTCTTCTTGCTGATCTTGTGCAACCCCATATTTACTGACTCGATAGATTCGGGGGAAGCCCTTCGATCTATCCGTACAGGCGGTGAAGATAAACAGCGCATGATCCACTGCCTTGATTAATACCACACCCGCATAGTGTATTTGTGCGAAGTTCATACTCGCGAAATCTCGCTTCGCTCGCTTTCACATGAATGACGTTTCGGGGTTGTTCTGCATTTCCCTCAGATATCTAGACCTGTATCTAGACCCATATCTAGACCATCGCAAATATCAGGTGTCTGAAAAAAATCCGAGTGTTTTCTAAACTTATTGAAAGTGCAGCCGCTAATCTGTGCATGCGAATTGAGCTTCCACGTTGACTAGAAATTATGAAGTCCAAATACCTTGGTAATTTTTTCTATGGCGCTATTTTCAGCGTTGTCCTGTTTTACGGACATGCCCTCTATCTAAATAACCATGAGGTGATAGCGGCTGACGCCATGCTGTTCATCCTCATGATACCGGGGTGGTGGTTCGTTATGTGGCGGACTGTCGCTGCTGAAAAATCCAATAACGAAATTGCCGCTGCCGAGCAAATAAATGAGGATCAGTTTATTCAGCAAAGCATCGCTTTGCATGTGCAATTGACGAAAGAAATTGAGAATCAGGTCAACAAGGCCGATACAGAGCTGGGTAACACTCAGGCCATCCTCAGCGATGCGATCGCCAAGCTGGTACAGAATTTCACTGCAATGGCGGAAGAGGTGAAAGCACAGCAGGCATTGTCGCTTTTCATATCCGGCGAAGACAATGGGCAAAATGGACCGAACTCAAGAAGGAAATTCGAACAGTTCGTCCTGGATACCCAGAAGGCGTTGGACGAGTTTGTCGAAACCACTGTTCAAAACAGTGCGCATTCCATGGAGCTGGTGGAAAAAATGGATGAGATGGGCAGTCAGGTCAAAGGCATTCTCGGGCTGGTGAACGAGGTAGAAAGCATTGCCAAGCAAACCAACCTGCTGGCGCTGAATGCGGCCATTGAGGCGGCACGGGCGGGCGAGTCCGGGCGAGGATTTGCCGTGGTGGCAGACGAGGTGCGTAATCTTTCTGAAAAGACAAACAAATTCAGCAGCGAGATTCACGAATTGGTCGATGCCGTAAATGGTTCCCTGCTGTTCGCTGAGGATTCCATCAAGAACCTGGCATCGAAAGACATGACTTATGTGATGAACTCAAAAAAGCATGTTGAATCCATGATGGGGGATCTTGCCGAACTGAACAAAACCATTGCCAGGAATGGTGCCGAACTGGGTCAAATCAGCGCGAGCGTCGAGCAGAATGTTGCTGTCGCCGTATCCACATTGCAATTCCAGGACATGAGCTCGCAATTGATTGGTCATGCGCAGTTGCGCCTGGCTGCTTTGAAGGGAGTCTCCAGCCAGATTGGAATGGAGGCGGACCGATTGGGACGCGACGAGTATCTTGAACGGCTTGCCGCCTGCAACTACTCGTTACAGCAACATGTGGCCAATCTGGATGAAAAGAAGTCCAACCCTGTTGCCCAGACTGATTTCAATACCGGCGAAATCGAACTGTTTTAAACGCCCTGGGTAAACCCGGGATTTACGTATTTCAATTGGAGGATTCAAATGGCCAAAACCGTATTAACTGTCGATGACTCTGCTTCCATACGTCAAATGGTGACGTTTACGCTCAAGTCGTCCGGATACGACGTCATTGAGGCGGTTGACGGACAGGAGGGACTGGAAAAAGCCAAGGCCAACTCAGTCAATCTGATCCTGACCGATCAAAACATGCCCAAGATGGACGGCCTGACGCTGATCAAGTCGCTACGCGAATCACCACAGCATAAAGCCACACCTATCCTGATGTTGACCACTGAATCCAGCGACGCCATGAAAGCGCAAGGCAAAGCTGCAGGAGCAACAGGGTGGCTGGTCAAACCGTTCGATCCTCAAAAACTGCTGGAAGTCGTCAAGAAAGTGATTGGTTGAAAGCGGGCGAGCAGCCATGTTGAAGCGAGCCAATAAATTTCAGGCTTCACTTTAGGGAGTTATCAATGTCTATCGACATGACACAGTTTTATCAAGTGTTCTTCGAGGAATCTGCAGAACACCTTGCAAACATGGAAAGTTTGCTGCTTGCGCTTGATCTCGACGCGCCGGATCCGGACCAGCTTAACGCCATTTTTCGCGCTGCCCATTCGATCAAGGGGAGTAGCGGGACTTTCGGCTTTACGGATATTACCGAAGTGACCCATGTGCTGGAAACCTTGCTGGATCGCATCCGCAAAAACGAGATCGCCATTACGCCAAAAATGGTGGATGCTTTTCTGCAGGCCGGCGACGTTTTGCGGAATCTGCTGGAAGTGCATCAATCTGGGGGTGATGCCGATATGGCAGAGTCGGCAGCAATACGTGAAACGTTGCAGAGTTTTACCACTCATCCCAAAGGGGATGAAGGCACGCAACAGAAGGATACAGAAGCCGGCACCATTTCACCTGGGGAGGCAATGTCTTCCGCATCTGGCGAAAAACATATCTTTCAAATTCAGTTCGTAAGGAATAGAACAAACTTCCCCAGAAAATCCCAACTTGATAACTTGTTGCAGGATTTGGCCGATCTCGGAACGATCGAGAACCAGAAAATTGGAAGCAAGTCAGTCTCCCTGTCGCTTACATCGAGCTGCAGCGAAACAGAGTTGCGTGATGCATTCTCGTTTTTCATCAAACCGGAACAACTTACCCTGACCGTTCAGGGCGGCGTACCAGAAGCCGGGGAAGAGAAAACCCAGGCAGCGGCCGAGGACGCGCAGGGGTATGGCTTCTTTGTGAAGCCAGAGAAGCTGATATCGGATGCAGAGAATACGCAAGGTTACGGTTTTTTTGTCGATGTAGAGAACCATGCAAACGCTTCTGTCCCGGAGCCCGCACTTCAGCCCGGAGAGACTCCGCAAAGACGAGCCTCGGACAAGGCTGCAGCGGTTGCGCCAGAAACTTCCATTCGCGTCAGTGTTGAAAAAGTCGATCAAATGATCAATCTGGTTGGTGAGCTGGTCATCACCCAGGCGATGCTGGCCGAGACCGTATCCGGCATGGATCCAGTGCAGTATGAAAACCTTCTTAATGGTCTCGCGCAATTGGAACGCAACTCCCGCGATTTGCAGGAATCGGTCATGTCCGTACGCATGATGCCGATCAATTTCGTATTCAGCCGCTTCCCCCGCGTAGTGCGCGATATCGCCGCAAAACTCGATAAGAAAGTACAACTCAAAACGGTAGGCGAAGGAACAGAACTGGACAAAGGCTTGATCGAGAAAATCAGCGATCCGCTTACTCACCTGGTGCGCAACAGCCTGGACCACGGCATCGAGTCTCCTGAAGAGCGCATCGCCATGGGTAAACAGGCGCAAGGCACCATTACGCTGAAAGCAGCGCACGAGGGAGGCAACATCGTCGTCCAGGTGGAGGATGACGGTGCCGGTTTGAACCGGGAAAGGATACTGGCCAAGGCCAGGGAAAAGGGAATTCCCTTTAGCGACAATATTAGCGATGCCGATGTCTGGCTGATGATCTTTGCGCCGGGATTCTCCACGGCCAAAATCGTCACCGATGTGTCAGGACGCGGAGTCGGAATGGATGTGGTAAAGCGAAACATCGACAGTATCGGCGGCCGCGTCGAAATTGCTTCACGAGAAGGTCAAGGTTGCACCGTTACCGTCCGGCTGCCGCTGACATTGGCGATTCTGGACGGCCTTTCGGTTGCGGTCGGAGAGCAGACCTACATCATTCCGCTCAGCTTTATCAGCGAATCCCTGCAGCCCGGTGCGATAGATATCAAGGATGTAAGCGGACAAGGGCAGGTAATCCACGTTCGTGGCGAATACCTGCCGATGATCGCGTTGCATGAGACGTTTGGCATCAAACCAAAAATCACCAACCCGGCAGAAGGAATCATCGTTTTGCTGGAGGCAGAGGGAAAGAAAATCGCCCTGTTTGTGGATGAGCTGGTGGGCCAGCATCAGGTGGTGATCAAGAGTCTCGAAACGAACTACCGGAAAGTGGCCGGGATATCCGGAGCAACAATTATGGGGGATGGGCGAGTCGCCATGATCATTGATGTGGTATCCCTGGTCAGATTGGCACAACAATAAACATGCATATTTAAGTAAGGAGGCAGACATGCAAGCAAGCGAAGAGCAGGCGGCCGGCGAAGGACGCGAACTGCTGACATTTACCCTGGGTAACGAAGAATACGGTATCGATATCCTCAAGGTGCAAGAGATACGGGGCTACGATGCAGTCACCGCCATTGCCAAT
>JBNKBO010000037.1:0-26105 GCA_050287265.1 Sideroxydans sp. | reverse complement strand
GATGGCACGCGCGTTGCGGATAACCTGGCCGACTGGGCCAAAGCTGAACTGGAAATTTGCGGCGGAGACATGCACGAACTGGTCGAGCGTCATGCTGACAGCGGTTCGCTGGTGACGCGCCACTCCGGGCGTACGCATTATTTCGTCGCACCTTACGGCCGGGCGCCGGCCGATTTTCTGCAACTGGAGGTCGAAGAACTGCAGGAAGTGTTGGACCGTAAATTGATCAATACCGATGCGCCGCCGGACGATCTGCAGGAGTTGATCGAGCCATTGCAGCCTGACGAGATTGAAGCACAACCGGTTGCCGCGCCGCGTTACCGTTTCCGCCGCATGCTTGATATGCGCCAGACGATTGCCCGTCTATCTTCCGCCGATACGCGTAATGCCGGGTTGTTGCGTATGCTTTCCGAATGGTCACACAGTAGTGCGGCAGCACACGGTCATTTCAGCGATCAATGGATTGTGGCATTGCGCGAACATCAGGATCGTTACCGCAATCCGGTGGTATCTGCGTCGCTGGTCTCGCAACACGCACGCGAACTTAATACCTTTCAGTGGAACAGCGATCTTTCCGGTGTGGAGATGCTGAGGCAGTTGCAGGCTTTCGACCGTGCTGCCGGTTACAACTCGGCCTGGTATGCGCACCTGGTTGCCGGCACCATTACCCCGCCCAAGGTTGCCTACACCGTGGCGCGCGACCTGGATGCTGGATTCAGTTACCTGCCGGATACCGAAGTGGCGCTGGTCAGGGGCTGGGTGGCGGCACCCTACGCCGTTTAGCGGAAAGACATCGGTTCAGGCAGTCTGTCATGGCAGGTGGTGTGGCTCCGAAGTGACACGGCTGAGGTAGTACACGCTAACAGACCGGAATCATGTGGCTTGAGACAAGTTCTACTCAGTCTATTCTTCCCATGCGCTGGGCGAGGGTTGATGTCCCAAACAGCTACGCAGGTATCCCCGGAATGGATGTAACCTATTTGTTGTAGGATCAGCAAAAAAGTAATATGGTTTGCCAGTGGACAGGGGCAATGTCACATCGCACCTGTTATTGCTGTGCACACAAACCGACCCGCCAAGCGCATATGGACCAATCTGAGCTTATTGAACGAGTTGCAAAGGAATTGGGCATATCGAATGCTCAGTCGCAGCGATTGCTGAAGGCAACACTTCGTGAAATTCATGATCTGCTCTGCGCTGGGCGTGCAGTAACCATACCTCACCTGGGCACTTTTGATACAACGACACACGAGGAGCGTCGCGGTTTCCGGCCTGCCAGCCGTGACTATGCGATTTTTCCAAAGCGACGTGTACCCGTGTTTCGCGTGGGAACATTACTCCGTAAAGAAATTTACAATATCGAAACGCACGACAAAGGTACGTCGACGTGACCGATAAAAAGAAAATCACGTTTCGCGCATATACGGAACTGGTGGCAAAGCGCGCCGGGGTCAATCGTGCTGGTGCAGACGCTTATATCCACCAACTTGCAAAAGTCATCACAGAGGGGCTGAAGAAGGGCGACATCATTCGTCTTTACCGCTTTGGCCGTTTCCATACGACCCACGTTGCTGAACAGACGAGGCGCAATCCAAAAACCGGCGAGCCGCTAACGATTCCAGCACATTCACGGGTTCACTTTCACTCTTATAGCGCACTGCGTTCTGACGTCAACGCTCCTTTCAATCATCTGCAAATCAGGGAACTTACTCCGGAGAAAACAGTTAAGCATGCCGGAATCGGAATCGGGGTTGGAACCGGAACAGAAGCAGAAGCCAAAACCGAAGTCGAGCCCGAAATCGAGATCGAAACTGAAACCGAAACCGGGACCGAAACCAAGCCAGGGTCAGAGCCAGAGCCAGAACCAGAACCAGAACCAGAACCAGAGCCAGAGCCAGAACCAGAACCAGAACCAGAACCAGAACCAGAACCAGAACCAGAACCAGAACCAGAACCAGAACCAGAACCAGAGCCAGAACCAGAGCCAGAGCCAGAGCCAGAGCCAGAGCCAGAGCCAGAGCCAGAACCCCGAACAAGGGCTGGAACCAGAACCTGGCTATTGCTGGCGCTGGCTATATTGCTGCTGATCCTGCTTATCGGTATGGCAAGCTGGATATTCACTCAAGATGCTTCCGAGGTGGCACCAGAGAAAAAATCGGATAAAGCCCTGGCGATACAACCCGATCAAACTCCCGGTACAGGCGCACCTGCTACTGCAGCTTCCACAGAAGCAGAAACTGCAGTGTCCGGAATTACTGTGTCGCCTGGGGATACATTCTGGGGGATTGCTGCGACCGCATGGGGTGATCCCTTCTGGTGGCCGGTTATCTATGCTGAAAACAGACCAGAACTGACACGTCAAAACCCGGACCTGATCGATAGCGGGATTACATTGCGAATACCCGTTCTGGCCGGTAGCGTGAACAGCCCCAAAGCTGCAGACCTCCGTCTGAAGATGAATGCTTACCAAATCGTAGCTGACGATTACCGCAAACTCGGCAATCCACGAGCTACAGAGTATGAGAAGGTTGCTATCGGGAGAAATTAAGGTTCAGCACTGCAATTATTTTGACCTTCTCCACCTTCATACCGCGGCCGGCTATGGCCGCAGTATTCAAGTTATGCCATATCTTCGTAATGGCGCTCCATGATTTCCAGTGCGGCGGCCAGCCGTTTGGGCATCAACGTGCGCGCTTTTGCGAAATTGATGGAAGTCTCGTTGTAAAAAAGATTGATGAGGTAGGAAACTCCGATCGCATCATGCAGCTCAGTTGAGGCGGCTTCAAGCACGTTGTCGATGAAAGTGAAGTGCTTGCGCACGGTTTGCCAATCGCGCTTTTGTATTGCCTCATGCGTAGCGATCTTGAGCGCACATACTTCAAGGTGCAGTCTACCGAAATCCGTTTCGTCCAGGGTTGCGGCCACTTCGGGAAGATGCGCGGCGAGATAGTCAGCAAAACAGGAATTTCCGGTGGCGGAGATAGGTTTTGGAAACGCTGATTTGGACTGGTCAACTGATGCGTTGCTGCTCGGTTTGGAGTTGGTCTTGTCAGGTACCGCCTTGCCGTAAACTTGCCATGTGCCGGTGCGATCTTCCTCTAATGCCATGCTGGACTCCTTCGAGTGGCTGTTTTTATTATTTATTCTGCCATTCTGGAGGGGCAGGTGTCAGGTGTCAATAGATATAATCACGGCAATTCATGACGAAGACACAGGGCCGCCAACTGTTTTTGTTAAACATTCATTCCAAATATTGCGTGTTTTATGCGGGCACTACCTGCCGGGTATTGCTGAAAACCGGATGGCGGGCGCGGAATTTGTTGTATCCGGGTGTCTTGTCGGGTTTGCTACAAAACTCTACCCAATAAAATCAATATAAATCAATCTACTGCCTCTGGCACGGCACTTGCGAATAGGTGTACATCATCTATTGTGAGTGTGAGCCATGCAAGCCAGGGATATCGCCGAACTGCTCAACGAGCCGTCTTGCGAACATAACAAGAAGGAGAAATCCGGTTGCGCGCGCCCCAAGCCGGGCGCGACGGCGGGCGGCTGTTCGTTCGATGGTGCGCAGATCGCATTGTTGCCGGTTGCCGATGTGGCGCACATCGTGCACGGCCCCATCGCGTGTGCAGGCAGTTCCTGGGAGGGGCGCGGTACGCGTTCTTCGGGGCCGAAGCTCTTTCGTATCGGCATGACCACCGATCTCACCGAGCAGGACGTGATCATGGGACGCGGCGAGAAGCGTCTGTTCCATTCCATCAAACAGGCGGTGGAGAATTATTCGCCCGCTGCCGTGTTCGTCTACAACACTTGCGTGCCTGCGCTGATCGGCGACGACATCGGCGCGGTGAGCAAGGCCGCGGCGGAGAAGTTCGGCGTGCCGGTGGTGCCGGTGGACTGCGCCGGTTTCTACGGTACCAAGAATCTCGGCAACCGCATCGCGGGCGATGCGATGTTCAGGTATGTGATCGGCACGGCGGAACCGTTGCCCGTGCCGGAATCCGCACAGCGTCCCGGCATCAAGGTGCACGACGTGAACCTGATCGGCGAATACAACATCGCGGGCGAGTTCTGGAACGTGTTGCCGTTGTTCGACGAACTGGGTCTGCGCATCCTGTCCACCCTCTCGGGCGATGCGCGTTTTCGCGAGGTGCAGACCATGCACCGTGCCGAGGCCAGCATGGTGGTGTGCGCCAAGGCGCTGCTCAACGTGGCGCGCAAACTGAAGACCGACTACGGCGTGCCTTTTTTCGAGGGCAGTTTCTATGGCGTGACCGACACCTCGATGGCGTTCCGTGAATTCGCGAAGTTGTTGAACGACCCGTCGCTGACCGAACGCACCGAAGCCATGATTGCGCGCGAAGAGGCGAAGATCAATGCCGAGCTGGAACCTTGGCGCGAGCGCCTGCGCGGCAAGCGCGTGCTGCTCTATACCGGCGGCGTGAAGTCGTGGTCCATCGTATCCGCGCTGCAGGATCTCGGCATGGAAGTGGTCGCCACCGGCACCCGGAAATCCACCGAGGAAGACAAGGCGCGCATCCGCGAACTGATGGGTGAAGATGCAAAGATGATCACCGAGGGCAGTCCCGCGGCATTGCTCGGTATGGTGAAGGAGTACCAGGCCGATATCCTGATTGCGGGCGGACGCAATATGTTCACGGCGCTCAAGGCGCGCATCCCTTTCCTCGATATCAACCAGGAACGCGAATTCGGTTACGAAGGCTACAGCGGCATGATCGAGCTCGCGCGCCAGCTCGCACTGACCATACAGAGTCCTGTATGGCAGGCGGTGCGCAAATCGGCGCCGTGGGTGAAGTCATCGGTGCCCGGCATTGAGTTGGGAGCGTGAGATGAAGATGAATTTTCATGACGCGACTCGATGGATTTCGTCATTCCCGCGCAGGCGGGAATCCAGTATTCAAATAGGCCGCGTAGCGGACAAAACGATTTTGTCCTGCTTCGCAGGTTGTTTTTCAATCGACTGGATTCCCGCCTGCGCGGGAATGACGGGTCTAGTGAGAGTGAGCCTGACATGGCAGAGATACTGAAACGCAACAAAGCACTCGCGGTGAATCCGCTCAAGGCCAGCCAGCCGGTCGGAGCGTCGCTCGCCTTCCTCGGTATTAATCGCGCGATTCCCATGCTGCATGGTTCGCAGGGATGCACCGCGTTCGGCAAGGTGTATTTCGTGCGCCATTTCCGCGAACCCATCCCGCTGCAAACTACAGCGATGGATCAGGTGTCGACCGTGATGAGTGCGGACGAGAATGTGATCCTCGGTCTCAAGACCATTTGCGAGAAGACCCAGCCCGCGCTGATCGGCCTGCCCACCACTAGTCTTTCCGAAACGCAGGGCACGGACATCAAGCGTCTGGTAAAAGAGTTTTATGCGGCAAACCCGGAATTCGCGCATATCCCTGTGGTGCCGGTGAACGCACCGGATTTTACGGGCTGCCTGGAGAGTGGCTATGCACTGGCGGTGAAGGCAGTATTGGAAACGTTGCTGTCGCAACAAGACCCTCACCCTAACCCTCTGGGTGAAACAACTAGCCATTCGACTAGGC
Source organism: Sideroxydans sp. (assembly GCA_050287265.1). Classification (GTDB taxonomy): domain Bacteria; phylum Pseudomonadota; class Gammaproteobacteria; order Burkholderiales; family Gallionellaceae; genus Sideroxyarcus. The sequence goes on along the minus strand of JBNKBO010000037.1, from coordinate 20,538 downwards.
TGCAAAATGACGCAGCCAAGTCGCTGGTTATCCCGCCTGCGGGCGAGGGGACAAACGTGAAAAGCAATGTGGGTAGACGCAAGAAGCGGGTAAATGTATTGGCCGGTTCTTTCCTTACGCCGGGCGATGTCGAACACATCAAGGAACTGGTCGAAGCATTCGGTTTGCGGCCGTTGGTGCTGCCGGATCTTGGCGATTCGCTGGACGGGCATCTCATCGAGGCCGAGAACAGCCCCGTGACAGTGGGCGGTACGCCCGTCACCGACATCACCAGCATGGGCGAATCCATCGCTACGCTGGTGCTGGGTAGTTCTTTGTACGACACGGCGGATTTTCTCAAGACACAAACCGGCGTACCCGATTTCCGCTTCGACACTCTGATGGGTCTGGATGCGGTGGACAGTTTCGTTTCCGCCCTGGCGGAGATCAGTGGCAAGCCTGTTCCGGAAAAGATCGAGCGCCAGCGCGCGCAATTGCAGGACGCGATGGTCGATTGCCATTTCATGCTGGGTTTTGCGCGTGTGGCGATTGCCGCCGATCCGGACCTGCTGTACGGAATGTCGCGTCTGGTGACGGAAGTGGGCTGTGAAGTGGTGGCCGCTGTTGCATCCGCGCGTGCGAACATCCTCAAGGATGTGGTTGCAGAGCAGGTCGGCATCGGCGATCTGGAAGACCTGGAAATTGCAGCCGGAAAGAATGGCGCGCAACTGTTGATCAGTAATTCCCATGCGGTGGAGATATCGCGCCGGCTCGGTGTGCCGCTGCTGCGTGCGGGTTTTCCGCAATACGATTTGATTGGCGGCTACCAGCGGCTGTGGGTGGGCTATCGCGGCACACGTCAGGCGCTGTTCGATCTTGCAAACCTCATGGCGGAACACGGCCATCACGAGCCGGAACCGTACGTTTCCATTTACCACCGGGGAGTCAGACATGCGGCATCTGCGGCTCGTGGAAAACACTGAGGAGCATGCGATGACAGTGAAGATCGCATTTGCGACCAGCGACCGCCGCGCGGTCAACCAGCACTTCGGCGCGGCGGAATCGTTCGCCGTTTACGAAGTGGGAGAGAACGAAACGCGCCTGATCGAAGTGGCCGAGTTCATCGAAACCGCGATGGACGGGCACGAGGGCAAGCTCGCAGCCAAGGTCGAGTTGCTGGACGATTGTGCGGCGGTGTATTGCAATGCGGTGGGTGCTTCGGCGATCCAGCAATTGCTGGCGGCAGGTATTCAGCCCATGCGCGTGGACGAAGGCACGCCGATCGATGAACTGTTATGCGGCCTGCAGAAAAACCTGGCGAACGATCCGCCGGTATGGCTGGCGAAACACCTGAAGAAGCAAGCAGGCGGCCATGATTTTGCCGAGGATGAGGAGTGGCAGGAATGATTTCGGAAATATCACTTTACTCAAAACTCCCTCCCCCTTGCAGGGGGAGGGGCGGGGTGGGGGTAGAAGCTGCGGGTGTCAATGACTCTACCCCCATCCTAACCTTCCCCCTGCAAGGGGGAAGGAACAATCGCGGAGTATGGGAATGATCTCCGCCCCGGTACGCGTGATTTCTGCCGCCAATGGCAAGGCGCAGGTCGAATCCATCGGGCAGTCCGGCTGCGGCGCCTGTCAGTCGCGCGCAAGCTGCGGGATATCGGGACTCGGAAAATATTTTTCCGGCAAGCGCAAGGTGGTCGAGGTGGCGTGTAGCGCAGATGTGCGCTTCGGCGACGAGTTGCAGTTGAGCCTGAGCGAGAGCGATCTGCTCAAGGCCGGGTTGCTGGCTTATTTGTTGCCTTGCGTACTGGCGCTGGCCGGGGCGGGCATGGCGACAGCGTTTGGTCTGGGCGACGCCGGTGCTGCGCTTGGTGCTGCAAACGGTATGGCGGTGGGTTTTCAGCTGGGACGATTGTCAGGCTGGGCGCCGCGCATGATAGCGAAACGTAAAGAGTGAACAATCAACAGAAGGAGATAGAGCATGAATCAGGCAGTCGCAGAAGATCCATTATTGTCCACCGACTTCATCAAGGAGATGGTCAAGCAGATGTGCGCCATCGACACATACGGTACCTATGACGGCTGGCCGGCGGAAAAGATACTTGCACCTTTCGTGGTGACAAAGGAACAAAAGCGCGAAATGCCCGTGATCGGCGATCCCGACGAGGTGCTGCTGTCGCGTATCAAGGCTTTCTACAACGCAATCTCTTCACTGATCGAAAAGGAATGCGGCCAGATGGCGGTGCCCATGATCAATATTACGCACGAAGGCTTTGGCCGCGTAATTATCACCGTGGGCAAGCTGGTGGTGATGGACAAAACCTTGCGCGACGTACACCGCTACGGCTACGAGAGCCTGTCCAAGATGAAGGACGAAGCGGACAAGCTGTTGTCGGTGGCGTTGGAGATTGTTGGCAAATATCCGGAAGTGGCGGGGCTCTAGGATTGAGGATCTGGGATTGAGGAGTAGTAATGACTGAAGACGAACTCAAGGCGCTAGACAAGGAAGTGAAGAAGCTTAAGCGTGTCGCCAGTGAGTGGGCGGCGCAGTTGCACGACCTGGTCGAAGAGAGACTGCCTGTGGCGTACAAGGAGATACCCGGCATTGCGCAATCCACGTACGACGCCTGTGAGGCATGGGCTGAGTCGAATGCAAGATTGGCCGCGGCGCAGAAAGAGATGCAAGTTTAGGTAAAGGAACGGATATGGCTAATATCACTGGAATCACACGAGGCGGCACGCCTTATGAACCCACTTTCATTACAGCCCTGAACACGGAGAATTGTCTTGGCTGCGGCCGTTGCTTTAAGGTTTGTCCGCGCGAGGTGTTTGAACTGGTCGAGCGTAGCGAAGATGACGATAACTACGATGAAGACGAAGACAATTGCATGGTAATGACGCTCGCCAACGCACTTGATTGCATCGGCTGCGGTTCCTGTGCGCGCGTTTGCCCAAAGCAGTGTCAGACCCATCAACCCATGCCGGTTGAAGTCTGATGGATATCGTTTTTTGCTATTCGAAGCGCCTTGTCTGTTTCCCGTTTCTCCTGACTTTGTAATCTCGATTTGGCGACTGGCCATCTCCCTCGCAGGTGCTCAGGTAAACCGTCGTACCAGTCAGAACGGGCAGTCTGATCGTTCTTCAATAACCGTTTTCAAGCTGTGCTTGAATCCGGATTCCTGCTGTCGAACAACGCCTTATCCATGAATGTGCAGGTCGCCATGCGGGTACTCGCTGCCTCAGGCGGCCGGGCCTGCCTGTGGCTTGACCTAAATCAGGTTTCACAGAAGGTATCGAATGTTACAATCCCACTGTTTGAGTGCCGTAAGTGGGACATACCCAATGATTAAAAAAATACTCGTCGCCAACCGGGGGGAGATCGCTGTTCGTATTGTGCGTGCATGCTCTGAAATGGGCATCAAGTCGGTTGCCATCTACACGGATGCGGATCGCCATGCATTGCACGTCAAGAAAGCGGACGAAGCCTACCACCTTGGCTCTGATCCGGTTGCCGGCTATCTGAATGCGCATAACATTGTGAACGTCGCCGCAATTTCAGGTTGTGACGCGCTGCATCCGGGCTACGGTTTCCTTTCGGAGAACCCCGAGTTGGCGAAGATATGCGCGCGCCGCGGCATCAAATTCATTGGTCCGAGCGCAAAAGTGATTGCCCGGATGGGGGACAAGATTCAGGCGCGCAAAGCCATGATTTCTGCCGGGATTCCCTGCGTGCCGGGCAGTGAAAGTAATCTTGCCAATGTAAAGGAAGCGCAGGTACTGGCAAACAAAATCGGCTACCCGGTCATGCTCAAGGCTACCAATGGCGGTGGCGGGCGCGGCATTCGCCGTTGCGACAACGAAAAGGAACTGCTCGCCAACTATGAGCGCGTGATATCGGAAGCCAGCAAGGCGTTCGGCAAGCCGGAAGTGTTCATGGAAAAGTGCGTGGTCAATCCCAAGCACATCGAGGTGCAGGTGTTGTGCGACAGTCACGGCAATGCGATACATCTGTTCGAACGCGACTGTTCCATCCAGCGCCGCAACCAGAAGTTGATCGAGATTGCGCCTTCGCCGCAGATAACCCAGTCACAGCGTGAATACATCGGCGATCTGGCTGTCAAGGCTTGTAAGGCCGTTGGATATGAAAATGCAGGTACGGTCGAATTCCTGCTCGACCAGGACAATCATTTCTATTTCATGGAAATGAACACCCGCATTCAGGTCGAGCATACCGTGACGGAAACCATCACCGGTATTGATCTGATAAGGGAGCAGATACGCGTCGCCAACGGCATTGAGTTGCAATATAAACAGAAAGATGTCAGTTTCCGCGGTTATGCGATGGAGTTCCGTATCAATGCGGAGGATCCGAAGAACGGTTTCATGCCCAGTTTCGGCAAGATCACGCGCTATTATGCTCCGGGCGGTCCCGGCGTGCGTATCGATGCCGCCATGTTCAGCGGTTACGTGGTTCCGCCGTATTTCGATTCCATGTGCGCCAAACTTACCGTCTGGGCGCTTACCTGGGAAGAGGTGGTCGAGCGCGGCCGCCGCACGCTCAAGGACGATATGCTTATTTATGGCGTCAAGACGACCATCCCGTATTACCTGGAGATACTGAAACATCCCGATTTCAGGAATGCCGATTTCAATACCGGATTTGTGGAGTCGCATCCGGAACTGGTCAATTACGTCGTCAGAATTCCGCCGGAGCTGAGGGCAGCTGCGATTGCAGCGGCTGTTGCGGCGCACGAAGGCATCTAATTTCAACCTTTTGTAAAGTTAATACCATGGCAAAAACCCTTGTTTCCGAGTTAGTCCTGCGCGACGGTCACCAATCAACAATCGCAACGCGCATGCGCACTGACGACATGCTGCCCATCTGTTCCAAACTGGACAGTATCGGTTTCTGGTCGCTGGAGGCCTGGGGTGGTGCCACGTTCGATTCCTGCGTGCGTTTTCTGAAGGAAGATCCGTGGGAGCGTCTGAGAAGGTTGCGCAAGGCGTTGCCCAATAGCCGCATCCAGATGTTGCTGCGCGGTCAGAACCTGCTGGGCTACCGCCACTATTCCGACGATGTGGTGCGCGAATTCGTCAGGAAATCTGCCAGCAACGGCATCGATGTATTCCGCATTTTCGATGCGATGAACGACATGCGCAACCTGCGCGTATCCGTCGAGGCAGTGAAGAAGGCGGGCAAGCATGCCGAAGGCTGTATCAGCTATACCACCAGCCCGATGCATGGCATTCCCAGGTTTGTCTATCTTGCCGGTGAACTCGAAGCACTGGGTTGCGACACTATTTGTATCAAGGATATGGCCGGGTTGCTTACACCCTTTGCGACCTTCGAACTGGTCAAGGCGCTGCGCGAGACTGTCAGTGTGCCTATCCATCTGCACAGCCATTCCACCTCCGGTTTGTCCGGCATGTGTTTTCTCAAGGCAGTGGAAGCAGGTGCCACCATTCTGGATACCTGTAATTCATCATTCGGCGAAGGCGCCAGCCATTCTTCAACCGAGAGCATCGTTGCCGCATTACAGGGTACGGAATACGACACCGGACTCGATCTTGCTGCAATCCAGGAAGTCACTGCCTATTTCACCGAAGTGCGCAAAAAATACTGGCAATTCGAAAGCATCCATACCGGCGTGGATACGCGCGTGCTGGTCAATCATGTGCCGGGGGGAATGATCTCCAACCTGTCCAACCAGCTCAAGGAACTGGATGCGCTCGACCGCATGGACGAAGTGTTGAAGGAAATTCCGCGCGTGCGCGAAGACATGGGCTATCCACCACTGGTCACGCCGACCTCGCAGATTGTCGGCACCCAAGCGGTGCTGAACGTGCTGACGGGCGTGCGTTACAAGTCGGTCACCAACGAAGTAAAGAACTATCTGCTCGGTCACTACGGCAAGGCGCCTGGGGCGATCAACGAACAGGTCAGGAAGCAGGCTGTCGGCGATGCCGAGATCGTGACTTGCCGTCCGGCCGACCTGCTGGAAGACGAGATGCCCAGACTCATGGCGGACAGCGAAACTTTTGCCAAGAACGAGGAAGACGTACTCATCTATGCCATGTTCCCGGATATCGGCAAGACCTTCCTGCAGGAACGCAACGCCAACACGCTCGTGCCCGAGCCGTTGCTGCCCAAGGAGGCCGCAACGCATTCGACAGAGCGTTATGCGCCAAATGAGTTCAAGGTGACGTTGCACGGCGAGACTTTCCATATCAATCTTACCGGCAGTGGCCATCACGGCGAGGTAAAGCGTCCATTCTATGTTTCCGTGGATGGCATTTCTGAAGAGGTTATTGTCGAGACACTGAGCGAGATCGAAGTGTCTGGCGGCAGCAGCGGTGGCAAGAAGAAAGCAGTTGTAGAAGAACAGGAATCAAATCGCCCGCGCCCATCACACCAGGGCTGCGTGACGACTGCCATGCCAGGTACCATCGTCGATGTCAAAACCAAGGTCGGGGATGCCGTCGAAGCGGGAGATGGTTTGCTCATCATTGAAGCCATGAAGATGGAAAACGAAATCCAGGCGCCGATCAGTGGTGTCGTTATCAGTGTGCATGTCGAAAAGGGCGATAGTGTAGCGCCGGACGAAACACTGGTCGAAATTCAAAATACCTGATCGAAGCGGTTTTACGGCAGGAAAGCAAAGGGGGTGCAGAAATGCACCCCCTTTTTTTCAGGTAATCGGTTTCCAGGGCTGCTTCAGTTTTTTGTGGCCTTCAGACTGATCGGTAATTGATACACCACCAGACCGTCCGGATAATAGATTTCCAATGAGGGCAAATTGAGCTGATAGTGGTTGTCGGTAGTCCACTGCTTCATCGCTGCATATGATTTGTATGATCCGACTATGGGGCTGCCGTCGAAAGTGGCCCTGATCACTTCCTGGGATAACAATCGCTCGTCGTTGAGAAACGAGGGAGAGCGTTCATGATCCTCTATGAGGTATCCGACCTTGCTGCGCAGTTTTTCTGTGGAGACCAACCCAGGGTCATCCAGAAATTGTGCAGCAGGGGCAATAGGGGTGATGTTGGCCTCTTGCAATCTGGTTTCGACCTCTTTGAAAATATTCTTGATCTCGTTATAGGGGCCGATGTGATTGACGTAGACCAGCCGATAGCCTGGCGTCGTCACCTTCTCCAGCGTTGGTTGGCTGAATGCGCCGAGATAGAAAAGTGCGGCCGGGGTGCCAATGAGGGCGCAACCTAAAGCGACCAGTGCGGCTAACGGCAGTACTTTTGAGGGTTGTTTGCTCTCTTGAGTGGACATAGATGAAAAATTCTGACTTGTACAGGCGAAGTTAAAGAGGCCGAAGTATCCATGAACGATGCCCTCCGGTCAACGCCAAATATTGTCTGCTGTTGAATTCACCCAGCCGAACCCAGCCTGCTTTAGCCGGGCATGGCCCGGTTAGTTCGGTTCCTGATAGTCTGCCTCCAACAGCTTGGCTTGCGCCGCAGCCAAGCGTGCGATCGGCACACGCGGGCCTGAACAGGAGACATAGTTAAGGCCGACATGGTGACAGAAATGGATGGAACCGGGATGCCCGCCATGTTCGCCGCAGATGCCGACTTTCAGGTCAGGATTGGTGGTGCGTCCTTTTGCCACGGCCATCTTCATCAACTGGCCCACGCCCTTGATGTCCAGCACTTCGAACGGATTGTCTTCGAGAATGCCGGTCTCGTTGTAGGCGGGAAGGAACTTGTTTTCGGCATCTTCGCGGCTGAATGAGAAGGTGGCCTGGGTCAGGTCGTTGGTGCCAAACGAAAAGAATTCGGCGGTTTCCGCCATGCGTCCGGCGCGCACGCAGGCACGTACCACTTCCAGCATGGAGCCGAATTTGAACTGCACGTCGATCCCATGCGTAGCTTTCACTTCAGCATGGATGCGTTGCACAAAGCTGTGGATACGCTTGAGTTCTTCCACAGTCGCCACTTGCGGCACCATGATTTCCGGGTAGATTTCGATCCCTTCCTTGGCGCACAGGGCGGCGGCTTCCAGCACCGCGCGTATCTGCATCGAGTAGATTTCCGGATAGGTGATGCCCAACCGCACACCGCGATGACCCAGCATGGGATTCACCTCGGCCAGCGCTCGGACTTTTTTCAGCACGACTTCTTTTTTGTGGATCACATCATCTTCCAGATGCGATTCCTTGAAATCGCCCAGTCCACCCATAAGTTTGGTCAGGCCGTCGGCATATTGCTGATAGAGTTTTGGATTGAGCAGCTTGAGTGTATCCGGCAGCTCTTCCAGTCCCTTGATAGTGTCGCTCAAATGGTGCAGATGTGCGATTTCCAACTCGAGTTGTGCAGCGGTGGGCAGGAATTCATGCATGGGCGGGTCGAGCAGGCGCACGGTGACGGACAGCCCCTTCATCGCCTTGAAGATGCCCTTGAAATCAGCGCGCTGTATTGGCAGCAGACGTTCCAGTGCTGACTGGCGCGCCTCCACCGTCTCGGCCAGGATCATTTCCTGCACGATGGGTAGCCTGTCGGTGCTGTTGAACATGCGTTCGGTACGGCACAGACCGATACCTTTGGCCCCGAATTCACGCGCACGCAGCGCGTCGTTGGGGGTGTCGGCATTTGCCAACACCTTGAGATTGGCTATTTCATCCGCCCAGGACAACAGCGTGACCAGTTCTTCCGAGAAGTCCGGCTCCACCGTCGGTACTTCGCCGGCATAGACATGGCCGGTGCTGCCGTTGATGGTAATGACATCTCCCTCCTGCAGGGTAGTGTCGCCGATTTGCGCGTTACGTTGCACGTCATTGATGACAATCTGTTCGCAACCCGACACGCAGGGTTTGCCCATGCCGCGCGCAACGACTGCGGCATGCGAGGTTTTGCCGCCACGGCTGGTCAGGATGCCCTGTGCCTGGAAGAAGCCATGGATATCCTCCGGCTTGGTTTCTTCGCGCACCAGAATGATTTTCTCGCCAGCACGACCACGTGTTTCGGCAGTGTCGGCATCGAATACGATCTTGCCTGAAGCTGCACCCGGAGAGGCAGGCAGCCCTTGCGCCAGTGGCTTGCCGCGGAAGTCCGGTGCCAGTTGCGGTACCAGCAATTGTTCCAGTATCGCCGGTTCGATGCGCAACAGGGCGCGTTCTTTGGTAATTAATCCTTCATTGAACAATTCAACCGATGTGCGCACCATGCCGAGCGCATTCATCTTGCCGTTGCGCGTCTGCAGGCAATACAGGGTGCCTTTTTCGATGGTGAACTCGAAATCCTGCACTTCATGATAATGCGATTCCAGCCGGTTGTGCAGCGTCATCAACTGGCGGTATATCTCAGGCATTTCCTTTTCCATTTCCGCAATGGCCTTTGGGGTGCGGATGCCCGCTACCACATCTTCACCTTGCGCATTGACCAGATATTCGCCATAGATCAGGTTCTCACCGGTGCCGGGGTTGCGCGTGAAACCAACGCCCGTGCCGGAATCGTTGCCCATGTTGCCGAATACCATGGTGCAGATGTTGACCGCCGTGCCGTTGGCCTGGTCCTTGGTGATCCTGAATTGTCTGCGGTAATCTACTGCGCGCTTGCCCATCCACGATCCGAATACTGCGCCGACCGCAATTTCCAGTTGTTCGAACGGATCCTGCGGAAAGGGTTTTCCGTGTTGTTTCTCGACGATGGCGAGGAATTCTTTAGTCAGTTCCTTCAGGTGATCAACGGTGAGGTCGAGATCCTGCGGCGCGCCGTACTTGCGCTTGATTGCAGTCATGCGCTCGTCGAAATGCTCGTCGTTGATGTCGAGCGCGATCTTGCCGAATAACTGGATAAAACGGCGGTAGGTGTCGTAGGCGAAACGCTCGTTGCCGGTCTGTTTGATCAGTCCTTTCAGTGAAGTTTCATTCAGGCCGAGGTTGAGGATAGTGTCCATCATGCCGGGCATGGACATGGAAGAGCCTGAGCGCACTGAAACGAGCAGCGGGTTGTCTTTGCTGCCAAAGCCCTTGCCGGTTTTTTTCTCCAGCGCCTTCATGTGATCCCTGATGGAATCCATGAGGCCTGCGGGGAGTTTGTTTTTTTCCAGGTAGGCAAGACAGGCTTCGGTTGTGATGGTGAAGCCGGGAGGGACATTCAGGCCGATCTGCGTCATTTCGCACAGGTTTGCGCCTTTGCCACCCAGCAGCATCTTGTTCTTGCCATCGCCGTTCTCAAAATCAAATATGTATTGCTTGCTGCCTGCCATTGCGCTTCCCCTTTGCTTATCATGCTAAAAAGAAAAAAATCGTCGGACTACTCTTTTATCATATGAAACTGTCTGAACAGTTTTTTCTAACGTCAAAATAAATAAATTTCTATCCAGAATTAAATCACTATCAATATCGTGGGCATTTTACGCGACCTATCTATTTTGCTTCAAGCTCCATTTTCATATGCTTATACCATAGTGTGTATACAGGTTTTAAGTTTTGGCAGTTTTGAGCAGCGCTTCAAATTCGTGCGACGGAATCGGTTTGGAAAAGAAATATCCCTGGCCATAATCGCATCCTGCAGCAGCGAGCAGGTGACGTTGCGTCGCGGTCTCTATGCCTTCGGCAATCACCTTCAGTCCGAGCTTGTGCGCCATCACGATGATGGCTTCGCACAAAGCCATGTCGTTTGAGGTGGCGGTCAGATTGCGCACGAAGCTGCGGTCGATCTTGATGTAGTCGATATCGAATTTCTTGAGATAGGACAACGAGGAATAACCTGTACCGAAATCGTCCAGCGCGACCTGGATGCCGGCATCGCGGAGATCGAGCAATTTGCTCTTGACGGTGGATGAGGCGTCCAGCAGCAGGCTCTCGGTGATTTCAATCGAAATGCACTGCCCGGGCAAACCCAGTTGCTGCAGATATGGCAGCCAATCCTGAAAAAAGCGTTCGTCATTGCGGAACTGAACCGGGGATTTGTTTACACTGATCTGGAACTCAGGATGATGTTTGGTACGCAGTCGCTGTGCTTGTCGAACCGCTTCCCTGAATACCCAATCGCCGATTTCGATGATCATTCCGGATTCTTCCGCCAGCATGATGAATTCTGACGGATTGATCAGGCCGCGTTCGGGATGCTGCCAGCGAAGCAGGGCTTCGGCCTTGTGTATGCTTCCGCTGTCCAGTTCCACGATGGGATGGTAGTACAGGCGGAATTGATCGCAGGAAAGCGCACTGCGCAGGTCGTTGATCAGGTGCATGCGGTTCAACGCGGCTTCTTGCAGGCTTTGGGTGAAATAACTGAAACGGTTGCGTCCCGCGCTCTTGGAAGCATACATGGCCTGATCTGCGTTACTCATCAGCATTTCCAGATTGGTCGCGTCATTGGGATAGAGTGTGATGCCAATGCTGGCTGAGACGAAAGCAATATCTTCTTCCAGTTGAAACGGTGCTACCAGTGTCTCGATGATTGACTGCGCGATGCGTTCGACACTGCTGGTATCGTCCACTTCGGACAGGATGATGGTGAATTCATCCCCGCCAAGGCGGGCGACAGTATCCGATTCGCGTACACATCCGGCGATACGATGCGCAGCTTCAACCAGCAGAATGTCGCCTTTGTCATGTCCCAGCGTGTCGTTAACCTCCTTGAATTTATCGAGGTCGATGAACATCAGGGCCAGTTGTGATCTGTCGCGATGCGATTTCTTGATTTCATGTTCCAGACGATCCTGGAACATGCGGCGGTTCGGCAGATCGGTGAGGGGATCGAAGTTGGCCTGCTGCCAGATCGTTTCTTCCGAACGCTTCTTTTCAGTGATGTCCTGACTTACGCCAGTCAGTTTGTATTTGTTTCCCTGTTCGTCACACAGCGATTTGAAGCGTACACGCATCCAGCGCATGCTGCCGTCGGTACATTGGGTGCGTATCTCGGTCTCCACCACGAAGTCATCTTCGTCGGAATCGAGTTCCAGCTGGATGTGATCGCTGATGCGGTTCACGTCTTCGGGGTGGACGAAACGCTGTGCAAAATCCGCATAGGACATACGGTAGCCGCCGACCTGTCTGGCAGTGGCGAAATGCAGGGAGTAATACTGGTCGTTGAAAGTGAACTCCCTGCTGGCGACGTCGTATTCCCAGTAGCCAAGACTGGATATTTTTGCCGCCAGTGCCAGTTCTTCATTGGTTCTGGCCAGTTCTGTCGTACGTTTCGTCACTTCCTTTTCAAGCCGGTCCTGGTGGCGCAGCAGGCTTTCGTCTCTGTCCTGTATCTCGCTCAACATATGGTTGAATGCCATGATCAGATCGCCGATTTCATCACTTGCATGCTGTGGAACGCGCAGATCATAGGTTTTGTCGTGAGCGATGGTGCGCGCCGTATTTGCGACATCCCTGATGGGCTGAGAGATCACCCGTTGCAGGCGAGTCGCCAGGATGTAGATCACCAGCAGCGACAGGGAGAAAACAGCGAAGCCGGTTTCGAAGTCTGTCAGATAGTGGTTCCAGCGCTCGCTGAAGTCGGTTTTCAGCAGGATGTATCCGATTTGTTCTTTGCCGCGAACCACTGGACGATACAACTCTGCGCTTTTCAACCAGATTTCTGAATATATCTGTTTGGATGCAACCCTGTAATTGGCGGGTGCCGATTCGACAGTACCTTTGCGATTCCACGTTGCGAGGGTTTTGCCCTTGGCGTCCAATAGCCATGCAGATTCGATTTCGCGATGTTCCTGCAATGCTTCGAGCAGTCGCCTGGCTTCGGTACGGTCGCCGAACACCAGAGCGGCCTGCGAGTTTTCGGCAAGGATGTCGGAAATGCCGGAGAGCTGCCGCAGAGACTCATTGTGGCTGTTACGCAGTGAACTGCCGAAAAGCACTGAAAAACTGACTATCATGCTGATCGCACTGCTCAGTATGATGAGAAATACGATCTTCTTTCGCAACGACCATATGGAAAAATTCGGAAAAGTTTTCAAGATCATCATTTCCCGAAAATGTTGTCAGCCAGATTAAGCATCTGACTGGATAGCCGCAGCCCGGCTTTTCGGGTCGAGGCGAGATTAACTTCGAATAGTATCTTCTTGCCGCTGCGAAGCATGCCGATGCCGCCGCCGCGCTCTGCAAAACCCGGGATATCCGAGATGGTAAGTACGGGGGAATTGCCCAGCGATTTTATGATGGGGACGAGCCGTCGTTGCATAAGCTCGCCGATATACAACACATGGCATGTTTTCCATGTTTTAAGGTTGTCTGCCTGTACGATATGCAAATCGTACGCTCCGGCCTTGCGTCCATTGAGGGCGGAAAGCGATGTATGCAGGTCGTCACTGCCAATCACGCACAACTTGAGTTTGCCGCCCGGTTTGATCGAAGCGGCAGGCCATTCAACGAATTTGATGAAATTGAACACATAAGCCGATTTGATCTGAATTTCCGGGAGTTCTGCGCGGCAAACCTGCATGCTCATCCCGGCAAGCAGTGGCAGCCCCAACAGAAACTTCAACGCGAATTTCATACGGTCAATATGCGACTCCGCATGGAATGGGACGTAGTTATCCAATCATCTGCCATGCCAGAGCGCTTTCAGATAGATCGTGCGTTGCGGCACGATAGGCAGGGAAGGCATGTAGTCCGGATAAAACTGCAATTGTTGTCTGGATAGCAGATTTTGCAGGGTAAGCGAGAGCTCAAGCGATTCGTTTACCTGCTCTGCAAAACGCAAATCCAGTTCGGTTCGCGCAGGAACCGGTGTCGCACCCAGCGATCCATAGATGGTGCTGATCGTGGTCAAACCGCCGATGCGGCGCAGCCAGAGATCGAAGTGTCTGTCCGGCGTAAAGTTGTACGAAGAACGGATAGCCCCCTGATATTTCGGGCTATTGCCGTACACTACGCTGGTGTTGTCAGATCCGCCGTCCAGCCACAGGCGCGATGCATTGATCTGCAAACGCCAGTCGGGCATGGGATTCCATTCGGTGGAGAGCTCAATGCCGCGCGTGCGCACCGGCAGTGCGTTGCCGCGCGTGAAGCTCATGCACATGCCGAAGGGGCCGGTGAATCCGAAGTTGCTCAGTGCGGCCGCGCAGGCGGGATCGGTGAAGTTGTTGGTGATGGTCTGGTTCAATATGCCGAACACGCCTTCGTAATGACTGACATAGGCACTCAGGTCGGAAAAAAAGGTCGGTGTCCATTGCGCACGGTGTCCCGCTTCGATGGTGCGCACTTTTTCATTGCCAAAACCGGATTGTTCGCCCGGAGCAGCGTATAAGAGCGTGGGTTGCCCAGTCACCGGATTGCCGGCAGGCAGCGTTGCCGGATAAGCACCCATGGTGCGGTCAACCATGCTGGGCGAACGTACCGTCTTTGACCAGGCAAACCAGAGCGAATGCTGTTCATTAGGCGTCCACAGCGCACGGATGGAAGGCTGTGGGGCTGTCCCGCCGTACGTCTGCTTTTCAACCCGCACTCCCGCCTGAAGACTGAATCGGCGCGGAATAACCACCCATTCATCCTGTGCGAAGACACTTGCTAGTGTGACAGTAACGTCAGTTTGTGAAGTGGTCAGGAAGCCCGTCGATCCCAGTGTTTCCTTGTGTTTGCTCTCACGGTAGTTGCTCCCCCAAACGATGTCATGGGCTTCGCCGAGCGGAAAGCGGTGTTGCGCGTCAATATCCATGGTCGTGCGATTATCGTCAGCGCCGGGAACCTCGCCTGAAAACTTTTCCACATAGGTCTGAATACGTATTTCGCCGCCGCTATCGGTGGATTGTTCGAAGCGTCCAAGTAAGTTTCCGCCTGTTTTTATCGAGACAAAAGGGTAAAGCCGGGCTTCGCCGTATAAGGTGGTGTTGTAATGAGATGCCGAATCAAAAGTAGGTACAAGCCATGGATCTCCTGATTCCACATCAAATATCCTGCCGCTGAAGAGCCAGCGCGTATCGATACCATCCGGTTTATCGTAGCGAAATGATAATGAGGTGTCGTTAAAATGATCCTGTGCGTCCGTGCCGTTGACTTCCTTGCCGCCGTCGCGACGCTGTTCGTTGAGTGTTACGCGGAAGGCAGAGCCGTCTTCCATCTTGCTGCCGTAGCGCAGGGCGATACCTGCCTTCCCTGTTGAGGTACCCGCATGGCTGTCAACCAGCCAGCCTGCGGTATCCTGCGCACGTTTGGTGATGATATTGATCACACCATTAACGGCATTGGATCCCCAGGCTAATCCTGCCGAACCGCGGATGACTTCGATGCGGCTGATCTCTTCGAGCGGCATGTTTTCCACTTCCCAGATCACGCCGCCGTAGAGAGAGTTGTAGATCGAACGGCCATCGACCAGAACCAGTAATTTGTTAGCCATGCGTCCGTTGAAGCCGCGAATGGACACGGCCCATTTATTGTTGCTCAGCCTGGCTACTTCAACCCCGGGTGCAAGATGCAGGGCTTCGGGGATGGACAAGACGCCTGAGCGTTTGATGTCTGCAGCCGAAATGACGAATACTGCAGCAGCGGTATGGGAAATGGTTTGTTTTTTGCGTGATGCGGATTCGATGCCGACTTTCATCAAGTCGCCCAGGCTGAGTTCCGGCCAGGCAGGCTCTTCAGCGGCGACGGGGCGGGCATGAGAAGTTGCAGCAAGTATGCCGACCAGCACAATGTGGCGTATAGAGGGTTTACACATATTAGCCTGGATGAAATTTGTTTTCATTTTGCCTGAAGCGAAGCTTTGCCAACTACTGCCTGTCGGGAAAATATTTCATAACTATAATATCTTGCGCGACTACAAGTTGAAATCTTCTTTATACACCTTTGCGTTCCAGCACAGCGGCGAAAAATCCGTCGGTATTGTGCATCTCGGGCGTCAGTTGCAGATAATCACCCATCGCCAGTTCAATATGCTGTTGCTGCAATACTTCGCCTGCGGGCAGCAGAGTGAAGTCGGGATGTGCAGCCAGGAAGCTCTGTACGATAGCCTGGTTCTCCTCATGTAACAGGCTGCATGTGGCGTATACCAGGCGCCCTCCTTGTTTCAGGAGACGCGCAGCCGACGCCAGGATGGTTGTTTGCTTCTCATTGAATTCGGCTACGCTCTGCGCGGACTGGCGGAACTTCAGATCGGGATTGCGGCGCAGCGTCCCCAGCCCGCTACAGGGTGCATCCACCAGCACGCGGTCGATCTTGCCGGCCAGTCGCTTTATTTTACTGTCGTTTTCGTGGGCGACGAGTTGCGGTTGTACGTTGCTTAAACCGGAGCGTTTAAGTCTTGTTTTAAGGTGGGTGAGTCGTTTCTCGGATATATCCCACGCATAAAGTCGACCTTGTGAATTCATCATGGCGCCCAGTATCAGTGTCTTACCGCCCGCGCCCGCACAGAAGTCTACCACCATATCGTTGCGCTTCGGGGCGAGCAATAATCCCAGCAATTGGCTGCCTTCATCCTGCACTTCGAATTTTCCCGTAAGGAACAATGCGTGTCTGCTCAGTGCGGGCTTGAATTTGAGACGGATGCCCATGGGCGAATAAGGTGTGGCTTGCGCATCTATTCCTTCGGCCTGCAATGCTTGCAGCACTTCATTGCGTCCGGCAAGCAGCGTGTTTACGCGCAGGTCGAGCGGGGCGGGTTGTTGCATGGCGCGGCCCAGTTCGAGAATCTCGGCGTCGCTTTGTTGCGATCGCAGTTTTTCGACAATCCATTCCGGCAACTCGGCCTGAACGGAAAGCGGCAGTTCGCCGATGTTGATACTTTTTACTTTTCCCAGCCATTCCGCTTCTTTTGCCTTGAGTAAAGGCTCAAGTTCGCGCAAATTGTAGCCGCCGAACCTGGCCCAATAGGCCAGGGCAAGGCGTCGGGGGGTGGCGGCTTTGTCACGGTGTTGCGCAGCATCCGCTGCGGGCAGGGGCGACTCTTTTCTGCAGGCGTATTCGAGGAACAGCAAATGGCGCAGAATCCCGAACAGTGTATCCGCTATCAGCGAACGTTCGTTGGAACCGATGCGTTCGGCCTTGAAAAAATGGCGCAATACGGCATCGGCCGGATGTTCCATTTTCAGGGCAGAGCGCAGGGCTTGCATGACCAGATCGAGACGGTATTCAGTTAACAACATTGCTACTTAGCCCCCTTAATACTGGCAACCCGTATTGCAATACGGAAATGGTAAAGGTGAAAACGTCGCGACGCGGTACGGAATCCAGCCGGAAGATCACTGGACAATGCTGAGTGCTGTAAGAACTTGTGAATATTTATCGCCGTTATCTTCGGTCACAGAAATCTTGCAGGGAAAGTTGCCGTTTTCGACTGATAGCCATATTTCAGTCTTCCATTCAGTCTTTTCGGGCGGGGTTCTCAGGTACAGCGTTTCCAGCGTGCCCAGGGGGACGGTCAGTATCTGCTTCGGCTGGATAAAATATTTGCGCGTATCGATCTTGCTGCCATTGGTGAAATGCATGGTCAACTCCTTGCGCTCGCGCAAAAAGGGGATGTAGCGGAACTGATACTGCACGCTCAATCTGTCTTGCGTGTCTGCAGCTACTGGTTCGACGCGTTGACCGTAGCGGTCGATAAGCATGACGGTGGACTGGCTCCAGTCAAAGTTTGCTTCAGTGTTCTTGAGAATTTCCTGTGAGTGTTTGTAGATGAAATTCTGCGGATGCAGTCCTTGCGCGGAGATGCTGCCTTCACTAGTGACATAGAGCGTATCCGGTCTGAATAAAGCAAGTAATCCGACCGGTTTGGTGATGCTCTCAATGTGGTAATGGTTGCCGGTGCGCGTGAATTTTTCCGTGACCGTTGCGATTTTGATGCCTCTTGTAGATACGTCGTATCTGGCTTCGATGCTTGCCGGTGGGGCGGCAAACAGCGATGGGGCGAGGCAACACAGCAGCAGGGCAATGAGTATACGCATGGTCTATTCCAAGCCGGGGGAAATGAGCGCCGGGCCCGGTTGTTGCAGACGGTCGCTGGAGACGTGGCCGATTTCGTCCAGCCACACCTGGTTGCGGCATAGCCAGCGCACGGCTTGCGGAAAAATACGGTGCTCTTCGCACAGTACACGGTCTGACAGGCTTTGGGGTGTATCGTTGCTCAATACCGGCACTGCCGCCTGAATGATAATGGGGCCATGATCCAGATCGGGTGTGACGAAGTGTACTGTACAGCCGTGGATCCTGATGCCGTCCTGCAGGGCGCGCTGGTGCGTATCTATGCCGGGATACGCGGGCAAGAGCGAAGGATGGATATTGATGAGCTTGCCGCGATAACGCTCGACGAAACCTGCGGTCAGGATGCGCATGAATCCGGCCAGCACGATCAGGTCCGGCTCAAAACGATCAATGGTTGCGGCCAGTGCGGTATCGAAGTCAGTGCGATCTGAGTAATCCTTGTGTGAAATGATGACTGTCTCAATTCCATTGTTTCTGGCAATCTCCAGCCCCGGTGCATTCGCGCGGTTACTGATAACCGCTGCAACCTGGCAGGGCAGATTTGCTTCCAGCAATGCCTGCAAGTTGCTGCCACGACCCGAGATGAGAATGACGATGCGTTTCACTGTTTAATGTACCTGAGTCTGATGCTCGTCACCATTGCGTGAACGAACGACACCGATGCGCGAGACTTTTTCGCCGGCAGCCTGCAGATGCTTGATCGCTGCGTCCGCATCCTGTGCGGCAACGATCACTACCATGCCTATACCGCAATTGAAAGTGCGGAACATTTCCCGGGCTTCGACGTTGCCGCCTTCACGCAACCAATCGAACAACCTGGGCATTTGCCAGGTCTTGCTGTCGATGTCGGCAACGACATTGCCAGGCAATACGCGCGGCACGTTCTCGGTGATACCGCCGCCGGTGATATGTGCCATGCCTTTTACTGTGACTTGCTGCATCAGGCTCAACAGCGGCTTCACGTACAAACGGGTGGGGGCCATGATGCAGTCGGCAAGCGTGCGCTCACCATCGAATCTGGCATTCAAGTCAGGCTTGCTGCGCTCAAGAATCTTGCGCACCAGCGAATAGCCGTTGGAATGCGCGCCGTTGGAGGCCAGTCCCAGTACCACATCGCCTGCGATGATGTGTTCGCCGGTGATGATTTTGCTTTTTTCCACCACGCCGACGGCAAAACCGGCCAGGTCGTATTCGCCCACAGGATACATACCGGGCATCTCCGCCGTCTCGCCGCCGATCAGCGCACAACCTGAATCTTCGCAGCCCTTGGCGATGCCCTTGATGACCTCGGTCGCGGCGGGCACGTCCAGCTTGCCGCAGGCAAAGTAGTCGAGGAAGAACAGCGGTTCGGCGCCCTGTACCAGGATGTCGTTCACGCTCATGGCGACCAGGTCGATGCCGACCGTGTCATGGCGGTTCAGTTCAAAAGCGAGTTTGAGTTTGGTACCGACACCGTCGGTGCCGGACACCAGCACGGGTTCTTTATACTTTTTCGATACCTCGACCAGACCGCCAAAACCACCGATGCTGGACAGGACTTCCGGACGCATGGTGCGTTTGACATAGGGCTTGATGTTCTCGACCAGCTGATCGCCCGCGTCGATATCGACGCCCGCATCGCGATAGGACAGGCTGTTGGCAGGGGTGCTCAAGTTGAGTTCTCGCTTTCTTCAGGATAAAGTGCAGCACATTTTTGAAAAGCGGATTTTACCCGAAATGACTTCCGAGCGCTTAGTGGCACCGTACGGGCTGGTTGCCGGGCTGGCATTGGTCTGGCTGATGTATTTGCTCGACTCCGTTCTTACGCCATTCCTGGCGGCGGGTATTCTGGCCTATATCTGCCAGCCGCTGGTTGGTCGCTTGTCCGGATTGCGCTTCGTGTCACGCACCACGGCGACGCTGCTGGTGATGGCGCTGCTGCTTGGCGCCATCGTGGCGCTGCTGCTGGTTTTGTACCCCCTGTTGCGTTACGAAACCGATATGCTGCTGGCGAAACTGCCGGACTTGCTTGAAGCCCTGCGCCAGCGTCTGCAACCCATGTTGGAGCAGTATCTTGGCGGAGCGGTACAGTGGGATGCAGCGACTCTCAAGGAATTATTGAGCGAACACTGGAAGAAAGCGGGCAATGTGTCGGCGAAAGTACTGCCGTGGCTGAGCAGCAACACCTCGGCCTTGTTCGCGCTGGCGATGAATCTGTTGCTGATCCCGCTGGTGATGTTCTATTTGTTGCGCGACTGGCCGCTGTTCGTGGGGCGTATTGACGGGGCGATACCGCGTCGCTGGCATGCCAAAACGCAGGAAATCGCGCGAGAGACGGATGCAGTGCTGGCGCAGTTCCTGCGCGGCCAGTTGTCGGTGATGCTGCTGATGAGCCTGTTCTATACAATCGGGCTGTTGCTGGCGGGGGTGCAATTTGCCCTGCCCATCGGCATCGTGACAGGAGTGCTGGTATTCATTCCCTATCTCGGTTCGATTATTGGATTTGTCCTGGCGAGCCTGGTCGCATTTACCCAGTTCGATCATTTTTCCGGCATATTGCTGGTGTGGGGTGTAATCGCCGCAGGACAATTGCTTGAGGGTATGGTGGTGACCCCCAAACTGGTGGGCGAACGCATCGGACTGCATCCGCTGGCAGTGATTTTCGCGCTACTGGCGTTCGGGCAAATATTCGGTT
>JBNKBO010000036.1:0-27390 GCA_050287265.1 Sideroxydans sp. | reverse complement strand
TGGGCAATCAACCGCCACACCCAAATAAAAACGGGCACCCTCAGGTGCCCGTTCCTTTTCCAGCTACTGATTCCAATCCTGCTTAAGCACTCATCTCCAGCATCAACTGGTTCATGCGCTTGACGAAGCTGGCCGGGTCGTCGAGCTGGCCGCCTTCGGCGAGCAGGGCCTGGTCGAACAGCACGGCGGCCCAGTCGTCGAAACGGTTCTCTTCGCCCTTCAGGCGTTGCACCACAGGGTGCGAAGGATTGATCTCGAGGATGGGTTGCGACTCGGGTGCTTTCTGCCCTGCGGCCTTCATCAGGCGCGCGAGGTTGCCGCTCATGTCGTGCTCTTCTGCCACGAGACAGGCCGGGCTGTCGGTGAGGCGGTGGGTGACGCGCACTTCCTTCACCTTGTCGCCGAGGCTGGTCTTGATCTTTTCGGTGAGCGGTTTGAATTCGTCGGTCTGTTTTTCCTGTTCTTTCTTCTCGGCTTCGTCTTCCAGCGTGCCCAGGTCGAGGTCGCCCTTGGCGACGGAGGCAAGTTGCTTGCCTTCGAATTCGAACAGGTTGCCCACCAGCCATTCATCCACGCGGTCGGAGAGCAGCAGTACTTCGATGCCTTTCTTGCGGAACACTTCGAGGTGCGGGCTGTTCTTGGCGGCATTGAATGTATCGGCGGTGACGAAGTAGATCTTTTCCTGGCCGTCTTTCATGCGGCCGATGTAGTCCTTGAGCGAGACGGTCTCTTCGTTGGTATCGGCCTTGGTGGTGGCGAAGCGCAGCAGCGCTGCGATCTTTTCCTTGTTAGCATAGTCTTCGCCCACGCCTTCTTTCAGCACCCTGCCGAACTCGCCCCAGAACTTGGCGTATTTTTCCTGGTCGTTTTCGGCCATGTCCGCCAGCATGCCGAGCACCTTGCTGGTGCAGCCCTTGCGGATGGCTTCGATGTCTTTCGATTCCTGCAGAATTTCGCGCGAAACATTGAGCGGCAAGTCGGATGAATCAACCACGCCACGCACGAAGCGCATATACATCGGCATGAGTTGCTCGGCATCGTCCATGATGAACACGCGGCGCACATAGAGCTTGATGCCGTGGCGCGCCTGGCGGTCGTACAGGTCGAACGGCGCATGGCTGGGGATATACAGCAGTTGCGTATATTCCTGCTTGCCTTCCACGCGTGCGTGCGTCCACGCCAGCGGGTCATCGAAGTCGTGGCCGACGTGCTTGTAGAATTCCTTGTACTGTTCTTCGGTGATCTCGTTCTTATTGCGCGCCCACAGTGCGGAGGCCTGGTTGACGGTTTCGTCCTCTTCCAGCGTTTCGTATTTGCCATCCTTCCATTCTTCCTTCTGCATCAGGATGGGCTGGACGATGTGGTTGGAATACTTCTTGATGATTTCGCGCAGTTTGTAGCCGGCCAGCAGGTCGTCCTGGTCTTCGCGCAGGTGCAAAGTGATCTCGGTGCCGCGCGCAGCCTTTTCCACCATCTCGATGGAGAATTCGCCGCCGCCGTCGGATTCCCAGCGCACACCCTGGTCGGCCTTCTCGCCTGCACGGCGCGTCAGCACGGAAACCTTGTCCGCCACGATGAAGGCGGAATAGAAACCCACGCCGAACTGGCCGATGAGGTGGGCGTCCTTCTGCTGGTCACCGGAAAGCTGGCTGAAAAATTCCTGTGTACCGGACTTGGCGATGGTACCGAGGTTGGCGATCACTTCGTCGCGGCTCATGCCGATGCCGTTGTCGGCGATGGTGAGGGTGCGCTTGTCCTTGTCGAAGCTGAGGCGGATGTTCAGCTCGGAATCGTTCTCATACAGTGCGTCGTTATGCAGCGCCTCGAAACGCAGTTTGTCGCAGGCGTCGGACGCGTTGGAAACCAGTTCTCTCAGGAAAATCTCGCGGTTGGAATACAGCGAGTGGATCATCAGGTGCAGCAGTTGCTTGACTTCGGTCTGGAAGCCCAGCGTCTCGCGGCTGGCAGTGGCGTTTTCAGACATTATTTTCTCCTGGTGGGTTAATTCAAGACTTGGAAGAGATGGGGATGCTGCTGGAATATTTCAAGGGGGAAGAGAGAAGGGGGAAGGGAACGCGCCTGCGGCGCTCAAGGGTAACGGCGATTCCGCTTTTACCCTTCTCCCTTTACCCTTCCCCCTTCCCAGTCAATCTTTCGTCTTGTCCCGCTCGATCAGTGCGTAAGCCGAGTGGTTGTGGATGGATTCGAAGTTCTCCGACTCGACGGTATATGCCTCGATACAGTCGTCGGCATTCAGCACGGCGGCGACATCGCGCACCATGTCTTCGACGAACTTGGGATTATCGTAGGCGCGTTCGGTGACGAATTTCTCGTCCGGCCGTTTCAGCAGGCCATACAGTTCGCTGGAAGCTTGGGATTCGGCGATACCGACCACGTCTTCTATCCATACCGAGCAGCGGGTGCGCACGGTGATGGTGACATGCGAACGCTGGTTGTGCGCACCGCGATCCGATATTTCTTTGGAACAGGGGCACAGGCTGGTTACCGGTATCTGCACTTTCATGGTGAAACGGTATTCGCCGTCGCTGATCTCGCCCATGAAGGCGACTTCGTAATCCAGCAGGCTCTGCACGCCGGAGATCGGCGCGGTCTTGTTGACGAAATAGGGAAAGGTCATTTCCAGGTAGCCGGATTTTGCTTCCAGCTTTTCCACCATCTCGCGCAGGATGCTTTCGAACGATTCCACCGATATCTCGCGGCCGTGTTCGTTCAGGATCTGCACGAAGCGCGACATGTGCGTACCCTTGAAGTTGTGCGGCAAACGCACGTACATGTTGAAGGTGGCGATGGTGTGCTGCACCCCGACACTCTTGTCCCTGACCACGATGGGATGGCGGATGCTCTTGATGCCGACCTTGTCGATGGCCAGGTGGCGGGTATCGGTACTGCTTTGCACGTCGGCGATGGGGGATTTGGAACTCATGGTGAAATCTCTACATTTAAGGTTTTGAATAAATTATACCCGTTTACCCGACAAACATCGTCAGGCATCGCTAGCTTCCCCCTTTAGCAAAGGGGGACGGGAGGGGGATTTAACGAACTGCAAAAACTTGTCCTGCTGTAAATCCCCCCACACCCCCCTTTTTCAAAGGGGGGCTTGTTTCAACCTGCTTAATTAACTGTCCTTTCCTGAATGGCGCGCGCGATGCCTGCCCCGTCCAGCCCGCAATCGGCCAGCATCTGCGCAGGCGCGCCTTGTTCCAGGAATTCGTCCGGCAAGCCCAGATGCAGCATGGTGATGTGCAGTCCGTGCCTGGCGAGGCACTCGGCCACGGCGCTGCCCGCGCCGCCCTGAATAACGTTTTCTTCCACCGTCACCAGCAGCGCATGTTCGCGCGCGAGTTTCAGCACCAGTTCTTCGTCCAGCGGCTTGACGAAACGCATGTTGGCAACGGTCGCATCGATTTGTTCGGCTGCCTGCAATGCCGGCGCCAGCATGGAGCCGAATGCAAGGATGGCCACATTGTATCCTTCGCGCCGTATCTCACCCTTGCCTACGGGCAGGACTTGCAAACCCGGCTGGATCGCCACGCCCGGCCCGGTGCCGCGCGGATAACGCACGGCACTCGGTGTGTTGAGCTGGAATGCAGTACTCAGCATCTGGCGGCATTCGCTCTCGTCTGCCGGCGTCATCACGGTCATGTTGGGAATGCTGCGCAAATAGGAAAGATCGAAACTGCCGGTATGGGTTGCGCCGTCCGCCCCGACGAGGCCGCCACGGTCAATCGCCAGCATGACCGGCAGATTCTGGATGGCGACGTCGTGAATGAGCTGGTCATAGGCGCGTTGCAGGAAGGTGGAGTAGATCGCCACCACCGGCTTGTAGCCCTCGCATGCCAGGCCTGCAGCAAAGGTGAGCGCATGCTGCTCGGCGATGCCGACATCGAAATAACGGTCGGGGAATTTCTCCGCAAATGCCTGCATGCCCGAGCCTTCGCACATGGCCGGGGTGATGCCGACCAGTTTTTCATCCTGTTCTGCCATGTCGCACAGCCAGTCGCCGAACACCTCGGTATAGGTCGGATGCTTGCCGGGCTGGTTCACGACGCCGTTGCTGCGGTCGAATTTGCCGACGCCGTGGTACAGCTGGCAATCTTCTTCCGCCAATGGGTAACCCTTGCCTTTTTGCGTGACGATATGCAGGAACTGCGGACCTTCCAGTGCGCGGATGTTGCTCAGCGTATCCAGCAGCACATCGATATCGTGCCCGTCGATGGGGCCGATGTAGTTGAAACCGAATTCCTCGAACAGTGTACCGGGGATGACCATGCCCTTGAAGTGCTCCTCGGCGCGCTTGGCAAATTCCAGCATGGGCGGCATACCCTTCAATACCATTTCACTGCCGCGCCGCATCGCCGCATAGAAGCGGCCGGACATCAGTTTCGCCAGATAATTGTTCAGCGCGCCGACCGGACGCGAAATGGACATATCGTTGTCATTGAGGATCACGAGCAGGTTCGCATCAATCGCTCCGGCATTGTTCAAGGCTTCGAACGCCATGCCGCCGGTCATGGCGCCGTCGCCGATGATGGCCACCGCGCGCTCTTCGGAACCGCGCAACTTGGCGGCAACCGCCATGCCGAGTGCGGCGGAAATGGAAGTGCTGGAGTGTCCGGTGCCGAACGTATCGTATGGACTTTCATCCCGTTTGGGAAAGCCTGCAATGCCATCTTTCATGCGTAGCCTGTTCATCGCGGCGCGACGTCCGGTCAGTATCTTGTGCGCATAGGTCTGGTGGCCAACGTCCCACACCAGCTTGTCTTCGGGAGTGTTGAATACGGTGTGCAACGCTATGGTCAGTTCGACCGTGCCAAGATTGGAAGCAAGGTGCCCCCCCGTCTTGCTTACCGACTCGATCAGGAACTCGCGCAACTCGGTGGCAAGTTGTGGCAATTGTTCACGCTCTAGTTTGCGCAGGTCTTCCGGTGTATTGATGGTTTCGAGCAGTTTGAACATTAGTATTTTCTCTTTACAACAAAGTCGGCCAGTTCGCGCAAACGCTGCGCTTCCGTTCCGAATTCCGCCAGTGCTTCCAGCGCATCCTGATGCAAATCTTCCGCCATTTTTTTTGCAGCGGTCACACCAAGCAGGGTGACATAGGTCGGCTTGTTGTTGTCGGCATCCTTGCCGGCAGTCTTGCCCAGCGTAGCAGTATCGGCTTCGCTGTCGAGCACATCATCCACCACCTGAAACGCCAGTCCCAGGTTTTTGCCGTAACGATCGAGCTTGTCGAGCTGCGGCTGATCCAGCGTGCCGCGATTTTTATCTGAACTGCACAGGGCACCCAACATGACGGCAGCACGAATCAGGGCGCCGGTTTTGCGAATGTGCATCCGCTCCAGTTCCGGCAATGTAAGTTGTTTGCCGACACTGGCAAGGTCGATGGCCTGGCCGCCCGCCATACCGCGCGATCCGCTGGCCACGGCCAGCAGCTTTACCATCTGCAATTGCCGGTCGGCATCGTCGCTCAGGCGATGTTCCGACAGTAACTGGAACGCCAAGCTTTGCAATGCATCTCCCACCAGCAGCGCTGTGGCTTCGTCGTATTCAACATGGCAGGTCGGTTTGCCGCGGCGCAGCACATCGTCATCCATGCACGGCATGTCGTCATGCACCAGCGAATAGGCATGGATAAGTTCAACGGCAGCAGCGGCGATCTCGACGCGCTCGACTGGCGCGCCCGCCAATTCCCCTGCAGCATAGGCCAGCAGCGGACGCACGCGCTTGCCCCCCTCCAGCACGCTATAACGCATCGCGCCATGCAGACGTTGCGGCAGGATCTCGGCCTGCGGCAACAAACGCTTCAACACGCTTTCAAAATGAGTTTGATGGGTTGATACCCAAGAAGAAAAGTCGGACATCTTCAGTTCGCTTCGTTAAGCAAAGGCCCGCGTAGCGGTTCGTTTGCCCTTTCTCCCGCGCACCCGCAAGGGGTAGGCCGTGGTTGTAAGGGGCTAAAGCCCCAACAACACACGCACCACGGGGGAAAGTTGGATAGGGGGAAACGGGCATGGTGAGTCATTATCCTGATATCTATTCGCCTTGCCCGTTCGATGCAGTGAACTCCTTCAATATTCCATCTTCCAGCACGCGCACCTGCTGCTGCGCATCATCCAGCCTGGAACGGCAGAACGACAGCAATTCCGCTCCGCGCTTGTAGGCTGCCAGCGAATCTTCCAGCGTCATTTTGCCGGACTCCATGTTTGCGACCAGTTTTTCCAACTCGGCCAGCGCCGTTTCAAAACTCTGTGTCTTGCCGGATTTCCCCGCCATCTCGATTCCCGTATGCATCATTATTTTTGCGTAAGGGCGGCATTTTACCCAAGCACCCGACGCAGGGCCAATTTTTGTTGCCGCGGCATTTGATTTCGGGGACAATCGCAGACCCTTTTAGATCGTATTCACAGAAAGAGTGGGTATGTCCGAAATCGCCAAAACAGAGCAATTCTCCCCCGTATCAGCACAACCGCCGTTGCGCTGGTATTTCGATCCCAAAGTCCTTGAAGTCGAACAGCGCGTATTGCTGGATGCCGGGCCGATCTATGTCGGACACGAATTGATGGTGCCGAATGTCGGCGACTATCATGTGATCGACTGGATGAACAAAGCCAAGATGCTGGTACGCAATGAAAACGGCGTGGAGCTGCTCTCCAACATCTGCCGTCATCGCCAGGCCATTATGCTGGAAGGCCGCGGCAGTGCCAAAAACATCGTGTGCCCGCTGCACCGCTGGACTTACCAGAACAACGGCGAACTGATCGGTGCGCCGCACTTCCCCGGCAATCCCTGCCTGCACCTGAACAAGACTCCGTTGCAGAACTGGCACGGTCTGCTGTTCGCGGGCAAGCGCGACATCGCAAAAGATCTGGAGAAGATGCCTGCGTTCAAGGAAATCGATTTCTCCGGCTATATGCTGGATCGCGTGGAAATCGATGAGTACAACTTCAACTGGAAGACGTTCATCGAAGTCTACCAAGAGGATTACCACGTTGTGCCGTTCCATCCCGGTCTCGGACAACTGGTCAACTGCGACGAGCTGAAATGGACTTTCGGCGAGAATTTCAGCGTGCAGACCGTCGGACTCAACGACCCGAAGCGCAAGGCAGGCAGCCCGGTCTATCAGCAATGGGCAGATCAGTTGCTGAAGTACAGCAAGGGCAATCTGCCAAAATACGGCGCGATCTGGCTGACCTATTATCCCAACATCACGATCGAGTGGTACCCCAATACGCTGGTGGTGAGCACTGTCGTCCCGCGTGGCACGGATGCCTGTACCAATATCGTGGAGTTCTACTATCCGGAAGATATCGTGCTGTTCGAACGCGAATACGTCGAGGCCGAGAAAAAAGCCTACCGCGAAACGGCGATCGAGGATGACATCATCTGCCTGCGCATGCACGAAGGACGCCGCGAGCTGTACAGACAGGGCATTGAAGAAGTCGGCCCCTACCAGTCGCCGACCGAGGATGGCATGCTGCATTACCAAGAGTGGCTGCAGCGCAACCTCGGACCCCATGTGAAATGAAGAAGGCTTGATGACATCTCTAGAAACCGTCACGAGCAGTCGGAGTGCAAGGAGCCGCGCAGCGAATGACGAGACATACCTCGAAGGTAGGCGAGGAATGAGCGACAACGAAGTTGCGGTGAAGACTTACCTTCAGGTTAGTCGCAACCAACACGCGACACAGCAATCTGACTGCGCAGTAGGTTTATAGTGGGCTCATTATGGATGCTGGTCGCAGGGCTGCTCTTCGCCTGCATGAGCGTGCTGGTCAAATACGGCTCCCCGCATTTCTCCACGAGCGAACTGGTGTTCTACCGGTCATTTTTCGGCCTGTTCGTAATCTACGCGATGCTGCGCCGCTCGAATGTTTCGCTGACCACGCGCAACTGGTCTACTCACCTTTGGCGCGGCCTGTCCGGCACCGTTGCCATGATGCTGTTCTTTTACTGCATCGGTATTCTGCCCCTGGCAACCGCGATCACGCTCAATTACACATCATCCCTGTTCCTGTCCGCGCTGACCGTGCTGGTGCTGAAGGAAAAATTTCACCTGCCTATGAGTATCGCGCTGGTAATCGGTTTTACCGGCGTGGTGCTGCTGTTGCAACCGACGCTGGCGCAAGACCAGTTGTTGCCCGGCATGTTCGGACTCCTGTCCGGACTGCTGGCGGGGGTGGCGCTGATCAACGTACGCCACCTCGGCGTACTGGGCGAACCCGGCATGCGTGTGGTGTTCTATTTCAACCTGATTGCCACGCTCGCCAGCGGCGCCTGGATGCTGTTCGAAACGCCGCACGCCGTATCGCTGCGCGACCTGCCCCTGCTCGTCGCCATCGGCGCCTCAGCCTCGTTTGCGCAACTGGCCATGACCCGCGCCTACCGCACCGGCCAGACATTGGTTGTGGGTAGCCTTGCCTACAGCACGATCGTTTTTTCGGCAATATTCGGACTGCTGATCTGGCACGAACTGCTGAGTCTGAGCGCGTGGATCGGCATCTCTCTCATCATCGCCAGCGGCATGTTAAGCTTGCGCCTGGCACCAACTAATGCAGGGGCAATAAAATGATCACCATTGAAGAAAGCAGTAACCTCGTCAACATCGCCATAATGGGCGAATTCACGATTGCGGATTTCAAACAGTTTGAAGAACACGCGTTGTATAAGCTCAAGGCACCGGGCAAAATAAACCTGATATTCGACCTGCGCGGCATGCTCGCCTATACGCCGGATGTTGCCTGGGAAGAGATCAAGTTTTTCAGCCGCGAACACAACCACGATTTCAACAAGATCGCCGTCGTCACCGACGACCAGTGGCTCACCTGGCAGGCATGGCTATCGCGCCTGTTCGTGGATGCGGATATCCGCGCATTCAACGACTATAACAAGGCGCAGGACTGGGCCACGCAGTAAGCGTTGCTAACAACTCTATGAACGTGCTGAGAGTACTGATTCCCGCCGTGGCATGCACCGCCCTGGCTGGCTGCATGGCAGTCCCGGCAGTCGAGTACGACGACGCCTCGCTGCGCTGCAATACCTACACTCAAAGCATGACGCTCAAGACTGTGGAATGGCGGAGCGGGGATCTATATTGCAACGATGAAGCATGTCTGGCGGTAATACTTGCCGTCTCGGCGGGGAGTGTCATTGTTTCCGGCAGCATTGTCCTCACCAACAACACCGTACACTGGCTGGAATACCAGGGGAGCTGCGAAGACGGCTACCTGAAAATCGCCCTGCGCAAACTCTTCGATTCCCTCGACAATCCAAAGCCGGTCGCCGCCAAAGCGCTGTAACAACAAAAAACCCGCTTGCGCGGGTTTCCTGGCGTGATCCTGCTGCGAAAAACCGGCTTATTTCAGCTTGGTTTCCTTGTACGCCACATGCTTGCGTGCCACCGGATCAAACTTCATGAATTCGAGTTTTTCCGGGGTGGTGCGCTTGTTCTTGTTAGTCGTGTAGAAATGCCCCGTTCCAGCGGAGGATTCCAGTTTGATTTTTTCGCGTGCGCCTTTAGATGCCATGTTGCTTCTCCTTTATACCTTTTCGCCGCGGGCTCGCATCTCAAGCAGGACGGCGTCGATGCCGTTCTTATCGATGGTACGCAGACCGGCGTTGGTCAGGCGCAACGATACCCAACGTTTTTCGGATTCTACCCACAAGCGGCGGCGTTGCAGATTCGGCAAGAAACGGCGCTTGGTTTTATTGTTTGCGTGGGAGATGTTGTTGCCCACCATGGGCTTTTTCCCGGTTACTTGACAGACGCGTGCCATGACAATCACTCCAACCATTTTTCAAAGAGGCGCGGATTCTACATAAACGCCCCCGAAGACACAACCCAAAGTTTCAATTCCCCTTTCGATACAAGGCCGACTGGGCGTGCGCCTGCAAACCCTCGCCGGAAGCCAGTACCGAGGCGATTTCACCCAGTTTTTGAGCACTTTTTTGGGAAACCTGGATTAGGCTGCTGCGTTTCTGGAAGTCGTACACGCCCAGCGGGGAAGAGAAACGCGCCGTACCGGAGGTGGGCAGGACGTGATTGGGGCCCGCACAGTAGTCGCCCAGCGACTCCGAGGTGTAACGCCCCATAAAGATGGCGCCGGCATGTTTGAGCCTGGGCAGCCAGGTCTGCGGGTCATCAACCGACAGTTCCAGATGTTCCGGCGCGATACGGTTGCTGATGCGGCAGGCTTCGTCCAGATCGGCGACATGAATCAGCGCACCGCGGCTTTCCAGCGCGGTCTGGATGATGGCCTTGCGCGGCATCTGTTCCAGCAGCTTGTCGGCGCTCGCTGCCACGGCATCGATGAAGGCGGCATCCGGCGACAACAGGATGGCCTGCGCCAGTTCGTCATGTTCTGCCTGCGAAAACAAATCCATCGCCACCCAGTCCGGATCGGTCTTGCCGTCGCAGATGACCAGTATCTCGGACGGGCCCGCGATCATGTCGATGCCGCACACGCCGAATACGCGGCGTTTGGCGGAAGCCACATAGGCATTGCCCGGACCGACGACTTTGTCCACCCTGGGAATGGTTGCCGTGCCATAGGCCAGCGCCGCCACCGCCTGGGCACCACCAACGGTGAACACGCGATCGACGCCGGACAGGTACGCTGCCGCCAGCACCAGTTGATTCTTCACGCCGTCCGGCGTGGGCACGACCATGATGAGCTCAGCCACACCCGCCACTTTGGCCGGCAAGGCATTCATCAGCACGGAAGACGGATAAGCCGCTTTGCCGCCGGGCACATAGAGGCCGACACGATCCAGCGGTGTAACTTGCTGACCGAGCAGGGTGCCGTCGTCATCCAGGTAATTCCAGGAAGTTTGCACCTGCTTCTTGTGATAGCCGGTGACACGCGCAGCCGCCTGTTCCAGCGCACTTTTCTGGTCGGCGGGAAGCCCGTCGAACGCTGCCTTGAGTTCGGATTTCGGCAACTCCATTGCTGCCGCATCGGCCAGCGGCAAACGGTCGAACTTGCGCGTGTATTCCAGCACGGCTTCGTCGCCGCGCTTCTTTACATCGGACAGGATGGCGGCAACGGTCGCTTCCAGTTTTTCGTCGGCTGTCTCCTCAAAAGCCAGCAGCTTGCCCAGCCTGGCGTCGAAACCGGCTTGTTGGGTTGAAAGCCGGGTGATGTTCATACTACCGCTCCGGCAAATGCATCCAGCATCGGCTGGATGGTTGCGCGTTTGAGTTTCAGCGAGGCCTGATTGACCACCAGGCGCGACGATATCTGCACGATTTCTTCCACCGCGACCAGATTGTTCGCTTTCAGCGTGGCACCGCTACTCACCAGATCGACGATGGCATCGGACAACCCCACCAGCGGCGCCAGCTCCATGGAGCCGTACAACTTGATGAGGTCGACATGCACGCCTTTGGAGGCGAAGTGCTCGCGCGCGGTTCTGACATATTTAGTGGCCACGCGCAGACGCGCGCCCTGCTTCACCGCCGATTCGTAATCAAAATCATTGCGCACCGCAACCATCATGCGGCACTTGGCGATGTTCAGATCCAGCGGCTGATACAGCCCTTCGCCGCCGTGTTCGTTCAGCACGTCCTTGCCAGCCACCCCCATGTCCGCTGCGCCGTATTGCACATAGGTCGGCACATCGGAGGCGCGCACGATGATGAGGCGCACGTTGTCGCGATTGGTCGGCAGAATGAGTTTGCGCGAAGACTCGGGGTCTTCCAGCGCGTTCACGCCCGCCGCTTGCAGCAGCGGCATGGTTTCTTCAAAGATACGGCCTTTGGATAAGGCGATGGTAATCATTTTCGGACTTTCGAATTATTTCAAACGACGAATGTTAGCACCGAGCTGCGACAGTTTGCTTTCGATGTGCTCGTAACCGCGATCAAGGTGATAGATGCGGTCGATCACCGTTTCGCCCTGCGCCACCAGCCCGGCAATGACCAGGCAGGCGGAAGCGCGCAGATCGGTAGCCATCACGGTCGCACCTTCCAGACAACCCACGCCGCGCACCACCGAAGTATTGCCTTCCACATCGATCTGCGCGCCGAGGCGGCGCAACTCCTGCACGTGCATGAAACGGTTCTCAAAAATGGTTTCCACCACCATCGCACTGCCTTCCGCAATGCAATTCAACGCCATGAATTGCGCCTGCATGTCGGTGGGAAACGCCGGGTGCGGCGCGGTGCGCACGTTCACTGCTTTCGGACGACCGCTCATCTCCAGATGAATCGTATCGCCTTCCACCTTGATCTGCGCGCCCGCTTCGGTGAGCTTTTCCAGTACCGTTTCCAGGATATCGGCGCGTGTTTCGCGCAGGGTAATGCTGCCGCCCGTCGCTGCTACCGCCACCAGAAACGTGCCGCTCTCGATACGATCCGGCATGACGTGATGCGTAGCGCCGTGCAACTTTTCGACGCCGGTAATGGTGATGGTATCGGTGCCGTCACCGCTGATATTGGCACCCATTGCACGCAGGCAGTTTGCCAGGTCCACCACTTCCGGTTCGCACGCGGCGTTCTCCAGCACGGTCACACCGTCCGCCAATGCCGCTGCCATCATCAGGTTTTCGGTACCGGTCACGCTGACGATATCGAAGAAGATACGTGCGCCCTTCAGGCGTTTCGCCTTGGCGTGGATGTAGCCGTGTTCGATAGCGATTTCCGCCCCCATCGCCTGCAGGCCTTTGATATGCAGATTGACCGGGCGCGAGCCGATGGCACAGCCACCGGGCAGAGAAACTTTGGCGTCGCCAAAGCGCGCCACCAGCGGGCCCAGCACGAGAATGGCTGCACGCATGGTCTTCACCATGTCATAGGGCGCTTCCCAGTTGCCGATTTTGCCCCCGTGGAAGGTGATCTCGTTGGTTGCGGATTCCGCGGTCACGCCCATTTGCAGCAACAGCTTGCGCATGGTGCCGACATCGTGCAGATCGGGCAGGTTGGTCAGGCGCAGTTTGTCTGCGGTCAACAGGCTGGCACACATGATGGGCAAGGCAGCATTTTTGGCACCGGAGATACGCACTTCTCCGCGTAGAGGGATGCCGCCCTGAATGGCTAATTTATGCATTTGGGATTCTTCTTGCCGCTGTTGCGGCGTTTATTGTGATGAGTGGTTCAATGGCAGCGCGTCGGCCACCCCATACAGAACGGCGAGGCTGCGCAGATTGTCCGGAACATTAACGAAGGTCAGTTTGGCCCCGTGCCGTTGCGCGTTGCGCAACCAGGCAAGCAGCATGCTTACCGCAGCAGAATCCGCCGCTTCAACCAGCGCCAGATCGACCGTCCAGCTTTTTCCTTCAGGCGGCTGCATGGCTTCTGCAAACGACGCGCCTATCGTATCCATGGTCAATTGACCGGACACCAGCAGGCGTTCACCTTCGCGCTGAATCACTTTGCCTCCCCCTTTTGCGCCAGCTTTGCCTTGTCGGCTGCCGATTTATTCATATCGCTCAGCGTCTTGATCAAACCATCAATGCCAACCTGCTTTATCTGATCGGCAAAGGTACCTCGATAGCTGGTCACCAGACTTACGCCCTCGACAATCAGATCGTATGCTTTCCAGCCGTTCGGTGTCTTCTCCATGTCGTAATCCACCAGAATCGGCTGTTGCGAACCCGGTTTGAGGATGGCGGTTTTAACGGTCACATCGGTCATGGAGGCTTCCAGCTTGAGTGGCTTGACCTCGACGAGCTGATCGCGATAGGAGGTGAACGCCTTGGTATAAGTGCGTACCAGCAGGATACGAAACTCGGTCATCAGCGCTTTTCTTTGCTCCGGCGTCGCTTTGCGCCACGCCCTGCCCACCGCCAGTTTGGTCATACGTTCAAAATTAAAGTGCGGCAGGACTTTCGCATCCACCAGTTCCAGT
Organism: Sideroxydans sp.; assembly: GCA_050287265.1. GTDB lineage: Bacteria > Pseudomonadota > Gammaproteobacteria > Burkholderiales > Gallionellaceae > Sideroxyarcus. The sequence continues at coordinate 13,525 of JBNKBO010000036.1, read as the reverse complement.
AATTTCTTCTGGTCGCCGGAACGCAGGTCTTTGTCGTTGTGCACGATCTCCAGCACATCACGCACGGTATTCTGGATCAGCACGTCAGGGGCAAGCACATCAGCGCGCGCGCCAGACGCCGTACACAGCAGCAAAACACCACACAACAAGGCAAATATCTTTTTCATGTATTACTCTCTCCGTGAATCATTTGGCATTAACACTCGATGTAAAGAACTTGCCGATCAAATCCTCCAGCACGATCGCCGATTGCGTCTTCATGAACTCATCCCCGTTCTGCAGCATCTTGTCATCGCCGCCCGGGACCAGCCCGATGTATTGTTCACCCAACAGACCGGAAGTCAGGATGTTGGCAAAGGTATCTTTGGGAAACTGGTAACGTTTGTCGATGCTCATCGTCACCCTGGCTTCGTAAAGGTCTGTATCCAGCACGATGCTGGTTACCCGCCCCACCAGGACACCGGCACTGCGTATCGAAGCCGTTGGCTTCAGCCCGCCGACATTGGTGAAATGCGCCTGCAACTGATATGACTCGGACACATTGTAGGTACTCAGGTTCCCCACCTTGAGCGCCAGCACCACCAGCGCCCCGATACCCGCAACCACGAAAGCGCCCACCCACAGATCCAATGTTGTACGTTCCATACCTTAAGCTCCTTGAAACATGAATGCGGTCAAAATGAAATCCAGCATTAAAATCGCCAGCGACGATTCCACCACCGTGCGCGTGGTCGCGCCCGATACGCCTTCCGCAGTAGGCGGTGCATCGTAGCCTTCGAACAACGCGATGGCAGTAACCGCCAGGCCGAACACAAAACTCTTGATCACGCCATTCAGCACGTCATGCTGAAAATCCACCGAGCCCTGCATTTGCGACCAGAACGATCCTTCGTCCACACCGATGACCACCACACCGACCACGTAGCCGCCGAACACACCCATCGCCGAAAACATCGCCGCCAACAGCGGCATGGAAATCACGCCCGCCCAGAAACGCGGTGCGACCACGCGCGCGATCGGGTTTACTGCCATCATTTCCATCGCCGCTATCTGCTCGGTGGCCTTCATCAGACCGATCTCCGCAGTCATCGCCGACCCAGCACGACTGGCAAACAATAGCGCCGCCAGCACCGGACCCAGTTCGCGTACCAGACTCAGCGCAACCAGCGAACCCAGCGCCGATTCCGATCCGTAGCGTTTCAGCGTCTCATAGCCCTGCAGCCCCAGCACCATGCCGACAAACATGCCTGCCACCAGGATGATGATGAGCGACATCACGCCGCTGGAAAACATTTCTTTGACAATCAGGCGAAAACGGCGAAAGCTGGTGCCGGAATAAAACAGCGTCATGACAAAAAAACGCGCGGCAAAACCGATGCGCCACACCCCGTTGACAACGCGGTGACCGATCGTTCTCAGACTCTTTACGATAGCCATCAGGCGGATACTCCCAGATCTTGACGGTAATCCCCGCCGGGAAAATGAAACGGCACCGGACCATCCATCTCGCCATGCACGAATTGATGCACGAACGATTTGCCGGAGGCGCGTATTTCGTCCGGCGTACCTTCCGCCACAATCACGCCGTCGGAGACGAAATATATGTAATCGACAATCTTCAACGATTCCTGCACATCATGCGTCACCACTACCGAGGTCGCCCCCAGCGTGTCGTTCAACTTGCGCAGCAACTGCCCCACTACGGAAAGTGAGATCGGGTCGAGCCCGGCAAACGGCTCATCGTACAGGATCAGCATCGGATCGAGTGCCACGGTGCGTGCCAAGGCCACACGCCGCGCCATGCCGCCGGACAATTCAGACGGCATCAGGTTATGCGTACCGCGCAAACCGACCGCATGCAGTTTCATCATCACCAGATCGTGAATGATTTCTTCCGGCAAGTCGGTATGCTCGCGCATCTGGAACGCCACATTGTCGAACACGGACATATCGGTGAACAGCGCCCCGAACTGGAACAACACCCCCATTTTACGGCGCATTTCGTACAAGCCCTGCTGATCGAGTTCGTGCATGTCTTGTCCGTCTATCGTGATCCTGCCTTTGGTAGGCTTTATCGCGCCACCCATCAGACGAAACAGGGTCGTCTTGCCGCAACCGCTCCCACCCATGATGGCAATGACCTTGCCCTTCTTGAAGGACATGTTAATACCCTTTAGAATAGGGCGGCTATCGTAGGCGAAGTTGACGTCCCGTATCTCGACCAGTGATTGCGAAGACACATGCGACCTTTTCAATCGTTGAAGAGGTGGGCATTCTAAACTACGCCACCTCAACTTGGAAACCGACCATAACTTGAGCTTGGCGCGAATGCGGGCTATCCTGCGCCTGTTGCACCCCTCGTGGCCATTATTCAGGATAACAGCGTGACACTCCCAGCACTGCTCATTGTCGATGACGATCCCCTTATTCGCGATTCATTGCGGCTGGTTCTGTCAGACGAATTTGACATCCATCTCGCCGAAGACCGTCCACAAGCCATCCGCCTGCTGCGCGACATGGCGAAACTGCCCGAACTGGCACTGGTCGATCTGGGCTTGCCGCCTACACCGCACCGCCCGGAGGAAGGTTTTCGACTTATCACCGAACTACTGGCGCATTCGCCCGATATTAAAGTCATCACACTGTCAGGACAGAACGAGGAAAGCAATGCACGCCATGCCCGCACCCTGGGTGCCATCGAATTCATTCCCAAACCTTGCGGGCCGGAGGTACTAAGGGAACTGTTGCACGATGCACTGCGCTTCCAGCAGAGTGACCCGGACATAAGCTCTTCGCAACTCGGCATCATCGGCGACAGTTCGCCCATTCAGGCAATGCGCAGCCAGATCGAGTTATATGCCAAAACGCCTTACCCGGTTTTGATCGAAGGCGAATCGGGAAGCGGCAAGGAACTGGTCGCCGATGCCCTGCAGCACCTGAGCGGCAAACCCAACGCTTCATATATTGTGCTCAACTGCGCCGCCATCTCGCCCAATCTGCTGGAATCAACACTGTTTGGCCACGCCAGGGGCGCATTCACTGGCGCTACCAATGCGCAGATCGGTTTCTTTGAAAAAGCCGAAAACGGCACGCTGTTACTCGACGAGATCGGTGAAATGCCGCTGGAACTGCAAGCCAAGTTGCTGCGCGTGCTGGAAAACGGCGAATATCAACGTGTCGGTGAAGCCAGCACCCGCAAGAGCAATGCGCGCATCATCGCAGCCACCAATCGCGACCTGAGACAGGCTGTACGCAATGGCAGCTTCCGCACCGACCTTTATCACCGGCTGAGCATCTTCACCATTCAGGTACCCCCTCTGCGCTCTTTGGGCGATGACAAAATACTGTTGCTGGAGCATTTCAAGAATTTCTATGCCACCCAATCGCGGCGCATCCCTTTCCGGCTTGATCCGGCAGCACAGGAGGCATGGAAACGGTATGCCTTCCCGGGCAATACCCGCGAACTGCGCAATATCGTCATTCGACTGACCACAAAATATCCCAACTCCAACGTCAGCGCCCAGCAACTGGAAACCGAGTTCGATCCACAACCGGAAATGAACGGATACGCGCAATCCGATCAATCTGCCGAGATCCGGCAGGTCTTGCAACAAGGCGGTTTCGATCTGGATGACCTGTTGATGGGCTATACTGGACGTTACATCGAAGTCGCCATGGAATTGGCGCATGGCAATGTCAGCGAAGCTGCCAAATTGTTAGGTATTGCGCGCACAACGCTATACAGCCGCATGGAAGCGGTTCAAAAACATAAAGTGCAAAAAGCTTAATTCAAAGGGAAAAAAGATGTATCTGGAGCACTTCGGCCTGACCGAGCCGCCTTTCAAGATCACACCCATCACCGATTTTTTCTTCTCCGGCGCCAACCGCGGTGAAATACTCGAAGCGTTGATCTACGCCATCAAGGACAGTGAAGGCATCATCAAGGTCAGCGGTGAGGTCGGTAGTGGCAAGACCATGTTATGCCGCATGTTGCTGGACAGGCTGCCCTCCAACATCAAAGCCATCTACCTCGCCAACCCGAGCATGTCGCGCGACGAGTTGCTGTATGCCATCGCCGACCGGCTCGACCTCAACCTGGAAGGCAAACGCGTCAACATCATTCTGCAAACCCTGCTGAATCAACTGGAAGCCATGTACGCGCGCGGCGAACGTTGCGTTGTGCTGGTGGATGAAGCGCATGCCATGCCGCTGGACACACTGGAAGAATTACGTCTGCTGTACAACCTGCAAGTCGGCAAACACAAGCTGATCCAGATCGTGCTGTTCGGACAGCCCGAGCTGGATGAAAAACTCGACCAGAGCAACATGCGCCAACTGAAAGATCGCATCGTGCATCACTTCAGCATCCAGCCGATCTCTCGCAAGGTAATCGACGATTACCTTATGTTCCGCATGCGCGCCGCCGGATACAAGGGGCCCGACGTTTTTTCCGCTGCGGCCGTGCTGCATATCGGCAAGGCTTCGGAGGGGTTGATGCGCCGCGTTAACATACTCGCCGATAAAGCACTGCTCGCCGCCTTCGTTGAAAACACGCACAAGATCGAAGCACGTCACGTTCAAGCTGCCATTCGCGATAGCGAAATGGTTCCCATGCATAAGTTGTTTAACCGTAAATTCATCTCAATGGCAGGTGGTACTGCCCTGTTTGCGGCCACATTGGCCGGCGCCGGCTGGTTCATTGGACAAAAAACCAGTCATCTGGACGAAGCTGCAACGCCGGCACAGATTGTTGCTGCCAACCCTGTTCAGCCCCAATCGGCTGAAGCGGCCTCCGTCGTTGCCGTCACTTCAACCGTATCGGGAGTGATAACTTCTTCTGCTGTCGCGGACACATCAAGCGGAACGATTCTGCCGCTTGAAAAAACTTTAACGCTACGCGCAGAGCATTACGCTGTTGCGTCGCCACAACCTGCTCCAAAGCCAAAACCGCCCGCTTCAGATGCCCTCCCCGCGAAAGTGTCAGAAAAACCGGTTGCGACTGAAGTGAAAACGCCTCTCCTTGACCAAAGGCTAGACACAACTCAAACCATGCTGTCAGCGGCCTCACGAGGAGATGTCAGCATCCAGCTGTTCTATACTGACAATCGCCGACCAGCCCGCATGGAACGTTTTCTTGGGCGAGCCCGAAGATTGGGAATACTTGACGAGATATACATCGTGCCGATCAAATTAAGAGGTAAGGGCGGATACCGCGTACTATATGGCTTCTATGCCAGTAGCGACGCAGCTCGTGCGGGCATGAACGATTTGCCGCAACGTTACAAAGAGGCTTTTGCACCCACCCTGTACATGCTAGATGACTCGCAAAAAATCCCCTAAGCACTTGAAGGGAAAAAGCATATAGGTCGCAAGGCGTATTGCCGTAGTAGTGAAATGATGTTACCTTCTCCGAAAATAAGTCCAAGATGGGAGATAAAGGATATGAGGTTCACTCATGTATTGCTGTGTTCGGCTTGCGCCTTGCTGGTTGCTTGCAGTACTAAATCGCTCACCCCATCAGACAAACATATTCAGCAGAGTAACGTCGCTCCCGCCGTCTCGGGCAAAATCCCCCAACCCAGCAAGCGCCCCATTGTCCTCCCGCCGCCAAAACGTGCCGTTAAAATAGAGACTTATAGCGTTGTCGTCACCAACGTCTCCGCACGTGAAATACTGTTTGCTCTGGCACGTGATGCCAAAGTCAACATTGATATCGGCCCGGAAATTGAGGGCGTTGTCACGCTGAACGCCATCAACCAGACCTTGCCGCAAATTCTGGATCGCATTTCAAAACAAGTTGATATTCGCTACAACATCGAAAACGGAAACCTGTTCGTTGAAGCGGACAAGCCTTACCTTAAAACGTACAAAATCGACTTCATCAATATGTCACGGTCGGTAAAAAGTACTGTTTACACCAGCAGCCAGATTGGCGGTGAAACTTCAGGAGCAAATAAAGGAAATTCCGCTTCAACTTCGGTCACCAGCGAAACAAAAAACAATCTGATGGATAGTCTGATCGCCAACATCAAGGCAATCCTCTCCGATGAAGACCGGATCAGATACGCCGAAATGAAAGAGCGTCGAAACGAGGACCTCTACGAAAAAAGAATGTTGGCTGAAAGCACCAAGGCCGATGACAACAAGAAGGAAGACTCAAAGTCGTCTGAAAAAAACAAAACACAGGAAGTGATTGCCAAATACGAACCTGCCGTAAACATCAATGCCAACAAGGAAACCGGCGTATTGATCGTTCGTGCCACGGGGCGTCAGCACAAAAAAGTCCAGGAATTCATCGACAAGGTCATGACGTCTGCGCGCCGCCAGGTGCTGATCGAAGCCACCATCGCAGAAGTCACTCTTAACAGCAATTTTCAGCAGGGGATCGACTGGTCGCGCATGCGCCTGGGTGCGAAAGGATTTCAGCTTACGCAAGCGGCAGCGAATCTGGGAGCGGCCACTTCTCCCTTATCTGCCGGACAAACCGGGCAAATGTTGCTTCTGGATTACGCTAACCCAGTCTCCAAGGTTGGCGCAATGGCAGCGAGCGTCTCACTGCTTGACTCCTTTGGTGATGTTAAAGTCCTTTCCAGCCCCAAGCTGAGCGTAATGAACAATCAGACTGCGACGCTCAAGGTAGTAGATAACAGGGTTTATTTCACAATAACGGTCACACCCGGCACCACCACCGGCACAACGATCACACAACCCGTCTATACGACCACCCCCGTTCCGGTTTCCGTCGGTTTCACCATGAACGTCACACCCCAGATCAATGATTCCGACTATGTGACCATCAACGTACGCCCGACCATCACGCGCATCATCCGCTATGTGGACGATCCCAACCCGAGCCTGGCCAATCCTTGCGGAGTTGGAGTTGATACCTGCAACATCGCTGCCGTCAAAAACCAGATTCCTGAACTCCGTACCCGCGAAATTGAATCCATTATCCGCGTAAACAGCGGTCAAATCGCGGTATTGGGCGGACTGATGCAGGACGAGATCAATAATACGACCGATAGCATTCCGCTACTGGGCGATATTCCGGTTGCAGGCAACCTGTTCAAGAACCGCAACGACACCAAAGCCAAAACCGAACTGGTCATTTTCCTGCGCCCGGTAATTATCAAAGAGGCAAGTCTTGATGGCGACTTTAGTTCGTTCCGAAGCAACCTGCCGGATTCGGACTTCCTCAAGCCTGAAAACGAGAAAACAAGGCCATGAGTCTGTTACTCGATGCGCTGAAAAAGTCCAGCGGTAACAAACAGCAGGGCACCGGACTTTCCGACTTGACGTTGGAGGATGCGCCAGCACCGCGAGCATCCGCATCATCGTCAACAACAGCGTCGTCCAGAATCGCAGGGGAAACCATGTTCGCAGCCAAGAAAAAAAAACCATCCTCCTCGTTCCAATGGAAATTGGGGCTGGTGCCCACAACGCTACTATTTGCCTTGGTGTTTGGTTCGGGTTACGGCTATTACGTCTGGCTGGAAATACAGCCGCCGAAACGACATGTAGCGCAGCGCACCCCTCCGCCTCCACCGCCCAAACCAGCCGAGCCTGTCAGGACTGCCGCTCCCGCACTGGTGCCGTTTATCCCGCCGCAGGAACAACCAGCTCCCAGACAACCGGTGGTCACTGCGCAAAACGAAAATTTCGACGCCCCTCGCTTCAAACCCAAAGCGACTGAACAACGTAGCAGCACCGTTCGAAAACGCAGCAGCACTGCCCGGAAAAGAGTCAATATCCGTCGCAAAGTGACGGCTGATGCCATTACGCCGGCATTGCTTGACGCATATCAGGCCTATCAGCGCGGCGACTACATCGTAGCCGCGCAGGGTTATCGTCAAGTGTTGGGCAAGGACAAACACAACCGGGATGCCCTGCTCGGCCTGGCTGCAATCGCTCAACAGCAGGGACAGGATGAGGCCGCACAGCAGTATTATCGTCATCTGCTGCTACTGGACCCGCGCGACCCGGCCGCGTTGACCGCACTGATGACTTATGCGCCGGACGAGGGCGATACGGAAAGCCGCCTCAAAACAATGCTAGCTGACCAGCCGCGTTCCAGCGCTTTACATTTTGCGCTGGGCAACTATTACGCCGACATATCGAGTTGGGGTGATGCTCAGCAGCATTATTTCAACGCACTCACGTTGGCGCCAAACAATGCACAGTTTGCCTTCAATCTGGCAGTAAGCCTGGATCACCTGGCTCAACGCAAGCTCGCTGCCCGGTACTATCAACAAGCTGTGCAACTCGACAGGTCCGGCAATTCCGGATTCGACCATGCTCAAGCGCAACAACGTCTGAATGAACTGACCTCCGCCCAGTAAAGGAAAAAGATGGCTGCACCGCAACAACAGTCCCAGCAGCCCATCGGGCATTTGCTGATAGCGAAGGGGGTGATCAGTGAAGATCAGCTTCGCATCGCCACCCAGGAGCAGAATAAAACCCCGCAGCCGCTGGGCCGGTTACTGGTGCGTCTCGGTTTTCTGTCCGAGGCGACCATCCGCGATGTGTTATCTGAAAACCTTGGACAGGAAAGTGTAGACCTTGCCAACGTTCTCATTGACCCGGCGGCCATCGCGCTGGTTCCGAAAGAGATTGCGCGCCGCTACATCCTCTTGCCGCTGTCGGTCGATAGCGCCAATAAGACACTGACCATTGCCATTGCCGACCCGGACAACATCATTGCGCTCGACCAGGTGCGGGCGTTGTTGCGCGACGAATACCGTCTGGTCAATCAGCTCGCCAGCGAATCGGACATCCTGCGCGCCATCGATCAATACTACGGCTTCGAACTGTCCATCGACGGTATCCTGCATGAGATTGAACCGGGCGAGATGGATCACCAGAACCTGCAGCAGGGGGTGAACGAATTCAGCCAGCCGGTAGTGCGCCTGATTGACGCGCTACTTACCGAGGCCGTGCAACAGGGCGCTTCGGACATCCACTTCGAACCGGAAAGCAGCTTCCTGCGCATCCGTTACCGCGTCGACGGGGTATTGCGTCAGGTGCGCAGCCTGCACAAAAGTTTCTGGCCGGCCATGGTGGTGCGTCTGAAAGTAATGAGCGGCATGAACATCGCCGAAACACGCGCCCCGCAGGACGGCCGCATCTCGCTGCGCCTGTCCGGCCGGCCTATCGATTTCCGCGTCGCCTCGCACCCGACCTCCTACGGCGAGAACCTGGTACTGCGTATCCTGGACCGGCTGAAAGGGCTCGTGCAGATCAACCAGATCGGTCTGGACGAAACCGCGCTCAACACGCTTAAATCCATCATTGCCAAGCCGGAAGGTATCGTGTTGGTGACCGGCCCCACCGGTAGCGGCAAAACGACCACGCTGTACTCTGTGCTGAATCACGTCAACACCGAGTCGGTGAACATCATGACATTGGAAGATCCGGTGGAATATCCCATTCCGCTGATCCGCCAAAGCTCGGTCAATGAAGCAGCAAAGCTGGATTTCGTGAGCGGTATCCGCTCCCTGATGCGCCAGGATCCGGACATCATCCTGGTCGGCGAAATCCGCGACCACCCGACCGCCGAAATGGCGTTTCGTGCCGCCATGACGGGCCACCAGGTGTATTCGACGCTGCATACCAACTCCGCCATCGGCGCTATCCCGCGCCTGCTCGACATTGGCATTCTGCCGGATATCATGGCAGGCAACATTATCGGCATCATGGCCCAGCGCCTGGTGCGTGTATTGTGCCGTCACTGCAAATATCCGTACCACCCGGATCACGGCGAATGCAAGATACTCGGTGTAAACCCTGACGAAAACATCACCATATATCGTGCAGCCGGATGCGAGGCTTGTTTCCACCAGGGCTACTCGGGACGGCAGGCGATCATGGAGATCCTCAAGCTGGATAGCGATATGGACGATCTGATTGCGCGCCGCGGCAGCATCCGCGATTTGAAAAACAACGCGCTGGAGCGCGGCTTCCGTCCGCTGGCACAAGACGGTATCCGGCGTATCCTGCAAGGCGTAACCTCTGTCGCCGAGGTCTCGCGCGTGGTTGACCTGAGCGACCGGATGTAAAACGACACTATGGCGCTCTACTCGTACAAAGCCATCGACAGTACCGGCAAAATTGCCAAAGGCTTGCAGGATGCAGCCAACCTGATCGACCTGGAACAACGCCTGAAACGCGGCGGCATCGACCTCATCAGTGCCAAAGAACAGGAAGATTCGTCATCCTTCGGTGGCAGCAAGATCAAGCGCGCCGACCTTATCACTTTCTTCTTCAATCTCGAACAGCTTGTACGTGCCGGTGTGCCCCTGCTGGAATGTCTGGGCGACCTGCGCGACAGCATGGAAGAACCCGCTTTCCGCGAAATCATTGCCAGCATGGTGGAATCCATCGTGAGCGGCAAAAAACTATCGCAAGCCATGTCCGAACATCCGAATGCGTTCGACAAAATCACCATCAACCTGACCCGAGCTGGAGAGGACAGTGGTCGTTTGGTAGATGTATTCGCCCACCTCACCGAATCGTTCAAGTGGCAGGACGAAATGGCCTCGCAGACCAAAACCATGATGGTCTATCCCGCTTTTGTCGGTACCGTTGTTCTGGCCATCACCTTTTTCCTGATGATTTATCTGGTACCCCAGCTGGTCGGCTTCATCAAGGGCATGGGACAGGAAATCCCCATTCAGACACGCATCTTGCTGGCGACTTCCGCCTTCTTCGTGGAATACTGGTACGCCATCCTGCTCACCCCGCCCGTTCTGTTCGGCATCTACAAGACTGCACTCATCTTCCATCCCGGCCTGCAGTATCATCTGGACAACCTCAAACTGCACATGTGGCCGACTGGTCCCATCCTGCGCAAAATCATCCTGGCGCGCTTCGCCAATACCTTCGCCATGATGTACAGTTCTGGCATCAGCATTCTGGATTGCCTCGCCAGTGCGTGCGATCTGGTCAACAATCAAGTCATCGCGCGCAGTCTGCAAAATGTGATGCAAGAAATCGAAGCGGGCAAAAACCTGACCCAGAGCTTCCAGCAGACCGGTATCTTTCCACCGCTGGTTGTGCGCATGTTGAAAGTGGGTGAAGCCACGGGACAACTCGACAATGCGTTGCTCAATGTCAGTTATTTTTATGATCGCGACGTGAAAGATTCAATCAAGAAAGTGCAAGTAATGATCGAACCGACCATGACCATCATTCTCGGCGCGATACTGGGCTGGGTAATGCTGTCGGTGCTTTCACCCATCTACGACCTTATCGGCAAGGTGCAATTGTAAATGGCTCACACCCTACTCTTCCTCAGTGCTGAATCCTTCCACGCTTCCATCTGGAGTAAAGGCAAGCTGAGCACACCGCAATATTTCTCCAATGACGCCAACGGGCGCGAGCATTTTTCTGCCTTTCTGAAACAGCACCCTGAGCCCGCCTATCTGCTGGTAGACGTCATTGAAGAAGACTTCCGCCTGGAAACCGTACCGCATCTGACCGGTTCCGCGCGTACAAACCTGCGGGAAAGAAAGTTCGAGCAGCATTATCGCGGTACGCCGTTCCGCCAGGCGACCCAGTTACGCCGCCAGAAAGAAGGCCGCCGCGACGACGATATGCTGTTCTCGGCGCTGACCAACCCGCAACGTATTTCGCCCTGGCTGGATGCCCTGCTGGCAAACCAGATTCCGCTCGTCGGCATCTACTCCCTGCCCAATATCAGCGCTCCGCTGCTCAAGGACATCGCCTCCGATCATGCGCTGCTGCTGTCATGGGAAAAGGATGCCGGACTGCGGCAAACCTATTTCAACAACAAAAGCCTGCATTTCTCGCGCCAGATCCCCATCAACACCGGGGATTCGTTCAGCGAATCCGTTGTCGCCGAAACGCCGCGCACCCAGCAATATCTGAAAAGTCTGAGCCTGCCGCCGCCTGGCGAAGTGCTGGATGTTTTTATCATCTGCCACGCCAGAGACCGCATCGATTTGCAGTCCAAACTTGAAGACAGCAACGAGCTACATTACACCTACCTGGATATTCAGGAACTGGGCCGGCACGTCAAATCCAAAAACAGCTTTACCGATTCGGATGCCACGCCGCTATTCCTGCATCTGCTTGCCAGCAAAGCGCCGGGCAGCCATTACGCCAATTCCGAACACACGCATTTCTACCTGTTATGGCAGTTGCGGCTTCTGATGTTTGTCCTCGCCGCACTGATCATTTCCATCAGTGTATTATGGAGCGGCATGGCTTTCTGGCAAGGGCGGGAATATGTTTCTGATACCGATCCGCTCACCTCGCAAATTGAAAACCTGAATCAGCAAACGCAGAATATTCAACGCAGCTTTGCCTATACCTCCGTTCCGGCTGCGGACATGAAAACTGCCGTACTACTGGCGCGCAAACTGAACAATTACGCGCCTCCGATTGAAGAATTTCTGCAAGACCTGACGCTCGTCCTGGATAAATTTACCCGGATCAAGGTCGACAAGCTCGCCTGGAAAACCAGCGCAGCAGATGCAGCGCCGTCCGAATATCCCGCCCAAGTCATCACTTTCGAGGGCAGCCTCAGCAAGTTCGGCAACGATTTCCGTGTCGCGCTCGACTATCTGGATCGCTTCCAGCAGGCGCTCAAGCAGCAGGGGTATACTGTTGTTGCACAAAAGCTGCCACTGGACATCACATCCAAAGGCAGCATTAGCGGAGACATACGGAAGATCGATGGCAACCCCGCCCTGTTCACGTTGAAGATCATCTGGAGACAGAAAGAATGAGCTTCTCCTCAGCCGACCTGCCAATACTCAAATGGAGCCTGGGCGCTTTGGTGCTCAGTCTCGCCCTGAGTATCGGCATTACCTATTTGAGCAATAGCTATCTGGAAAAATCCCTCAGAGCGCGTCAGACCGCACAGCAACAGCTTGCCAATGCACGCGAGCATCTGCTTTCGGCACAGAATGACAAAGAAAACATGTCCTCCTATGCGTATGAATACAACTCCCTGCTGTTGCAAAAAGTCATCGGCGACGAACAGCGGCTTGACTGGCTGGAAGGTCTGGAAAAACTGCGCCAGCAAGGTGGCGTCCTCGACTTCAAATATACCATCGCCCCACAACAAAGTTATACCCCGAACCCCCCGCTTGATGCCGGCAACTTCACACTCAGCCGCAGCGATATGGCGCTGCAAATCGACCTGCTGCATGAGGAACAACTGCTGCAGCTTTTCACCGATATGCGCGGCAAGTTGAAAGGCTGGTTCATGCTGGATGGCTGCACACTTACCCGAACCGGCACCACCGAAGAACTCGCGCCGCTCAAAGCGGAATGCACCGGCGGCTGGTTCACCATGAAGAACAGGAACGCACCATGAATAACTTCCTTCATACCGGCCCTTCGACAAACCCAGGACAAACTGACCTTCGGTCAGGCCGGAATCCGGCAAATATGATGGCGCTATTAACTTTTACGCTAATAGCAACTTCCGCGTGGCATGAAAATGTTAATGCAGCCGGGCTTGGACGCCTGTTCTTCACCCCCCAACAACGCCAGCAGC
>JBNKBO010000035.1:0-28815 GCA_050287265.1 Sideroxydans sp. | reverse complement strand
CAGTTGTCTAGCGCTGACATATGCGGGAACAGATTGAAGTGCTGAAATACCATGCCGACTTTCGATCGTACGCGGTTCAGGTGCTGGCGATCGGCCGGAACCAGGCGCTCGCCCTGCGTCATATGGGTCAGGGCTTCGCCGTCCACATATATAACGCCTTCGTCTATGGTTTCGAGCGTCATCAACGATCGCAACACGGTGGTTTTGCCCGACCCGGAAGGGCCGATGATGGCGACTTTTTCATTGCGCGCCACTTCGAAATCAAGTTGATCCAGTACCGTATGCTGGCCGTAGCGCTTGGACACCCGGTCAAAGCGCAGCATGGGATCGTCGAGTTGTTTCATCGGGAACCTCCGTGACGGGTGTTGAGCCATGCCTCAAGTTGACGGGTCAGCGCGGCAGCAACCAGGCTGAAAAACAGAAAGTACAGACCGACCAGCGTGATCGGCTCGGTGTATTGAAAACTCTCGGATGCCAGTATTTTCGCCGTCTGCATCAGTTCCAGCACGGCGATTGCCGACAGCAGCGGCGTCTCCTTGAACAGCGCAACCAGGTAGTTTCCCAAAGCGGGCACCAGCGGCGGAATCGCCTGCGGAATGATGATGTCGCGGAACGTGACAAAGGGCGACAGATTCAGCGCAATGGCCGCTTCCCACTGGCCTTTGGGAATATTGTCCAGACCGGACCGGTACACTTCCGCACAATAACAGGCGTAGTGCAAACCAAGCGCGAATATGCCCGCTGTCATGGCATCCAGTGTCAGGCCAAATTCCGGCATCACGTAATACAGGAAAAATATCTGGATCAGCAGCGGAGTGGAACGAATGAATTCGACAATGCCGGTGGCAATCCATCGCACAAATATCAGTCTGGACATGCGCAACACCGCAAAAACAAGACCGAGCACAGCCGCCAGCGCAAAACCGAGCAGGGTCGCTTTCACGGTCAGCAACGATGCCTGGCCCAGCACCGGCAGAATCTCCAGCGTGTAGCTCCAGTCCCACTCCAGTTGCATCAGTCTGCCCTCCCGCGCAGTATTCCGCGCGCGGCGCGGTGTTCCAGTGCGCGCATCAGCGCAGTAATGATCATCGACAGGCACAGATAAATGACCAGCACCAGGGAAAATATCTGCAACGTGCGCAAGGTATTCTGGTTCAATTGCTGCGCCTTGAAGGCAAGATCGCCCAGGGTAATCATGGAAACCAGCGCCGTACCCTTGAGCAGTTCGATAAACAGATTACCCCAGGGCGGGATCATGACCACGAATGCCTGTGGCAGAATAATCCGGCGCAAAGTCTGCATGCGACTGATATTGAGCGCGGTCGCAGCTTCCCATTGTCCTTTGTCTATCGATTGAATGCTGCCGCGAATCACCTCGGCACCATAAGCGCCTATGTTCATTCCCAGCGCCGCCACACCGACGCTGAATGGCTCCAGTGTGACACCGAAATAGGGCAATACAAAAAACAGCCAGAACAGTTGCACGAGTGCGGAGGTGCCACGAAATACCTCGATATAGACGATCGCCAGCCAGCGCAATGGGCGCGGGCCGTACATTTTAGAGACGGCTGCAAGCAACGCAACACCAACTGCAACCATGACTGCACACAGGGTCAGCTCCACGGTCATCAGTGTGCCGCGCAGCAGCTCAGGCACCAGCTCAATAATCTCCGTAAACATCACATGCCAATTATTTGCCGACGCAGAGTTGCGCCGCGGTCTTTTCCGGCAGATTGGATTGGTCGAAACCGAATTTGCTGATCATGGCCAGATGTTCGGGAGAGCCGATAAATTTGGCCAGTTCGCGATTGACCGCATCACGCAGCTCGGTATCTTCCTTGCGAAAGGCAAAAGCGCCCTCGCCACGGTAGGTTTTTCCGGCATGCACAAACGTGAATGGCGTGGCGCGCTCAATGGCATCGTCCTTGGCTGCCAGATCCTGTGCGGTCAGGGAAGTCAGTGCGGCAGCCGCGACGCGCCCGGCCTTGACCGCGGCAATGGCCGAAGCAAAATCGGGAACGATCACGCGCTGCTTCCTTTTCATGCCGGCCAGTTTGGCATGCCCGACTTCCGCGGTACCCGCAATAAAGGCAATCTCTCTGTTTTTGGCGATCGCATCCCGGTAAGTAGCGATTCCCTCCGGGTTACCTTTTTTGACAATAAAGGCTTCACCGATGCCATAGGTAGGGTTGGAAAAAATGACCTGCCGGCAACGTTTCGGCGTGACGTACATGGAAGCAACGATTGCATCAAAACGCCCCGCCTTCAGGCCCGGAATGAGCGAGCCCCACTCAATCAGGACACCATCAACCTGCTTGATGCCAAGATTCTTCATGATATGTCTGAATACGGTGGGAGATTCGCCGGTAAGCTCGCCACCGGGGCCCGCATATGCATACGGCGCCTCATTGGCAAATCCGATGCGGATAAAGCCGGACTGACGGGCTTTTTCCAGCGTTGACTCGGCCAGCACAGAAGTCGACATAAATACCGCTGCGGCAAAAACAAACACACCTGACAGAATGCGGCGAGTGATGGTTCCGGTATGGCACATAGCTTCCCCTCTTGCTCGATTTAAAATATGTCTCTGTTAGTTATTCGCTGCTGCCGACTTTGGCACTCAGAATTTGCCCACCCAGGTGCGCACTCCCTGCATGATCATGTCGACTGCAATGGTGCCCACATACAGCGCGGTAATGCGTCCACCGATCTCAATATATCTTTTAACAAGCGGCTCGCTGCGCGGCCGCACATAGTCATGCAATGACTTGAGGGCGAGCATGATCACGACCGAGATGGAAACCGCGACGATGATGGCGGCGCATGCCTGCCAAACCTCGTGGCGCTTGCCGATCAACACGCTGGCGCTGATGGTGCCCGGACCGATCAGCACCGGCATGGCAATCGCACCGGCAAGATGTTTCGAATCGCCGCGCAGAATCTCAATTGCCGCCGGGCCGCGTAACACAAACTGCAAACCGATCAACAGGAACACCACGCCACCAAATATCTGGAATGAGGCAAACTCCGCCTGCACGATGCCTGAAAAAATAAAATCACCGACAACGGCAAAGCAGCAGAAGACCACGGCAGCAATCAATCCTCCGTGAATCAGTACTCTGGAAAAACTTTTCTGGTCCAGTTTCTCAACCAGGTCCACCAAGTAAACGATAACCAGAAACGGATTGAGCAAAACAAGCAGCAGCACTGTCGATTTGACGAGATCGATCATGTCATTCATTCCCGGCAGATGCTTTCAGCCCTGTTGACCATTGACTTCTGAAGAACAGCCTCAATCACTCGAGGGGCGCATCCGCCTGCAACTCGTAAGCCCCTTGCGCGTTGTGAACTTCCTTGCCATGCAACGGCGGATTGAACACACAAGCCATTTTCATTTCCGTTGCCGCGCGCAGCAGATGCTTGTCGTGTTTATCCAGTGCGTAGATTGTGCCCGGCCCGATCGGGTGGATTTGGCCATCGGCCAGATCTTCGATTTCGCCCTCGCCGCTGATGCAATATACCGATTCCAGATGGTTCTGATAGTGCATCGCCAGATCGGCGCCCGCGTAAATGGTGGTGATATGGAATGAAAATCCCATACTGTCGTTCTTGAGCAGCAGGCGCGTGCTTTCCCATCCGTTGCTGACGACACGCCGCTCACCTTGCTCGGCCTTTTCCAGTGTTCTGACTATCACCGCTGTTCCTTTCAAATTATTTTTGTAGTTCGTGTTCAGCCAAATTATTCCGACGGGAAAAAATCCTTCTCACGTGGAATGCGCCTGAAATGATCACATGACAGGCTGATGCTCTCTTCAATCACGTCGAGCCCCTTGTTGAGCGCCTCGTCCGTGATCGTCAGCGGACACAGCAGTTTGATGACCTGGCTTTCGGCCCCGCTGGTTTCGATCACAAGTCCCCGTTTAAATGCACGGCGTGAAATATCACTCGCCAACTCACCGCTTACGCAGTTAATGCCCTGAAACATGCCGCGGCCACGGGCATTGAAGTTACCGTCTCCGTATTGTTCGACGAACTGATCCAGGCGGCTGGAAATAATATTTCCTTTTTTCTCAATGCTTTTTGCAAACTTTCCATCAGACCAATAGTGTTCGATTGCTGCCGTCGCTGTGACAAATGCATGGTTGTTACCGCGAAAGGTGCCGTTGTGTTCACCTGGCTTCCATTGATCCAGCTCTGATTTCATAAACACCAACGCCATGGGCAGACCGTAGCCGCTTAGCGATTTTGACAAGGTAACGATGTCCGGCTGAATACCTACCGGTTCGAAACTGAAATAGCTACCGGTACGTCCGCATCCTGCCTGTATGTCGTCAATAATCAGCAGCACTTCATGCCGCCTGCATACTTCCTGCAACGACCTGAGCCACTCAAAGCTCGCGGCGTTGATGCCGCCCTCGCCTTGCACCGTTTCCACGATGGCCGCGGCCGGTTTATCCACACCGCTGCTGGCATCCGACAGAACTTTGTCCAGATACGCGGTGGTGTCGAATCCATCGCTCAGATAACCGTCATAAGGCATGCGCGTTACGCCGCCCAAAGTAATCCCCGCCGCACCGCGATGATGCTCGTTGCCCGTCGCCGCCAGCGCACCCAGTGTGACACCGTGAAAACCATTGGTAAACGCAATGATGTTGTGGCGCCCGGTTATGTTGCGCGCCAGTTTCAATGCGGCTTCAACGGCATTGGTCCCCGTCGGCCCGGTAAATTGCACCTGGTAATCCAGATTTCGCGGCTTGAGGATTCTTGACTGCAGCGTTTCAAGAAAACGCTGCTTCGCCATGGTATGCAGATCCAGCCCGTGCGTGATACCGTCCGCCTCGATGTACTCCATCAATGCCTTCTTGAACAGCGGATTGTTGTGACCGTAATTCAGCGTGCCCGCACCGGAAAGAAAATCCAGGTATTCGGTTCCGTCGTTGTCATACAAATATTCTCCGCATGCGCGATTGAATACGCGCGGAAAAGCTCGTGCGTAGCTGCGAACTTCTGATTCCAGCTCTTCAAATATCTTCATTATGTTTACTCCTTACTCGTGGTGAGCGACTCACTTACTCTCCAGCGGACCGATGCGCAACAGGTGTTCTGTTTCGTGCGCACCGTGGAAATGCGTAGCCTGCTCAAACAAGACCGAGCGAACCATGTTTGCGTTCTGCTCAGCCGCGAATCCTGTAAACAACCGCCACGATGCGTTGTTGTCTGAGGTAATTGAAGTTTCTATAAAACGTACGCCTTGTACCGACAGCCGAAGCAGCAAGTTGCGCAACATCATGCGCCCCAAGCCTTGGCCGCGCGCCTTCGGATGTACTGCCACCTGCCATATAAAAAGAGTGTCCTGTCGCTCCGGAATGCGATATCCCGTCACGCTACCCAGCAATTCGTTCGCGCTGACAGCCGCTATTGTTGTATTCTGGAAATGACTGCACTGCAACAAATTGCAGTATGAAGAATTCGAATCAAGCGGCGGGCAGTCACGCACCAGATTATGTAATGCCATGCCATCGGTTACTTTCAATGGACGGAATTGAAAAGCGATGGGTTCGGGCGTCGCTGAAGTTGTAATGTCAGCTGTATCGGTCAAATCATGGAATATCAGGCAGACATATAACAGTTCTAGCCTGAACAGGAAGTTTTGTATCTAGACGGCCTGTTATTTTAACACACATCCATCAGCATCAAAATTTTGTATCAATATTAGTGGATATTTTCTGCATCTCAACATTAACCACTTTAATCAAACAGAACCAGTTGATTGGTAATAAGTGAAATTAAAAAATTCCTGATAAATATATTTATATATGCACAACACGCTCTATTCAATGTAAAAATAATCTCCATATCAAAAAACGTGAATCTCAAATCGACTGTTGCTGGACTTTTGCTTTTCGAAAAACTAGAATCAGTCACTGCAATAAAAGCCAATGATGTATCTCGTTTTTTTTCACAGAATATTCGCTGGTGCATATTGAAATTCGTTTGCAGTAATGACGAATTCTCCGCCACAAACGGAATATGCGACAAACAAACGGTATGAAGTGTGCACCGTACAAGCTTGGCGGACATTACGCCAGACGCGTTACAAAAAAAACAATTACATGATCGATGTTTTCAACCCCGCCCCGCCGCGGATGAAAAGTCATTGCATAACCGAATTCTGCCCGTTTGCAGGAGCAGAACGCATAACCAACCTGATATGAAAGGATGAACTATGCAGGATTTTTACCCCACACGAAAAAATACAGAGAAGATCATCGACCGGATTGACCCCGTAGTGCATGGGACAGCAGCGGGAACTCATGCACTGAAAGAAGATGAAGTAGCCTATTTTGAAGCCAATGGTTTCATCCTCTTTCCGGATTTCTTTTCCAGGGAAGAAGTTACTGAATTCAACCGTGCACTGGAGGCGCTCAAAAGCGACAAGTCACTGATGGGCAGAGAGGAGTACATTACCGAACCTGGCGGCGATTCACTGCGCAGTATATTCTCGCAACATCTGTTTCATCCTGCTTTTGAAGCACTCTCCAGAGACCGCCGCATTCTGGACAAGGTCGAGCAAATACTGGGTTCAAAAGCATATATACATCACAGCCGGGTCAACATCAAACCTGCCTACAAGGGAAAATCGTTTCCGTGGCACTCTGATTTTGAAACCTGGCATGCCGAAGACGGGCTGCCACGATGTCGCAACGTAACTGCGTGGGCCATGCTTACGGACAACACCCTGTTCAACGGACCGCTTTACCTGATCCCCGGAAGTCAGAAAAAATACGTCTGCTGTGCCGGCGAAACACCGGACAATAATTACAAGGAATCACTCAAGCAACAACGTTACGGCGTGCCAAGCCTGGAAGCGATTGAATCGCTTTGCGAAGCGAGCGAACTGGTTGCCGCACTCGGGAAAGCCGGCACGCTGGTTTTGCATGACGGAAATGTGATGCACGGATCACCGGACAACATTTCACCCAACCCGCGCACAAACGCTTTCTTCGTTTACAACAGCGTAGCAAACAAACCCGCGGAGCCATTTGCGGCAAAAATGCCACGTGCGCCGTTTTTGTGCCTGAATGATTACGCGCCTTTGTAGCAAATGCGAACGAGAAACTTCAGCAAGTTGCAAATAAAAGCCCGGCATTGCCGGGCTTTTATTTGCAACTGAATTTATTAGATATGCGCTTGCTGCATCCATCAGGCAATCGAATGCTTCAAGGCATTAAAGAATTCCTTCTCGCTTTCGGCCTGGCTATGCAGCATTTCGGCCAGTTTCTTCGGTTCGAATGGTTCGCGCCCCTTGATCATACGCGCTGCCTTCAGCGCGAATTCCCTCCATCCGTCACCAACTTCATTCATGCGTTCCGAGAGTGCAGTCAGTTCATCGATACCGGTAATCTGCGCCGCTTCCTGCAAAAACGCTGCGTACAGGAAACGAAATCCGCCGCCGCCGGTACCGATTTCTTCCTGCATGCGTACGATGTGACCTGCATAATTGGGACTGAGCTTGTCGGCAGGATCCAGTTTCGCGACTTTGTTGGCCAGCATGCGTATGCCGCGCACACCGGCGATGGGTACGGGGCCCAGCATGATGCGCACGGTTTTTTTGATCGCACGGCGGACGGCTTCCGGCGTCACTTCGGTCTGCCCGATGAATTCCGGGTAATACAACAGGCCTTTCGGCGCCATCAGCCCCGTGGCAAAGCGTGCACGCTGCAATGCTTCGCTGGCACAGCGTACCGGCTCTTCTCCCACCGGATCGCTGATCAGGTATTCGTCGTCTTGCTTGCCGTACACGATGAGGTTGTGTGCGTTGAAATGAAAGCGCATATCTGCGGGAAAATACGGCAGCCAGAAGGCCGAGGTCTGTATCCCGACGATTTCCCCTTGCGCCAGTAAATCGTCCAGTCGGCGCAAACCGGCTTCCGGTTCGCGAAATGTCTCAAAACGAAAACGCATATTGAAGGGCTTGACCATGCCCTTGAGGATGTACTTGGGCGGCATGCGATAGGCGATCAGCGGAAAACCTGCAAACTTGACGAAGGGCAAATAGGCAAACGCCATCGCCGACGACAGACCAAAGGCCATCGCCTCGCTGATCGGTACGCCATGATAGGTCAGCATCGAAGAAGCGACGCCGCTCTCGCAGTGCGCCGCGTGGCGGTGCTGGAATTTCTCGTTGACGATATTCATGGAAGTTTTTTGAGCTGATCGACAGTGATCCCCATCACCCATGCATAGCTCTGCAACACTTTGGGCGTCAGTCCGGCGAATATCTCCGGGCGAAAATGGCGGCGAATGCGCCATTGCCAGTAGCCTGTGACTTGCGACAGTTGCGGCAGATCCAGGCGTTGCGCATACATCCAGTACTCCAGCGGTGAAGACTGACCCGCTATTACGCGCGCCCTGGCTTGTTCGGTTTGTTCCTTGATCAGTTCCAGCGCCTGCAGCGTGACGGTCTCATCCACTTCGCCGCCAGGCGACGGAACGATCACCATGCGGCCATCCGTGTCCCGCGCATACATGGCGCGGCGATGGCCACCCATGGTACGGTTGCCTTCCTGCGGAACCTCATTCACATCCATCAGACGGCTTCCATGAAAATAAAGCCGCTGGAGAAGCGCCCGCTTTCCGGAATGTACATCAACAGCTTGTGGCCTTTTTCGATACGCCCGGAGCGAAACAGTTCGTCCAGCATGATGTAGGGCGAGGCAGAACCGGTATTGCCTTTTTCCACCAGGTTGGTAAACCAGTTTTCGCGCGGAATTTTCAGACCGGCTTCAGCCACTCCCGCCGCCACTGGCTCGGCAAAATATTTCGAGGAATAGTGCGGCAGGAACCAGTCGATCTTCTGTGACGCCAGGTTGTGCTTCTGCACCAGCAGGAGCAACGGCTCAGTAAGCGTGGCACGAATAACGTGTTCATTCAGCAAACGCACATCCTGCTTCACCACAAAAATGGATTTGCTCGCCCACTCTTCCGGCGTATACCGCGGCCAACCGGTCAGCGTCTGGTCTTCGTTCTTTTCGGCTCCGGCATACATGCAGGCTGGCAATTCATGTGCCGCCGAAGATAATTCCACCCAATGCACCTTCAGGCTCATTGCGCCGTTGGGCTTGCTTTCCAGCAGCACGGCACCCGCACCGTCGGACAACATCCAGCGCAGAAAATCTTTTTCAAACGCAATTTCCGGGTTTTCCTCCAGTTCGTGCACCTTGTGTTCGGATTCAGCCTCGTAGTTGCGGCCGCGCAGCATGGGTGACGGCATTTCAGAAGCAACAGCCACAGCACGCTCGCTGTCGCCCGCGCGTACCGATAGCCAGGCATGCTTGAATGCTGCCGCACCCGCCACACAAACGCCGGATAACGACACCACTTCCAGGTGCGGCCAACCCAGTTCGCCATGCACCATCACACCATGTCCGGGCAACAGCTGGTCCGGATGAGAAGTGGCGGCAGAGAGACTCCCCACATCGCTCAGCTCGCCCAATCCACGCACCGCTTGCGCCGCCATCTGTGCATTGGTCATGACCGGTTCGCCTGTCTCCCGATCCAGCGCGTAATGCCGTTGCTTAATGCCGTTGCTGCGCAATACGATGCGGCGCGCCTTTGACGGACGCCCACCAACCATGCCGAGCACCTGTTCGATTTCTTCATTACCTACCGGTTCAAGTGGCAGGAAAGATGCCGTCCGGGTCAAAAAAACTTCATTGCTCATACAGCGATATCCTCTCCTCACCCGAACCAGACGGCTGGTCAAACTGCAGTTTCATTGCCATGAAGCGCCGCTGCAGAAACGGCCGTAACAGCAACTGCAGCAGCAGACTCAACGGCACCACCGTCAATATTAAAGTTATTAAAAAAATTACATACAAAACCAGCAATGGGTAGCGGCTTAAATTACCCGGCTCGCCCGCCATGCGCAGCAACTTTCCCCATATATAAAAACTGCGGGTGGCGGCTTTCTCGCTGAACAGCAGTGACGGATCGGAATTTACCGCCTTCAATCCCGCCAGCAACGGCGCGCTCCCGCGTTCTTCGTTGCGATGCAATGCATCGCGCAACGCCAAACCGAACCGGCGCGCGGCCAGCACACTTTTCTCGTCCACACCTGCCGGCGGCAATAGCTTGAAAAAATCGCGCTTGCCACTCCATAACCACAGCGGCGTCGTAAATAGCGTTACCATGGTCGGGCTGGGATCGACCAGCACGACATTATCCAGCAATCGCGCGCCACACGCCTTCAACAAATCTTTCATCTTTTCCTGCGCCATCATCCACATGTTGCGGCAGGCAATAACCGTTACCACCGGCTTTCCCGCCAGCAACTTCTTCGCCAACGGGTGTTTCAGGAAAGCGGTGACCGGTTGCGACGGTGCCAGAAACCAGACCTGGTATGGCAATATCACCAGATCGAAATCTTCTTCGCCAGTCAGCGACAGTTCCTGCAACGCCGGCGGCACCATATGCGCCGACTCGGGAAACGCATCCAGAAACCTGAAAAAACTCCACGGAAACGGGAATGGTTTCACCAAGCGCAACGTTTCGATATGCACCGCTATGCCGGCATCCTGTTGCAGCGGTTCGACGATACGATTGACGATCCTGGTGAGCTGCCCGGACTGCGAGTAGTTCAATACCAAAACGCGCTTAATCGGGCGAGTATGCGATACTTCTTCAATTGTATTCACTGCGGTTACGCAACCAGTTGATGATCAAAAAAACATCGCCGATTTTACCATCCGGCCTGTAATTACTCCAAGATTGCGTACCCCTTAAACCCTTGCTTCCAATCCCTTATCCGATATACGCAAATGGCTAAATTGCGCGGCAAACAGCGTTTCCGCAGATACCCCAATATAGGCATCATGGTCATTCTCTCCTGGCCGCAACCATAACCAGTTCGTTTCACCGCCGGCCGTCTCATCCAGCCAGCCGAGCAGTATTCCATTGGTTCCGGTTTGCTGGCTCGCCAAGCGCAACAAACCCTGCAGCTCGCCGCCTGCCACAAAACAGGCATGGCCTTTCCATTCCAGTTGTGCTGCCAATAACGCCAGCAATTGGCTGGGCTGGGTTTGCAGGAATGCCAGCGGCATGGGCAGGTCTTCGCGCAACTGTTCCAGAACAACATTGGTCGCCGCATACGTGCCGCGTCGACTACCCAGCCATATCTCTGCACCATGCGGCAGCGATGTTTCGCCCGCGTCCGTCATGCAGCTCAAGGCGCCATACAGCCCCAGTTCAGCCCAGGTGCCGATACGGCGCGGTTTCGCCCCCAGCATTTGTGCCAATTGTTCGCGCCAATCCCCCGGCGGCGGTGAGGCAATGCAGCGCCCCTGAATGACAAAGGTCTTCATGTTCGCTCCAGTACAACTGTGGCATGGCTACCGCCGAAACCCAGGATCGTCGCCATCATGCGGCGTACCGTTTCCGGCACGTGCGCCGCAAGATCGACACCCAGTTCACTGTCTACAGCATCCGGATATTGCGGCCAGATGCCCTGTTCCAGGCACGCGGTCAGAAGCGCGATTTCCGCCGCACCGGAAGCGCCCATGGTATGTCCCATTACGCCCTTGAATGAAACCAGCGGCGGCACTTTTGCAAAAAATGCGCGCAGTCCCTGTGCTTCGGCTGCGTCGTTGCCCGGACTGCCTGCGGCCTGCACTTTGACAAGATCGATTGTGCCTGCAGTCCAGCCGCTTGCAGCCAGCGCCTGTCGATACATATTCTCCACCGACTCCGGAGCGGCGCCGGTAGGCTGGCTCCCATCCACCACATTTGCCCCACCTACCATTTTCCACTGCGATTTATCGCATGTGGACAGCCTCAGGGCAGCAACCGCCTCACCCAGCACCAGACCGTCGCGATACGCTCCGAAAGGTTTACTGCCGTTACGCGAAAGCAATTGCAGGGCGGCAAAGCCGCCCAGTGTCAGCAGATTGTCCAGTTCCAGCCCCACCACCAGTACATCCTCTTCTCCCCCCGACATCAACAGGGCATAAGCAGCAAGCAAAGCATTCAGGCTGGAAGTGCAGGCAGTGTTGATCACGTGCACGGGACCGGCCCATTCCAGCCATGCGGCGATCTTTTCGGAAAAAGCGGCGTAATCCATCTGCGCCGCCCCTTGTTCCACGCCACCTATATCGAACGAAGAAGTGGCAATGAACAACGTACCGTTACGCATATGTTGCGCTCCGGCTTCACGAGCAACTCGCTGCACCAGATCGCGCGCGCGCTCGTTCCAGTCGTTACATTCGACGGGAATCGCATAATAGGGAAAGGTGCCGCCCATCTCGCCGGGCAATATTCGGGATGCGGCTGCAATACCGCCAGAACGCAACGCCGCCAGGGAATTATCAATATCCAATCCCAGTGCGCAGGCCAACCCCCGACCGGAGATGTAGACCGGCTTCATATTGTGCGATGGGTATGCAGGTGTTCGGCCAGTGCCAACAGTGAGACCAGGGCGCGGCGCGTTTCCTTGCTGTCCGGCATGCGCACGCCATATTTTTTCTGGATCGCCATCGAGATTTGCAAAGCATCGAGCGAATCCAGGCCCAGCCTGGATTCATCCCCGAACCAGGGCTCATCGTCACGCAACCCGCCAGCAGGCTCCTCCTTATCCACAGCAGACAGGATGAACGCTTTGAGTTCGGCGCGGAATGCGATGTCGTTATCGTTCATGAGACGAGTACGCCCGCCGGTTGGCGGGCGCATGAATCACTGGGCACGGTGTTGCTGGATATGATCGTTCAGACTGCGAAGCGAACTGAATATCTTGCTGTTGTCCGCATCGTCGGATTTGAGTTGCACGCCGTAGGTTTTGGAAATTGCCAGCGACAGTTCAAGAATGTCGATGGAGTCCAGCCCCAGACCTTCGCCGTACAGCGGCGCCTCCGGTTCGATCTCGTCCGCAGGGATTTCGAGGTTAAGCGAGGTCACGATAAGTTGTGCCAGTTCTTTTTCTTGTGCGCTTGCAGCCATGATGTTTCCTGTCTTTGATATTCTACCTTGTGCATTTTACCCCATCGGACGCATGAACTCTAACAGGCTGTTAAATCATTGCGCCGTTGATGGAGATGATCTGACCGGATATATAGGCCGCTTTGTCGGATGCAATGAACGCCACCAGATCGGCCACTTCTTCCGGCTTGCCCGCACGACCGGCGGGAACCATACGCTTGATAGTGTCTTTGTCGAACACGTTCTCCGTCATGGCAGATTCGATAATGCCGGGCGCAATGGCGTTTACGGTAATCCCCCTGCTCGTCACCTCCAGCGCCAGCGATTTGGTTGCTCCATGCAGTCCGGCCTTGGCTGCTGCGTAGTTGGTCTGGCCACGATTGCCCGCAATCGCCGCAATCGAAGAAATATTGATGATGCGCCCCCAGCGTTTGCATATCATCGGCAGCAGCAGCGGCTGTGTCACGTTGAAAAAGCCATTCAGGGAAACGTCGATGACCCTGTGCCATTGTTGCGCGCTCATGCCCGGCATGACCGTATCGTCGTGAATACCCGCATTATTCACCAGTATCTGTATCGCGCCGTCTGCCAGAATGGTTTGCAAGGCGCTTTGCGTTTGTTCCGCATCGGCCACATTGAAGGCGACAGCCTGTGCACTGCCCCCGGCATCCCTGATCTCTGCCACCAGGTCTTCGGCAGTCTGCAATGAACTGTTGGCATGCACATAGACGTGATAACCAAGCGCGGCGAGTTTGCGGCAGATTTCGCTGCCGATACCGCCGCTGCCACCGGTCACCAATGCACGTTTCATACGCCCGCCTTGTCTGAATCCAGTACCACAGTGGCACGCCCTTTCAATATCTGCGCCGAACCTGCATGGATATCGAACTGGTATATGACACGCGCTTCATCACTCATCACTTTTTCCGCGATGATGACAAGGTCATCACTCAGGTCATCCATGCGCATGGTGTGGCACGCAACATCGCGCAGTGCAACCAGATAACCGGCTCGCGGTTTCTGCTCGAATTTCGCGTCCCAGGCACCGTGCACCGCCATCGCCTGCGCGGCATACTCGATACCGCACAAGGCAAGCAACGCATCGCCGGACCGCATCGGGTTATCTTTGTCACGGTGAGTGGAACTGATACAACGGATGCGTTGTGCGTCGCATTCCAGCACGCCATCCAGCAGGCACATGTTGCCGCTGTGCGGTATGACTTTGGCAATATCTTCCCGGTTCGCTAGCATGGCGTCACGCGGATATTGAGATGATTGCCGTCGAAGTAAGCAATACAGACTTGTGCTGACTTGCCGCCAGCCAGGGCGGCCAACAACGGCAAACTGTGTGCAGCCGGAACACCGCAGCGCAACGCTTCGAGTCCGGCATCCTGCATTTTGTTCTCTTCTGCCTTGCCGGATACAAAATCCACGTCGATCACGGCCAGCGATTTTTCGCTTTGCTGCGAAGTCAGAATCAGGGCCAGCCCGAATGCCGCCACAATCGGCCGCACACTATTCAACGGCTCAGGATAGCAATGATCGTATGCGATCAGTGCCACAACGGAACCGTCTACCGTCACCTGGGCGGCGGATTCCAGCAGTCCCGCCGCGAAACTGGCGTCATAGGCACACAGGCTGGTGGAAGGCTCATGCGAACCGGCCGCAATACACCAATAGCCGGCCGCCGCGTTATGCACGGAATTATGGAACCGGGTCGGCGACACTTCGCGCGGCGCAGTCGCCAGGATGCTGTTGATGGCATGCACATTATCGTTGTCACCCCCGGAAGAGGTGAATACCGTTGCCGCGGTGGCGGTGGCACGTCCCGACTGCAGGAAAGCTTCCTGTCCCACGGCCAGTGCCAGTTTGATCGGTACGCCCGCACGCCGGCGTTCGGCAGGAGGCAGCATGTCACTGGCTCGCAAATTGGTCGGGGCCGCCACATAGGCAGCATCACCCGCCAGTACCGGACGGCTCGACTCCCAGCCATCCAGTCCCGGACCTAGCAACCCGACTCCTTCTATATAGCAGCGCATTACTTCGCACTCCCCAGGATCAGGCTGCAATTGCTGCCGCCGAAACCGAACGAATTGCTTAGCACATGCCTGACTTTCCCCTCACCGTTTTCTATCCTGTAATTGATGGCAATGGCCGGATCAAGATGTTCGGTATTGACGCTGCCCGGGATGAAACCGTTTTCGACCGCCATCATGGCGATGATGGCTTCGGAAATTCCCGCAGCGCCCAACAGGTGTCCCGTCCAGCCTTTGGTCGAACTGCATGGCACTGTCGTGCCGAACACCTCGGCAACCGCTTTGCCTTCGCTGGCATCGTTGGATTTGGTCGCCGTGCCGTGCAAATTGATATAGTCGATGTCGCCGGTCTTCAGTGCAGCGGAATCCAGTGCACGCTGCATCGCCAGTTTCGCCCCGAATCCTTCCGGGTGCGGCGTAGACATATGGTAAGCATCGGAACTTTCGCCGACCCCCAGCAACAGCATCGCCTCCGCAGAATCGGCCGCAGAAACACGTTCAAGCATGACGAAACCCGCCCCTTCCCCGATCGAAATACCGTCGCGCTCCGCATCATACGGCCGGCAAGGTTGCGACGACACCAGTCCCAGGGAATTAAAACCGTACAGCGTACTCAGGCACAGGCTGTCGACACCGCCAACCACCGCCGCATCGCATACGCCGGCCGCCATCATGCGCACGGCATTGGCAAACACCTTGGCGCTCGAGGAACATGCAGAAGACACGACAAATGAAGGACCGGCCAGTCCCAGATAATGCATAACGAAGCTCGCAAGGGAATAGGAATTCTGCGTCTCCGCGTAATGAAAATCCCGCGGCAATGCGCCGGTCTGGGGGTCCAGACGACGATATGCCAATTCAGTCTGCAATATCCCGGAAGTGCTGGTGCCCAGAAACACGCCGATACGTGCGGCCCCATATTTGGCCCTGGCCGCATTGACCGCCTCGACGAACCCGTCCTGCTCCAGACAGAGTTGGGCCAGCCGATTGTTGCGGCAATCATAAGCGGACAGATCAGTGCGTACGCGATAGTTATTCAGCTTGTCGACCTTGGCAATGTATGTTTCCAGATCGACATCTTCGAACGCGCACGGAACCAGTCCCGACCGCTGCACACGCAAAGCGTCCAGAGTTGCCAGCGAGCCCAGGCCCAGGCTGTTCGCGAGCGTGTATTGACTGATAATTAAGGGCTGCAAATCCAGAAAACCATTAAATTTAAGAAAGGGACACAATCTTGTGCGCGAAGGATTCTAGCACATGATTTGAATCCGAATTTTCCCACCGTCTCAGTCATAAAAGTACGTGCCGGGATCACAATCCCGTGTTTCTGGCTGAAAAACAAATCGGGGGCAAAGCCCCCGATTCGCTTGAAACATTACTAACAATCCAGCTTACTTCTTTTTGTCATCCTCTCTTGGTATGGCGCCGCCAATATCCTGTGCATTTGCATGCATCCAGCTTACGGCAGCATCATAGTTATGCAGGATGGGCTTGCCATTCCACTTGTGTTCCTTCTTGTTAGCGATGTTAGGCACGCCATCCTTGTTTGTTTCATGACATGCGGCACATGTGAACGGACCATGCGATCCATCCGGGTTGTACTGGGCGGCCTGTTTGTAAGTCGTCTGGTCGGTTGTCGGCGTGACCGGATACAAACCATGAATCGACTGGTGACAGGACTGGCAAGCCAGACCCGAGTGGCCCTTGGAATAGCGCATATTACTGTACTTGCCCGGCTGGTTGATCGGGAAAGCAACGCCGCCCTGGCCTTCGACATACGGCGCGGCATGGCAGTCCGCGCAGTGCGGCGCGCCCGGCGACAGCCAGTAATCACGGCCATGGGTCGCTGCATCGTAAGGCACGGCAGTCGCGCCTGTAGCACCCGCAGGCAATTTCAGCTTCTTGATATCAACCGCAGGATTGGCCGACAGGATAGTCACATTGACATCGCCATCCGCGTCCTTGCTGACCATCGGGCCGCCATCTTTCAAGGCAATCACGGCAATATCGGGAACCATGCGGTCTTTTGCCCATGTCTTCAGGATGCCCGATTTGCCCGGGGTATCTTCTCCCTTGCTGTTGAGCACGACCTTGGGATCAAGATACTGACTCTTCAGCTCTGCAGTTGTAACACCGATGGCCTTGGCAATCTCATCCAGCGATTTATTGCGGATGGTGGTGCCTTCCTGCTTGAATGCATTGGTCAGGTTGTCGCGCTGATACAGTTCACGAGACAACTGGCTATGGCAGTTGGTACACCACAGACCTTTACCATTCTTCTTGTTGCCGATTTTGGAGACATTGGCCTGCATCCACTTACCAATGGAATTCAGGTGTTCAGGCGATCCAACACCATCTTTTTCCTTGCCCCTGTTGGCGTGTACATCGCGACCAACAAAGCAACCGCCGGAAGCATCACGGTTATCCCCTTTGGCATAGTTGTTCTTGCCATCCGGCGTGATCGGATAGTTGGCCATCTTGCCATCCTGACGGTGAGACGGATGACAACCCTGGCAGGCCGCAGTACGACCTTGCGAGTCGGGCATTGGCGCCTTGGTCTGGTGGACGGTATGCATGGCTTCAGTCAATGCCGATATCACCCTTTCCTTGCCGGTTTTCGGATCCTTGAAAGTCTTGGACTGCAACACGCCGATCACGTTGTCCGCATGGCACTTCTGGCACAGCACAGGATCGCGGCCCAGGCGGTTATCCAGCGAACGTCCATTGGGATTGTAGTTCTTGAGGAAATCGGTACCGGTACGATCGTCATGCATTTCCAGGATGGAAATGGAAGTCGCTTTCAGGCTGGCGATCCAGTCGCTGGCACCGAGACCTTTCCAGAATTCACGCTCCTGTTTATATAGTGTGAATTTCTTGCCATTGGCGGTTTCGTTGCTGTGGCAATTCGCACAGTTGGGAATGTCGATCGGATTCGTACCGACAAATCGAACCGGACGGCCTGTATGCGAATCGATGACCGGCTTGCCGGTTTTCGCATTAACCATGCTCACCCAGGCTTCCTGGAACGGTTGAATATCGGATTCGGTCAGGGACAACAGATCGCCTGCAGCAGCGCGGTCGCCAAAGGGCGTCAACGGCAATCCCAATGCATCCCAGATACCCGGATTGGTCAGCACGATAGGCACATTGTCCAGTACCGGCGATTTGGTAAAGACAATCGTTCCTTTTTCACCGGTATAGTGCAAATGTCCACCCTTCATCGGGCTGGGCACTGCGGCACCGGCCGGCCCATTGTCACGCGGAACCGGGATTTGTACGCCGACGAACAATTTTTCCTTGTCGGCACTGGTCCCTTTGGGATTGGTTCCCTTTAGATCCTTGTACACATACAGGTGCGAGAAATAGGCATTGGCCACAGTTTCGCCTTTTGCATACTTGCCGTCGCCATTCATGTCGTAAGGCACGTCCCAATACTTGAGCTTGCTGCCTTCAGAGTAGGTATTGTCGACATGGCCGTAATCCAGTTTGAAACGCTTCCTGCCATCGACCAG
The DNA here is from genome assembly GCA_050287265.1 of Sideroxydans sp. Lineage (GTDB taxonomy): Bacteria > Pseudomonadota > Gammaproteobacteria > Burkholderiales > Gallionellaceae > Sideroxyarcus. The sequence goes on along the minus strand of JBNKBO010000035.1, from coordinate 10,298 downwards.
CACAGCAGGATCTTTTGGGTCTGCTTCCAGCAATTCCGGAAACTTGCGTTTGCCTCTGGAAGTTTTGATAACCTGGCTTTGAATCGAGTTGTAGGGCGGAAGTACGCAACAGTACGAGAAATCAAATCCGGTACAGTGCATGCCCAACTCATAATTGATTGTAATGTTGTAGTCATTGATCGGTTTCGTTGCCGCTGCATTTGCAAGTCCAGCTGCAAATATCCAGCACAACACTCCTGCAACTAAGGTTCTGATATTCACGGAACACCCCCTATTATGTTATCTACTACCTAAAAGAAAACACCTCTTCCAGAACCGTCACATCAGCCAAAATTACCTGCAAGGGCAACACGATTCTGCGGTACTACCAACTACGTCCTGCCAACTTCTGTTTCAACTACAAAATCCGCCACGCATTCAACCTTCAGATCGAATGCGCATATCAAAATATTCATTTGACCCGGGGCAACCTGTGTGCAATTCCTTTATGGCAGTCAATGCAGGTTTTTCCGGATCCAGGCATCGCTGCCCTGGCATGCTTTTTATTCGCCCGCGTGCCTTGCTCTTCAAGATCCATACTTTCGTAGCTATGGCAATTGCGGCATCCGATCGAATCGGATTCCTCCATGCGCGCCCACTCGCGCTTGGCCATTGCCATTCGATTGGCTTCAAATTTTTCCGGCGTATCGACCTTGCCGATGATTTCCGCCCAGACATCGCTGGCTGCAATGAACTTGCGACGCATCTGGCTGAACCAGTTTTTCTTCGGCACATGGCAATCGGAACAGACGGCCCGCACACCCGACGGATTGGAATAATGAATGGTCTTTTTGTATTCCTCAAAGTTGTAACTCATGGTATGGCATGAAGTGCAAAACTCGAGCGTGTTGGTGGACTCCAGCGCCGTCATGAAACTACCGACAATGACAACGAAGGCAACAACACCCGCCAGCGCGAACAGCGAATAACGCATAATCGGCTTGCCCAGGGTTTGCCATATCCTTCTGGAACCTTCTATGAAATTTGGTTCTGACATCTACCTGTACGCTCCCTGAAGTACTCATTGCCGTCTTCAAATCAAAAATGAAAATCTCACGGTCTATAATTTTCCAGACTGACGTCTAGTTGAAACTTGCGTAATAATTTATCAGCGCTTCAAAATCGGCCGGTTCGAGCTCATCCATCTTCCGTTTCATCTTTTTGGGAATTGGACGCTTGCCGGTATTGAATTCATCAATCGCCTGCCTGAGATAGGGTATCCACTGCCCCGCGGGCAAACCTGCTTCATCTTCGGCAAGCGTCCCGCCTTCCGAGTGGCATTTTTCGCAATAGATGTTGTGTATCTCCTTGCCCTTTTCAGCCAATGCCGCATCGAATTTCTGTTTGGCGCGGACAAATTTCTGTTTGGAAAAATACTGGGCCACCTTGTTGATATCACTGTCATTCAGGTCCTTGACCATTTTGCACATGCTCGTTTTCTGGCCCTTCTTGCTTCCGGCCCTGAATTTGGTCTCGGGACAATCCCTGTCTTGCGTCTTATAAGCCTTCAGGTTGTTGACCAGGAATTCAACGGAGTATCCGCCAATAATGGGCACGTCGGATTCCGTGCTGGCGCCGCCCTTGCCGTGACAGTCTGCACAGACAGCCACCAGTTTATTGACATCGGCCGCCCAGGCATTGCCGACAAGGAAAAGGCTGGCTAAAACCGCACAAACCAGCAACGTAAATTCGGTATATTTCTTAAGCATGATTTATCAAGTCCCCGTTGAATTTGTCATGACATCCAACATTTGCCGAACTGCGTCAGAGCACGAAAAAAATGTCAGTAGCAAGCTATCCGGCATACCGTCAACTTCATCGCTACAATGCACAGAAAAGAGAGAAAAAGAATGAACCGCGTGCAAACACGCAGTTATGGAAACGTATGAATTTCTCCCTGACTTTTTAGTCTGGCTCCCTCCTCCCGAAGATGAGCCTTCGCTATTTGCCTTAATCTGGCATGTAGTCTTTGTAATTGCTTATTATAGGAAGAAGACTGCCTGTGGCGTCCATAACCACTATAGGGGGGACTGATAGCCCTTTGGTGTTATATGCCACTTTGGCACTACGAACGTTTCCACACTTGTTTCGCATCGGAAAACTGGACTGGCAGCTCAATCCGCCTGTATTAAAACCGTTTCCCGCGTTGCCGGACTTTCATACCGGGAAGACATTCCGCACGGTTTGATTCAGGTTTTATCGAGGAGAGGCAGGATATTTTCGGTAAATGTATCGTGGTCAATCTGGCCATGTTGGGCAAATATTACTTGACCTTTGCGGTCAATCACGACTGAAAAAGGAATGACACCGCTCTCGTTGCCCCAGGTTTTCATCAGATAGGGATGCCGTTTCGGGTTGGCAACCAGCACTGGATAATTGATTTCCAGCGTACGCTGAACATTGCGCAACTTGTCCTCTTCATCCACACCGATACCAATGATTTGCAGGCCGCGTTCGCGGTATTTTTCCTGATAGGCTACAAAATCGCGAATTTCGTAAAGACAGGGAGAACACCAGCTCGCCCAGAAATTCAGGATGACGACCTTTCCTTTCCAGTCCGCCAGACGATGAATCTTCCCATCCAGCCCGGGCAAGGAAAAAGATTTTAGTCCCTGTTTGCCGGACTGCTTCTGCGAAACCACGCCTGCCGCACCGTTGCCTCCACCGGCATCGCTTCCGGCAGTTGCCGTTCCGGCGAGCATAAGCGCCGCAAGCAGAAAAAAACGATTTTTGATCGCGCTCATCAAATTTATTTTTCGGCGCGACCCTCGATTACCTTCCATGACACTTGATACTTTCGTTCCAGCTTGCCCAGGTAGGGTGGCAGCTTCTCGTTGATATACATCTGCCGGGCCCGGTCATGCACTTCTGCATAGGTCTTCTTTCCCCCGGGTTGACGCTCGAGAATCGTCAGCAGGTGAAATCCCATTTTTGTCTCGATCACATCGCTGACCTTGTTGTCTTCCAGTTTCGACAGCGCGGCATCCAGTTCGGGCATTCCGCGGCCTTCAACGATCCAGCCCATGTCGCCATTCTGCTTATGGCCGACCGGATCGATGCTGTACCTCCCCGCCAGGACAAACAGGCTTTCACCTTTGAGAATCCGTTCCCGCAGGCCTTCCGCCTCTTTACGTGTTGCCACCACCAATTGGCCGACATGACGACGTTCGGGGATTTTTGCGACTTCCGGATGCTTGTCAAACCAGTCCCGCAGGGTTTTTTCATCCGGGAGCCATTCCCTGGTTTTGACTTCCATCATAAGCGACGGTAAACGTTCGGACCTGTACTGCGCCAGTTTGTCCGAAACATCGACGCCCTCCTTTTCCGCAGCCTTTGCTGCCAACAACAATTCTCCGCGATTGTAGAGTTGTTCTTTCACCCATTCCGGATTGGGCAAATCCGGATATTTCTTGGCATCGACGATATCGCCGTAAGTAATCCGGAAACTGTTTCCTTTCATCAACACCGTATCCGCTTTGATACCCGGCTTGATCCGGTCTTCATACAGTTTTGTCTTGTCCTGTTTCAGCATGTTCTGAAGGGTGGCCAGCTTCAGAGTTTTATATTGCTCATTGACGTAAGCCGCCTTGGCAGCAGTAATGCCTGCCGGATCGCCTTTGAGTTGTTTCTTCATTGCAGCCAGGGTATCTGCCGGAATGACAATGCGTTCGCGCAACTTGTCCATGTAAAAGCGATATAACAATCCCAGACGAAAGTCTTCCATGTCTTTCTTGAAAGACTGCGTCTTGTCCAGACCCTGGCTTTTGGCTTCAAGCATCAACAACCGCGCAGCAACCAGACGCCGCAGCATATCCCCGCGCAAACCGGCCTGGTCATCCTCGTTCATCGAAGTCATTTGCGTGGCAAAAGGCGAACTCGCCAATGCCGCTTCCAGATCGTCGGAGCTGACCTGCAACGACCCTACCGTGGCCAGAACCTGCGACTCGGCGATTGCCTGCAACGGGGTAACGACGAAAACCGAGGCCAGCACCAGTATCCCGGACAAACGGGAAATCATTTTCATACTATCCATTCTCTTCTCTTTCAAATTAGTTGCCGATTCATGGGCACGCATTCCAGTCAATCGGACAGAGCGTAATCCACCCGGCCGTTTCTTGCCACTATCTGTTTTTGTATAACATCGTAAATCAGTCCACTTTGGCCAATGGCGTCTTTGTGTTGCAGATGGTCTTGTAAGCCTGGTAATTCCATGAAAAAGAAATACCGGTACTGAACAGACTGCGGGTATTGCGGAAAGTCTTCAGTCCGCGCACCAGTGACGACTTGAACGACGATACTTCCGCATAGGCCTCCAGCAATCCTTCGTAAGCCTCGGCCGGCGTCATGCCGTTCATCCGGAACACCGGCTCGAAAATCGTGTAGTGACGCCAGTCGTTCGGATAATCGGTCAGCAACAGACGCCCCTCTTCCTGCATCTGTTTGTAGAAAGCCGTGCCCGGCAGCGGCGTTTCCAGCGACAGCTGCACCGCATCGATCTCGTTTTCCAGCACAAAATCGATGGTGCGCCGGAATGCATCCTTGTTCTGGCCTTCACTACCAAAAATGAAACAGCCCACGATCGCTATTCCATGGTCATGCAGTTTCTTGATGGCGTCGCTGAAATTTCGCGTGTTGGGGCGCAAATTGACCGACTTGTGCATGGAATCGATGGTGGCCGGATCCAGCGACTCGAAGCCGATCAGCATGCCTTTGCATCCGCTGCGCTGCGCTGCCTTCAGCACATCGTCATGTTCGACAATACTCAGGCAGGTCTGCCCGCCCCATTCCTTTTTACATTCCGCCAGCCGGTCAAAGAACTCCTTCGCTCTCCTGATATATCTCGGTCCCTGTCCGACAATATTGTCATCGACAATGAATATGCGATTGGACTTGATGGAATTGATTTCGTCGATCACGCTGTCGATACTGCGCACCCGGTAGCGTGAACCGTTGAATGCCGTGACCGAACAGAAATTGCAATTGATCGGACAGCCGCGGCCGGTCTGCACCGTCTCCACAAAATATTTTCCCTTGAGCAGATCGCGCCTTGGCGCGAGCAGGTTTTCGATATCCGGCGGTTCGGTCGCCCGGTAGACCTTCTGCATCTGTCCGCGCTCGAAATCCTCCAGCACCTGCGGCCAGATATTTTCCCCTTCGCCAATCACGACAGCATCCGCATAACGCAACGCCTCGTCCGTCACATAGGAAACATGTATTCCCCCCATCACCACCGGAATGCCGCGTGCACGAAAATGCGCCGCAATCTCATAAGCCCGCGGCGCCAGCGGCGTCATGCAGGTAATGCCGACCAGATCGGCCTTCGTGTCGAGATCCAGATCCTCCATGGCCTCATCGACAATCTGCACGTCATAGTGATCGGGCGTATAGCGCGCGATGATGGCAAGATTGAGTGGTGGCAACGCAAGCACCTTGATATTCGAATGCAGGCTGCCTTTGAAGGACGGATTGATGAGGAGGATTTTCTTCATGCATGCTTCCATTTAATGTTGTTCGCTTGTTTCCCCCGAAGCATATCAGAAATCAAACATGCAGCATTGATCAGCATTGACGTCGATGGAATGGGTATATGTTGTTTGTCGCTATCAACTTGAGTAGGATATGCATCTCGTAGTGGCAACGGCGAAGCAGATCTGGTTCAAGGGATGTTCCGCGTTGTCGAGTTGTCTGCATCCTGGCACACCCGCGTTATGTTGAATGTTGCAATACTTCCAAGGGAGCTCGCATGACAAGCCACACGATCACGCTGGATGGTAATGAAGCCGCTGCCCATATCGCTCACCTCACCAACGAGGTCGTCGCCATCTACCCTATTACCCCCGCCTCGCCCATGGGTGAATTCTCCGATGCCTGGTCGGCGCAGGGCAAAACCAATATCTGGGGATCGGTACCGCATGTGGTCGAACTGCAAAGCGAAGGCGGTGCCGCCGGGGCGATCCACGGCGCGTTACAGACCGGCGCGCTGACCACCACCTTCACCGCATCCCAGGGCTTGCTGTTGATGCTGCCCAATATGTACAAGATCGCCGGTGAACTGACCCCCACCGTATTCCACATCTCTGCCCGTTCCCTCGCGGCACAGGCACTCTCCATTTTCTGCGACCACGGCGATGTGATGGCAGCACGCGCCACCGGCTTTGCCATGCTCGCCTCCAACTCGGTACAGGAAGTAATGGACCTGGCGCTCATCGCCCAGGCCGCCACGCTGGAAAGCCGGGTACCGATACTGCATTTCTTTGACGGTTTCCGCACCTCTCACGAGATCGCCAAGATCGAGGAAGTGGATGACAAGACCATTCGCGCGATGATCGACGATGAACTGGTTGCCGCCCACCGCGCCCGCGCGCTCAATCCGGAACATCCGGTGATCCGCGGCACCTCGCAGAACCCGGACGTGTATTTCCAGGGCCGCGAAAGCGTCAACCCTTTCTATACGGCGATGCCCAGCATCGTACAGGCATGCATGGATCGTTTCGCCAAACTCACCGGCAGGCAATACCGTCTCTATGACTATCACGGCGCGAAAGATGCCGAACGGGTGATCATCCTGATGGGTTCCGGTGCGGAAACGGCGCAGGAGACGGTGGATCACCTGATCAATCAGGGCGAAAAGATCGGCCTGCTCAAGGTGCGCCTGTATCGTCCCTTCGATGCCGCAACGTTTGTCGGCGCCCTGCCCGCTTCGGTGAAATCCATCGCGGTACTGGATCGCACCAAGGAACCGGGCAGTGACGGTGAACCCCTGTATAAAGATGTACTGACTGCCGTTGCCCAGACCTTGTCCGACGGCAGCGCACCGTTCAAGACCATGCCGCGCATCATCGGCGGCCGCTACGGTCTCTCATCGAAAGAATTCACGCCCGGTATGGTCAAGGCAGTGTTCGACGCGTTGCAGAACAAAAAACTGAAAAACAATTTCACCATCGGCATCCACGACGACGTCAGCCATACCAGCCTGGAGTGGGATGCGAATTTCCGTACCGATGCGTCGAAGAAAGCAGTCAGCGCCCTGTTCTATGGTCTGGGTTCCGACGGCACGGTCAGCGCCAACAAGAATTCGATCAAGATCATCGGCGAGGGCACCGAGCTGCATGCACAGGGCTACTTCGTCTACGACTCGAAAAAATCCGGTGCCATTACCGTTTCCCATTTGCGTTTCGGCCCCGAACCGATCCACTCCACTTATCTCATCGGTGACAATGAGGCACATTTTGTCGGCTGCCACCAGAGCGTTTTCCTCGAACGTTACGACATGCTGGACAAGGCGGCGGAAAACGGCGTGTTCCTGCTCAACACCACTGCATCGGCTGAAACTGCCTGGAGCATTCTGCCGCACCGGATGCAGCAGCAGATCATCGACAAGAAGCTGCGCTTCTACGTCATCGATGCCTATAAGGTTGCCGAAGAGAGCGGCATGGGGAAACGCATCAACACCATCATGCAAACCTGTTTCTTCGCCATCTCCGACATCCTGCCGCAGGACGAGGCGCTGCACGCGATCAAGGATGCAGTGGAAAAAACCTACGGCAAGAAAGGCAAGAAGCTGGTGGACATGAACTTCAAGGCTATCGATGCCTCGGTAGCCAACCTGCACCAGGTTGCAGTACCGGCCAAAGCCGACAGCTTCTTCGAACGGCCGCCGGTGGTGCCTGCCAATGCGCCGGAGTTTGTACAAAAAGTCACTGCCGAAATCATCGCCGGACGCGGCGACAACCTGCCGGTCAGTGTATTCCCCGCCGATGGCACTTATCCCAGCGCCACCACCCAGTGGGAGAAACGCGATATCGCGCTGGAAATTCCGGAATGGGATGAGGAACTCTGCATCCACTGCGGCAAGTGTCCCTTCGTCTGCCCGCACGGCGTCATTCGCAGCAAAATCTTCGACCCGGCGCTGGCAAAGGATGCACCGAAAACTTTCAAACACGTGCCGGTAAAAGGCAAGGAATTCCCCGAGGGCTGGCACATCAGTTACCAGGTGGCGCCGGAGGACTGCACGGGTTGCAGCCTTTGCGTCGACATCTGTCCGGTGAAAGACAAGGAGAACCCCGGACGCCGCGCGCTCAACATGGTGCCGCAACCGCCGCTACGCGAACAGGAACGGGAAAACTGGGAATTTTTCCTCAGCCTGCCCGAGTACGACCGACGCAAGCTGCGCACCAGCGTGATCAAGGAAGCGATGATCGCCCAGCCGCTGTTCGAGTTTTCCGGCGCCTGTTCCGGCTGCGGTGAAACGCCATACCTCAAACTTGCCAGCCAGCTCTTCGGCGACCGCATGGTGGTAGCCAACGCCACGGGTTGCTCGTCGATTTACGGCGGCAACCTGCCCACCACACCGTGGGCGAAAAATCCTGAAGGCCGTGGCCCGGCCTGGAACAACTCGCTGTTCGAGGACAACGCGGAATTCGGTCTCGGCATGCGCGTCTCCATCGACAAACAAACGGAACTGGCACGAGAACAGTTGCAGAAACTGGCCGGAGAACTCGGCAAGGAGATGGTCGATGCCCTACTCAACGCCGACCAGAGCAGCGAAACCGGCATCCACGATCAGCGTGAACGGGTGGCGCAACTACTGACCAAACTGAAGAAGATCAAAAAACCCGAAGCGCGGCTGCTGGAAAGCATCGCCGACAACCTGGTGAAGAAGAGCGTGTGGATCGTCGGCGGCGACGGCTGGGCCTACGACATCGGTTTCGGCGGTCTCGATCATGTGCTCGCTGCCGGACGCAACGTCAACATCCTGGTGCTCGATACCGAGGTCTATTCCAACACCGGCGGACAGACCTCCAAGGCAACCCCGCGCGGTGCAGTAGCCAAATTCTCCGCGGGCGGCAAACCCACGGCGAAGAAAGACCTGGCGATGATCGCCATGAGTTACGAGAACGTTTATGTCGCCCAGGTGGCTTACGCGGGCAAGGATATCCAGACCCTGAAAGCATTCCTCGAAGCGGAGTCCTACGAAGGCACGTCCATCATCATCGCCTATTCACCGTGCATTGCCTGGGGCAACGACATGCTGCACAACCATGAGATGCAGGACCTGGCACTGCGCTGCGGTCACTGGCCATTGCTGCGCTACGATCCGCGGCGACTTGCCAATGGTGAAAACCCGCTGCAACTCGATTCGAAAAAACCTTCCATCGGTTATCGCGATTTTGTCTCCAGTGAAACGCGCTTCAACATGTTGTGGCGCAGCCATCCCGATGATGCGGAAAAGTTCCTGCATGATTCCCAGGTGGAAGCGCTGACGCGCTACCACCACTATGAGCAACTGGCGGCAATGAGTTATAAAAAGCCCGACACCGGGGATAAGGAGTAATCGCCATGGATCTGTCCACCTGTTACCTTGGCCTGGAACTGGCCAATCCTTTCGTTCCCTCCGCTTCGCCGCTGAGCCGCAGCCTCAGTACGGCACGCGCACTGGAAGACGCGGGTGCTTCGGCGCTGGTGATGTACTCGCTATTCGAGGAGGAACTGCGCGGAGAACAGAATCCGTTCCTCAGCAATCAGCAACTTGGCCATAGCGAAGCCGACAGCTTTCTGCCGGTTGAAGGTGACTCGGGCAATGCCCTGGACGACTACCTGGAACAGATACGGCAACTCAAACAAAGTCTTTCCATTCCGGTGATCGCCAGCCTCAACGGCGTCTCCCTGACCGGCTGGGTGAAACTCGGTAAACAGTTGCAGGAAGCAGGCGCCGATGCTCTGGAATTGAACATCTATCGCATCGCCGCCGAACAGAGCGTGAACGGTGAAAAAATGGAGCTTAGTTATCTCACGCTGTTCAAGCAATTGCGCACCCAGGTCAGTCTGCCGATCACCGTCAAACTGTCACCGTTCTTCAGTGCTTTCGGAAATTTCGTCAAGCAACTTGAAGAAGCCGGGGCGAATGGTGTCTCTCTGTTCAACCGTTTTTACCAGCCGGACATCGATATCGACACTTTGCGTGTGGCCCCGACGCTGCATCTTTCCAAACCGCATGACTCGCTGCTGTCGATGCGCTGGCTGGGCATTCTGTACGGCCGCACCAAACTTTCCCTCGCTGCCACCGGCGGCATCCATACCGCAGAAGATGCGATCAAGATGCTGCTTGCGGGTGCCGACATCACCCACCTCTGCAGCGCGCTGTTGTTGCATGGCCCCAAACACCTGACACGCATTCGCAAGGGGGTGGAGAAATGGCTGGATGAAAGTCCCTACGACAGCGTTGAACAGATCAAGGGCGTACTCTCCCACAGCCAGAT
>JBNKBO010000034.1:0-30256 GCA_050287265.1 Sideroxydans sp. | reverse complement strand
CCGCTAGTCTTCGGCGGTATCGCCTCGGTCACCGGCGGCAACCTGCGCCTCGCGGCGCTCTCGGTGATGGTCTTCTTCGTTGTCGGTGGATTGCTCATGTTGCCGTTGCGGCTCACGAAAGACACTGGATTCCCGCCTTCGCGGGAATGACGACTTATTCAGTCTATCCTTAGATTTATGCTCTGACAGCGATCTCAATAAACGTCCTACCCTTTCTGGCCACCAACATAAGCGGGTGCAGGTCTTGCACCGCTCAGAACATCAGGAAAGGAAGGGAGAAGATGACTTTACGTCGATATCTTGGACTGATCGGGCTCGTTTTCCTGTCCGCCTGTGTGTCTTCACCGGGCCCGGCCGACAGTACGCCTTCAGGAATCAGGTCTTTTGCCGTGAACGTGGGCGATGTCACGCGAATCTATCTTCTTCGTGTTCCCGCATCGTACGACCCGGCGAAAAAGTGGCCTGTTGTTGTCATGTTTCACGGTGGAGGCGGCACTGCCCGCGGTGTCATATGGGAAACGGCCTGGGATAAAAAGGCCGACGAAGCGGGCTTTTTGGCTGCGTTTCCCGAGGGGAGACCTCCCGATGCTTCCCGGCCCGGCAGGTTCCGGGACAATCCGCAAACTTGGAATGATGGTTCGGGGAGGAGCAATATCGGCGCGGTTACACGCAACGAGCGCGACGTTGAGTTCGTTGCCGCGATGCTTGCCGATCTGAAAGCCCGTTTCAGGGTGGACGAACGCCGCGTGTACGTTACCGGTTTTTCCAACGGGGCCTCTATGGCGTTCCGTGTCGCGCGGGAGTTGTCGCCGCTCATCGCCGCCGCCGCTCCTGTCGCCGGTGCCGACTGGTTGCATGATGTACAGCCGAAGCGCCCGGTTCCCATGCTGTACATTACGGGCACCGCCGATCCGCTGAATCCCTTCACAGGCGGTGAGATTCATATCGGTCGGCGGACTTTCGGCACAAAGCCCCCGGTTCGGGAGATGATCGGCAGATGGGTGAAGATGCATGGATGTTCCGGGGAGACGCGCGTGCGGTATCCCATGAACGATGCGACCGGTATCGCGTACGGTCGTGCGGGCAGGCCGGCGGCGGTGGTTCTCGGTATGATCGATGGACACGGACATCACTGGCCCGGCGGGAAGTCAGCGCTTCCGGATTTCATCGGAGGGCCGAGCACCGCGAAATTGAACGCGACTGATCTTATCTGGCAGTTTTTCAAGGAACACCCGCTCGCCGATTACGGCTGTTGAGCGGGATGTTCTGATGTAACTGGAAGAGGGGGCGGGCGCAGGATCCTATTCTCCCCACTTCTTCACCAATTCCTGCTTCACCCCAAGGTGATCCAGCACTCTCGCCACCACAAAATCTACAATATCTTCCACACTTTGCGGATGGTGATAAAACCCCGGATTCGGCGGCATGATGACTGCCCCGGCATGCGACAGTCTGAGCATATTCTCCAGATGAATCGCCGAGAACGGCATCTCTCTGGGGACCACTATTAGAGTCCGTTTTTCCTTGAGCATCACGTCGGCGGCGCGGCAGATGAGGTCGTCGCTGATGCCGCCCGCGATCTTGCCCAGTGTGCCCATGGTGCAGGGGCAGACGACCATCGCATCGCCGGGGTTGGAGCCGGAGGCCATGGGGGCGTACCAGTCCTGGATGCCGAAAACCTTGAGCTCGCCGCTGAAGGTGCCGAAACGGTCGGCGAGCATTTGCTCGGCGTCCTGCGGGCGCGAAGGCAGGGTGAAGTCCAGTTCCTGTTTGGCGACGATCTGCGCGGCCTGCGAATAGATGAGGTGCACGCGCGCGCCACTTTGCAGCAGACATTCGAGCAGACGTATGCCGTATGGCAGGCCTGAGGCGCCGGTGAGGGCTATCGTTATCGTTTTCATGGTTGCGGTTCCGTGTAGGCTTTGTCGCTATTATCCATGAAACTTGCGGCGATTAATCCGTTGACTGTGCCGAACAGCAGTGCGGCGGTGGCGAAGATGGGGATGAGGTAGGCGATGCCGCTGTGCGGGATGAGCCACAGGTAGACCACGGCCATTTGCCCGGCGATGTGGGCGAAAGCGGCGAGGATGCTGTCGGTAACGGGGCCGAACCAGCGCTGCGGCAAGTGCAGGCTGAACGCGAGTACGGCGAGACTGCACACCGCGCCGGACAGGCTGAGAAAAAATCCCGGCGCGAGGAAATTGCCGAACAGCAAGCTGCCTGCCAATACGCGTAACAACGATACCCAGGCCGCCGCACGCCAGCCGTAACGTGCCAGCACGATAAGCGTGATGATGTTGGCCAGCCCCGGTTTGACGCCGGGCAGCGGTGAGGGGATGGCGTTCTCCAGCACGGTCAGGCCAAGCGCCACGGCCGCCATTTTGGCGATGTGGTGGTCTTCGGCAGTGGTGTTGAGCTGGATACGGGATACAGGATCCGGGATGCGGGGATTCCGCTGCTCCCCTGTTTCCTGTGTCCCGTGTCCCGTATCCTGATTGTCAGTAGTTGAGACTGTCATAGTTCTTTGCTCCGCCCGTCAATTCCACACTTACCTCGTTCGGCAAACAAATCGCGATCTCGCCTGATCGCTGCAGCCAACCCTGGCGCACACAATATTGTCTGGGGCTGGGATCCGAGGTGATACGCACTTTGCGTTTTTCGATAGTGATAATGCTGATACCTAGCGGGCCGGGAACTTCAATTTGCTGGTCGCGCGACAACGGCACTTCGCGGAATATCTTGCCGCCGCTGCGGATGAGAGCAGTGTCAGCCGCTCCGCCAGACCAGGCAATGAACGATATCCAGATGGTGAACAGCATTCCAGTCAGTATGGTGAAGTAGTCACCTTTTTTTATGTGTGAAATAAATGACATGATGTTTTGTCTGCAATCATGTATTTGCAATAAAGTATACAGAGAACGCCGGCGATAGCCATGAGGCCAGTAACTTCTCTGTGATCTCTCTGGCAAAAGGTCTGTTATTGACCTGTGAGTTCACGATGGCGCACCAGTACTTGCTGCTGCGAATTGAAATGCTGCGCCAGTTTCTCGGCGAGATAGACCGACCGGTGCTGTCCGCCGGTGCAGCCAATAGCGACGGTGAGATAGCTGCGGTTGTCGGCGACAAAACCGGGCAGCCAGGCTTCGATAAAGTCGCGGATGTCGGTGTACATTTTCTGGACGATCGGTGTGCCTTCCAGAAAATCGACCACCGGTTTGTCGCGGCCGGTGAGCGGTCGCAGCGCCGGGTCGTAATGCGGATTGGGCAGGCAGCGCACGTCATAGACCAGGTCGGCGTCCAGTGGCAGGCCGTTCTTGAAACCGAAGGATTCGAACAACAAAGTCAGGCGCGCGCGATCCAGCGTGATGAATTGTTTGATCCAGGCACGCAGGGCATTGGCATTCAATTCGCTGGTGTCGATGTGGTGGCCGATGCTGGCGATCTCGGCGAGCAATTCGCGCTCCAGCGCGACGCATTCCGGCAGCGTCTTTACACCGTCGCTCAGTGGGTGCAGGCGCCGCGTTTCGGAGAAGCGTTTTACCAGCGTTTCGCTTTTTGCGTCGAGAAACAGCACGTGCACATCCACCATCTGCTGTTTCAGCTTTTCGATATATTGAGGCAGCTGCAGGATACTGTTGCCGCTGCGCACATCAACACTGACGGCGATCTTGCGTACGCCGGCCAATTCCAGATTGTGGGTCAGCACATCCAGCAATTCGGCGGGCAGATTGTCCACGCAGTAGTAGCCGCTGTCTTCCAGCACGTTGAGCGCCACGCTTTTGCCGGAGCCGGAAAGACCGCTGATCAGGAAGAGTTGCATGATCCTAGAAACCGTAGTTGAACGAAGTGTAGTGTGCGTTCATCGCAGCGCAGGGCAAGGCGCGATGACGAGGAATGGTTGCTCCATTCCGAGGAGGAGCAACGCCGCCATGTGCTGCGAGGGACGTGCAATGCGCTTCGTAGCGACTCACACGATCAGTGAGCGTGAATAAATAACGAAATATTTTTTTATTCATTTGCTTGCGTCCTCAAAGGAGCGGTCAACTGTGGTTTTTAGGATGCTTACTGCTCCAGAAGTTGCTGGTCGTGACGGTCGATGAATTGCTGCATGGTGTCGATGCCGCGCTGTTGCAACACGAAATTGCGCGCCGCGGCTTCGACCAGCACGGCGAGGTTGCGCCCGGCCATCACGGGAATCTCCACTTTCTTGATCTTGACACCCAGTATTTCCTCAAATCCCAAAGAGGGTAACCGGTCCAGCTTGGAAAGATCATCAAAGGGCGGGCGATACAAATGCACGATCAGTTTGAGGCTTTTTTTGCGGCGAACCGCGGTCTCGCCGAACATGGTGCGGATGTTGAGCATGCCCAGACCGCGTACTTCGAGGAAATCGCGCAGTAAATCCGGGCAGCGTCCTTCCAGAGTTTCCGGTGCAATACGGTACAACTCGGTGATGTCATCGGCCACCAGGCCGCTGCCGCGCGTGATGAGTTCCAGTGCCAGTTCGCTTTTGCCCACGCCACTGTCACCCGTGATCATGACGCCGACGCCGAGCACATCCAGAAAAACGCCATGGCGCGTGGTGGCATCGGCCAGACCTTTGACGATGTAATGGCGGATCATCCACATCAAATGCACGCTGGGGACTGGCGAGTGAAACAGCGGTGTATGGGTGCGGTTGGCGAAATCCAGCAGATAGCTGGGAATCTCGACATCTCCCGCCACGATCAGGCACAGCGGATCCCCTTTTTCCAGTTGCGATAATGCAGAGGACAATTCGGCGGGGGATAACGTTTGCAGATAATCCAGTTCGACACTGCTTAATACCTGCACCCAGTTCGGATGGAGCAGGTTCATGTGACCTATCCAGCCGCGACTGGAGAGGTTGATGGTCTCGCTTTCCAGTATGCGGTCGCCGCCTTCCGATCCGCCTGCCCAGGTTAATCCGAGGCGTTCTTGCTTGTCTGCGAATAATTGCCGGATATTGACCTGGGCCATCTGAATATCCTATCCCTGCCAGTCGGCAAACAACTGGTGGATCGCGACGGGATCATCGGTATTCTGCAATTGGTCACGGAATGCTTTGTCGCTGAACATCTGGGCCAGTTCACCCAGCAGTTGCAGGTGCATGTCGGTTGCGCGTTCCGGGACAAGCAGTACAAAAATGAAATTCACCGGCAGTCCGTCCGGCGCGTCGAAGGGGATGGGGTTTTGCATTTTGACAAAGGCCGCTACCGCATCGCGCAGACCCTTCACACGACCGTGCGGAATTGCCACGCCTTGACCCAGTCCGGTGGAGCCGAGTTTCTCGCGTGCGAACAGGCTGTCGAACACCTGGCTACGTGCAATATGCTGCGTGTTCTCGAACAAAAGTCCGACGCGTTCGAAAACCCGTTTTTTGCTGGCGGACTCGCTATCCAGCATCACGCACTCGGGTGTCAAAATCTTGCTGATTAGGCTCATGCTATTTCACCATGTGAAAAAACGGGGCAGCCACATGTGGCTGCCCCGTATTGTATTACTCTGTTGCAGAGTGCTTGCCGGAATCGTCGTGGCGGCGCTCAATGTGCTTTCCCTTGTGCTTCAGCACCTGGCGATCCAGCGAATCAACCAGTGCGTCGATGGCGACATACAGATTGTCATCCGAGGTTTCGGCGAAAATGTTCTTGCCGGAAACATGGACGTTGGCCTCGGCCTTCTGCACCAGCTTGTCAACTGACAGGATCACGTTGATGTCGATCACATTGTCGAAATGGCGTTTTACCTTGTCCAGTTTGCCGAGTACGTGTTCGCGGATGGCCGGTGTGATTTCGAGGTGGCGTCCTGTGAGGTTGAGGTTCATGGCCTGCTCCTTATGGTTTAAAGTGATTTACGAAGATTCACCGGAAGGATATTCATTCCCTCGCGGTATTTTGCCACGGTACGGCGGGCGACCAAAATGCCCTGCTGTGCCAGGATTTCGGACATGCGACTGTCGGTGAGCGGATGTCTGCCATCCTCTTCGTTGACCAGTTGCTTGATAAGGGCTCGGATGGCGGTGGAAGAACAGGCGCCGCCCGCTTCCGTGGCCAGACCGCTGCCGAAAAAATATTTAAATTCGTAGATGCCGCGCGGGGTGAGCATGAACTTCTGCGTGGTGACGCGCGAAATGGTGGATTCGTGCAGTTCAAGCTGGTCGGCGATTTCGCGCAGTACCAGCGGCCGCATGGCAATGTCTCCATGCTCAAAAAACTGTCGCTGGCGTTCGACGATAGCCTGCGACACGCGCAAAATAGTCTCAAAACGCTGCTGCAGATTCTTGATGAACCAGCGTGCTTCCTGTAGCTGTCCAGCCATTTCCTGCACATTCTTTTCAGTGCGCTGTTGCAGGATGTTGGCATAGACCTGGTTGATGCGCAGGCGCGGCATCGCCTCCGGATTCAGGCGTGCGCGCCAGATGCCGCCGTGACGCTCAACCAGCACATCTGGCACAACATAGTCCGCCGCACGGTGTTCGAAGGCTGAGCCTGGCTTGGGTTGCAGGTGCACGATCAGGTTTTGTGCGCAACGCAGGGCATCATCGTTGCAACGCAAAACTTTTTTCAATTTGCTGAAATCGCGCGCGGCGAGCAGATTCAGGTGGTGCGACACGATTGACAGCGCCATGTCCCGCCCCGGTATATCTTCCGGCATGGCCATCAGTTGCAGGGCCAGGCATTCGCTCAGGTTGCGCGCACCGATGCCGGGCGCATCCAGATGCTGTAATTGCACCAGCGCTGTTTCCAGATCGTCCAGCGTGATGTCCAGTTCTGGCGGCAGCAATTCGAATATTTCCTCCAACGGCTGCGACAGATAGGCATTTTCGTCCAAAGCATCGATGAGCAGGCCGATGATCTTCTTGTCGCGTCTGTTCATCTGGCTCATGTTCAATTCCCAGAGCAGGTGTTCGCGCATGCTGGGTTTTTCCGCAGCGACTTCCGCATGCCCATCGTCTTCGTCATCCGGATTGGAAGAGGGCGAAGACGAAGAGTATGAAGTCTCAGACCATTCCGGGCTATCGTTTCCGCGCGATTCGGGCTCGGCAGGGGCGCTGCTGTCGTTGCTGCCGGCGGGAGTCATTGTGTCGGAGTTATTATTGCCGCTGTATGTCTGGTTGGAACTGTCTTCCTCGCGTTCGAGGAACGGATTTTCATCCAGCAAACGCGCAGTTTCCTGATTGATCTCCAGCGTGGAGAGTTGCAGCAGTTTGATAGCCTGCTGCAACTGTGGCGTCAGCATCAGTTGTTGGGACTGCCTGAGTTGGAGAGAATGTTTCATTGACTGTTCTTGGCGGAGGACGGCACTATCTTATAATTTGAAGTGCTCGCCCAAATACACCTTCCTCACGCCCTCATTATAGATGATTTCATCGGGCTTGCCTTCTGCCATTACCGACCCGGCATTGATGATGTAAGCACGGTCGCATATTCCCAATGTTTCCCGCACATTATGATCGGTGATGAGCACGCCGATGCTGCGTTCCTTGAGGAAACGGATGATTTTCTGGATGTCCAGCACGGCGATGGGGTCGACCCCGGCGAAGGGTTCATCCAGCAGGATAAAGCGTGGGTCGGTTGCCAGCGCGCGGGCAATCTCCACTCGCCGCCGCTCGCCGCCGGACAGGCTGATGGCGGGATTGTCGCGAATATGGGTAATGTGCAGGTCGTTTAACAGGGCTTCCAGCCGCGTGTTCATTTCGGCCGGGGCGTAGCCCTGCAGCTCCAGCACAGCCAGAATATTTTCGGCCACGGTCAGACGCCTGAAAATGGAGGCTTCCTGCGGCAAATAGGCCAGCCCGAGGCGGGCGCGGCGGTGGATGGGCAGGTGGGTGATGTCCTGCTCGTCGATGAATATCTCGCCGCCGTCGGTGGCGCACAGGCCGACGATCATGTAGAAGCTGGTCGTTTTGCCTGCTCCGTTGGGTCCCAGCAGCCCTACAACCTCGCCGCTTTTCACGGACAGGGAGACATCCTGCACGACAGTGCGGGTGCTATAGCGCTTTTTCAAAGAAATGGTGCGGAGTTCACTCATGGTTTTGGTTTTGACAACGTCGGACTTGTCTGAATGGTGAGTGGGGCATTGTTCTGGACGGGGTTGTCGGTTGTTTCCTTGTTTTTGGGCTGGATCACAGCATGCACGCGGCCTTTGTTCGGGCCGTTGATATTGTCCGGGTCGCCGCTTACCTGGAATACCTCGGTGCGCGTACTGTAAGCGATGTGGTTGCCCTGCACATCGTCCTGTTCCCGTTTGACGCGCGCCTGAACGAAGAAGTCCACGGTTTCGGCATGCGTGTCGTATTCGATACGCTCGCCATATCCTTCCATGTATTCGTCAGACCCTTCGTGTTTCTGGCGGAAACTTGCCGGTTTGCCGGTGGCGACGCAGTGTGTGTGTCCTTTCCTTTTTTCTGTCAACACGATTTTATCTGCCTGAATCTGCAGTGTGCCCTGGGTGAGTTCCACATTTTCTTCAAATACGCTTGTTCGTGTCGCGTCATCAACGACAACCCGGCCGGATTCCAGGTGGATGGGTTTTTTGCGGTCAGTGTTCTCCGCGCGCGGAACACCGCACCAGAACATAAGCAGCAAGCTGCACAATACGATATCAATGAGGTGTCGGTTCATGTGTTGCCCTGACGTGCGACAGAAGCTTGGCAGTGCGCGTTTTATTATCAAGTTCCATGCCCACGGCGCGTATCACGTTGTACTGGTTCGTCATCATTACCGGCTGATCGGTTTCCGCCCAGTCGCGATCGGGGATCACGTGCAAATACGGGGTGACGAAACGCTGTTCGCCGACACCTGCGCTGGCGGGGCGCACAACTTGTACCTCATCATGGAGGTAAACATCGTCGCCTTTTCTGGAAATCATGCCGGTCAGCGCCGAAGTAACGGTTGGCGGGCGATCTGCATACAAACTGGCCAGTTTCGGCATCCGCAAGTGTGTGGTGTCATCGTCCGGGTAATGCCATAGTTTTTTGGCCGTGAGAATGAAGCGCGGTTGTCCCTGTGTACTGAGCGTAACCGCTGAAAAATTGTCGATGTAGTAATCGATATCGTGGCGTTGCTGACTCTGGGTTTGTGGCAAAGGCTGGACTTGCATGTTGAGCCACCAGGTTGCGGCCAGCAACAGCAGCAATGGCATGAGCGGCAGCCATGCACGTGCTTTTTCGAAAATGCGATTGCCTCTCATTGCATCAGGTAGGGCGCTAGTTGTGCGTCCAGTGTGCCTTGGGTGCCGAGAATGAGTTCACAAACTTCGCGTACCGCACCGTGTCCCGCTTCGCGCAGGCTGACATAATGCGCGTGGTCACGCACCACTTGCGGAGCTGCAGGAACGCTCAGGGCCAGGCCGACATTGCGCATCACCGGCAGATCGACCACGTCATCGCCCATGAAAGCGGCAGCTTCCGGTGCCAGTTTCAATTCTGCCAGCAATGACTGCATCGTCGCGAGCTTGTTATCCACGCCTTGGTACAACCGCGAAATACCGAGGTTCCGGGCGCGCATTTCGACGCATTTCGAGGTGCGTCCGGTGATGATGGCAAGTTCCAGCCCGGATGCCTGGAGCATTTTCAGGCCGTGTCCGTCGAGCGAATTGAAACGCTTGAACTCTTCTCCGGAATCGGAAAGATATAGGCCGCCATCGGTCAATACACCATCCACATCGAAGGCGATGAGACGCAGCGGCTTGATTCTGTCCGCGAGTTGCATCAGATCACCTTGGCCTTCAGCAGATCCAGCATGTTCAGCGCGCCGACCACTTTCATGTCGGCATCCACAACCGGCAACTGGCTGATGTTGTATTTCTCCATGAGTTGCACGGCATCGACGGCCAGCGCATCCGGCCGAATGTTGCGCGGGTTGCGCGACATCACGTCGCTGACCGGTGTGGTGTTGAAATCCACTTTCTTTTCCAGGGTGCGGCGCAGATCGCCGTCGGTGTAGATGCCCAGAAGGTGTTTACTGCCGTCCACAATGGCGGTCATGCCCAGCCCCTTGCGCGAAATTTCCAGTACGGCATCGGCCAGCGTGGCATTTTCGGGGACAGAGGGGATGCTGGCATGGGTATGCATGACGTCGCTTACGTGGGTGAGCAGGCGGCGGCCCAGACTTCCCCCGGGGTGCGAACGCGCGAAATCCGTTTCTACGAATCCCTTGGCATCGAGCAGCGCAACCGCCAGCGCATCGCCCAAAGCGAGCGCGGCGGTGGTGCTGGCCGTGGGTGCCAGTCCCATCGGGCAGGCTTCCTGCGCGACGGAGCCGTCGAGATGCGCATCTGCCGCCAGCGCCAGGCTGGACTGGTGGTTCCCGGTCAGGCTGATGAGGCGGGCACCCTGGCGCTTGATGGCAGGCACGATGGTGAGCAACTCGTCACTTTCTCCGGAATACGAGAGGGCAATGACCACATCTTGCGCCGTGACCATGCCCAGATCGCCGTGACTGGCTTCGCCCGGATGTATGAAATACGCCGGGGTGCCTGTACTGGACATGGTTGCGGCGATCTTGCGCGCGATGTGTCCGGATTTGCCCATGCCGCTGACAATGACACGTCCCTTGCAGGCGAGGATGAGGTTCAGCGCCTGCAAGAAATGGTCATCAATACGTTGGGTGAGGGCACGCACGGCATCGGCTTCAATGTTGATTACCTGGCGCGCAAGGTCGAGCGCATGCGGTGCGGCGGTAAGCGGTTTATCCATGTTCAGGATTATAGCAGTGTCGTTTGGGGGCGGCGTTTTTTTGAAATTGTGGCATCATCTAGGCATGACCAGTTCGCTGCATTTGATCCTGATTTTGTTGGCTGTCGCCGTCGGCGTGGTGGTGTTGTGCCGCATTCTGAAACTGCCGGTGATGCTCGGTTATCTGGTCGTCGGCATCACCATCGGACCGCACGCACTGGGCTGGATTCCGGACGCGCCGGAAACACGCCATCTTGCCGAGTTCGGCGTGGTGTTTCTGATGTTCAGCATCGGCCTCGAATTCAGTCTGGCGCGTTTGCGCGCCATGCAGCGTCTGGTGTTCGGCCTGGGTACGGCGCAGGTTGCCGGCACCATGTTGCTGGTAATGCTTTCCTGTCTGATCTTCGATCTGAGTTGGCGTACCGGTCTGGCGCTGGGCGGTATTCTGGCGATGTCTTCCACTGCCATCGTGAGCAAGATGCTGGTCGAGCATGCCGAGTTGAACGCGCCGCATGGACAAAAAATCATGGGCGTGCTGCTGTTCCAGGATCTGGCCGTCGTGCCGCTCATTATCATTATTCCCGCGCTGGCATCCCGGGAAGGCAATCTTTCAAGCATGATCATGCTGGCCATGTTCAATGCGTCCATCCTGCTTGCGGCGTTATTGACTTTCGGTCAGCGGCTGCTGCGACCGTGGTTCCATCTGGTTGCAAGGCAAAAATCCTCCGAGCTGTTCATGCTCAACGTGTTGTTGTTTACGCTTGGCATGGCCTGGCTCACCGAGCTGAGCGGGCTGTCGCTCGCCTTGGGGGCGTTCGTGGCGGGCATGCTGATTTCCGAGACCGAGTATCGCTATCAGGTGGAAGAAGACATAAAGCCGTTTCGCGATGTATTGCTGGGTCTGTTCTTTGTCACAATCGGCATGATGCTGGATCCGGCCGCGGTGATCGCGGGATGGGGATGGATACTGCTGTTGTTGCTGATCCTGATCCCGTTCAAGGCAGCCGTGGTGACATTGCTGGTGCGTGCTTTTGCGGGGGAATGGGGGACGGGGTTACGCACCGGGATAGGTTTGGCGCAAGCGGGCGAGTTCGGTTTTGTGCTGCTGACGCTGGCGGGTGACGCGCAACTGTTGGCCACCGACGTGATGCAGAATGTGCTGGCCGCCATGCTCATCTCCATGCTTATCGCTCCGTACCTGATTCAGCATGCCGAGGCTATCGTGCGCCGCCTGTCGCCGGAAGAATGGATGAATCGTGCCATGCAGATGCACCAGATCGCCGTGAGCAGCATGTCGAGCCAGCAGCATTTCATTATTTGCGGGTACGGGCGCAGCGGCCAGGCGCTGGCGAGGTTCCTCAGTGATGAGGGCATCAGTTTTATCGCACTCGATCTCGATTCGCGCCGTGTGCATGAGGCGGCAGCGGCCGGGGAAAAAGTGGTATACGGCGATGCGGGCAAGAATGAGGTGCTGAAAGCAGCCGGTCTGATGCGCGCCAAGGCACTGGCCATCACCTACGACGACAAGCATTCCGCGCTCAAAATATTGCACCATGTGCAGGCGTTGCGTCCCGACCTGCCCGTGGTGGTGCGTACCGCCGACGACACGCACATCGTCGCTCTCAAGCAGGCGGGTGCAGCCGAAGTGGTGGCCGAAGTCACCGAAGGCAGCGTCATGCTTGCCTCGCAGGCGCTGCTGCTTTCCGGCGTGCCGCTCAGCCGTGTCGTGCGCCAGATACAGGAAACCCGCGCCAAACGCTACAGCATGTTCAGCGGCTTTCTGCGCAATGTGCCCCCCGAGGAGTCTGAAGGCGAGGCTATGGAAAGCCAGCAGCCGCGTTTTCGCAACGTAATGATCTATGCGGGCGATTATGCTGTCGGCAAGCGTTTGAAAGAAATGAAACTGGACGAACTCAATGTTGAAGTAAATGCCGTGCGCCGCCACAATGTCGAAGGCAGTCAGCCTTCGGGTGATATGGTATTGCATGCGGGCGACGTGCTGGTGCTGCTGGGACAGACGGTGACGCTGGAGGCGGCGGAGCAGCGCTTACGCAAGGAGTAGTTGTTTCGCGCGCATCCGAAACGACGATTCTGTCTTCACAGTAAATACACGGAAATGACGGCAAGAAAAAGCCCGCTGTTTGCAGCGGGCTTTCAGGCGTCACGCCGGAGAATTAAACACCCATGCAGACGATGTAGCTGAGAGCGTCGTCAATCGCGGCTGTTGGGGTTGCATTTGCGCCAATGGCATAACCGGTTTGTGGTGTGGCCATCATGGAACCGCCATCAGTATTGCCATCATCCATCTGCAGATCCAGTTGTTTTACGAATCTGCCCAGTATGCCTGCCGAGCAGATGATATAGGAACCGCGAATTGCAGTTGTGTTCGTCGAATTCGTCATGGCGGCATTCGCAAGGACATTCGTGCCGCTCGTGATGCCGATAATGCCGCCGGACGCGTTGGTGGGAATGTAGTCGGCATCACCCGGAGTGGTGGAGCCGGTATCCAGTCCTGCGAGGCGTACATGCTGCCAGAACAGGTAAGACTCATCTGTTTGGGTTACGCTGTTCCAGTTCCCGTTGATAACGCCGTTGCCTTGGAGGCCGGCGGGGGTTGTGGCTAATGTCCCGCCGGTTACATGGGCGACTACACCTAAGTCATCGCCAGGCAGCGCCCGGTATTTGTCCTGATATCCGTAAATAAAGACAGGGATATTCTTGAAGTCTGTCGCAATATTTTTCACTCTTGCGCTGTTAATGAGTTCCTGGCCTTTCAGCACGCCGCCGAGCAGCAGTCCGATAATCACCAACACGATAGCGATTTCGATTAGGGTAAAGCCGGATTGGTTTCGTTTCATCGGTTGGTTCTCCAAATAGTTCTTATTAGTTTTTAGGGTTGCAGCACGCTTAAGTACCGAACCTTTGCAATACCCGTGCCAAATATTAACAGGATCAGGCAAGCCTGGCGTTATTCTTGCATAATCTGTAGTTCTTGTTGCGGGAATGTTCCCGCATTTTTCTGACGCAAGTTTGCCAGCCTCAATTTGTTTGGATCAGGCATGCATAAATACACGTCCGATCCAGTTGTTGTCAACTCTAACCAAGAAAATTGTATTTGCCTAGTGTGTAGATCAAAAGTATGCAAACAATACCCGCAAAGCTGCTGGTTACATTAAGAAATTAAGTGAAATAGAGGTCAAACATGTTCAGTTTGCACCCTGTATGACGAGGTTCCGACAGAAATGACGAGATGACGACGATTGCCGTGGGAAAATTAAAGCTATCCAGCCGCTGGCTTTCTTTTGCCATGTTGGTGGCGCTGCACTTGGCGCTTCTGATGGGGTGGCAGAGCAACTTGATGCGTCCGCTCTTGCTCATGCATCTGGGCATGTTTCTGTTGTGGCAACCGCTATGGCGCGGTGAAAGCAAGCTGCGCCTGAGTGGGGCGGCATTCATCATTGTGATGATCATGGTCGCGTTGTTCTGGCTGAACTGGTGGTTGCTGGCGTTTTGGGTGAGCAGTCTGTTTGCATTGGTGGGCGGGCGTGTGTTTGCTTTTCAGGCGCGCTGGCAGCGCCGCTATTACCTGTTAATGATGGCTTACCTGCTTGCGATTCTCCTGCTTGAAATCGCGCCACACTTGTTCGGTTTGCCTACGCTGGGTGAAGTGATCAATATTCTGATGTCTTACGGTTTGCCCATGCTGTTGCTGATCATGGCGTTCATTCCGGTCGAACGCGACCAGGTGGAAACCGAGCAGGCAGTGGATTTTTTCTACATCCTGTTGTTGTTTGCCCTGCTGATCCTGCTGCTGCTGGGCAGTCTTGCCTTCATGACACTGGTCAAGGTCGAGTACCTTGACGCCTTGTTGCGCAGTATATTCATTATTGCCATGCTGCTGCTGGCACTGGGTGTGCTGTGGAACCCGCGCATGGGGTTTTCGGGTTTTCAGGCATTGTTCTCACGATACCTGTTGACCATTGGTACGCCGTTTGAATTGTGGCTCAAGCAGCTTGCCGAAGCCGCGCAGCAGGAACAGGATCCGGAGACATTTCTGGCGCGTGGAAATGAATACCTGAACGAGATGCCCTGGATATCAGGGCTGTCATGGGTGTCCGGTCGCGGGCATGGTGAGTTGGGCACATCCAGTCCGCATCGCATCGAGGTGTACGATCAGGATCTGAGTCTCATCCTGTTTAGCAACCGTGCGGTGCCGCCTGCCGTGCTGTTGCATGTCCGATTGCTTGCCAGATTGCTGGGGCATTTCTACCAGGCCAAGCGGCGCGAACAGAACCTGCGCGAGATTACGCGCCTGCAGACGATTTATGAAACAGGTGCGCGCTTGACCCACGACCTCAAGAACATGTTGCAATCCCTGATTGCGCTCACATCCATTGCACGTGAACAGCCGGAAAGGGCGCAACCCGTCTTGCAACGCCAATTGCCTGTATTGACCCAGCGCATTGAACTCATCCTGTCCAAGCTCAAGTCTCCGCAAGCGGAGGAAGATGCGGTTGCATTGCCGCTGGGCACCTGGTGGGAAGGATTGCGTCAGCGCTACCAGCATCGCCATATCGAATGGCGCAACCCGGAAAATACCGGCAATCATCTGACTATTCCGGTTGCCTTGTTCGATTGCGTTGCCGACAACCTGATCGACAATGCCAGTAACAAGCGTTTGCGCGAGCCCAGTATCACGATCTCTGCCACGTTGATTGCAGAGCCCCTCAGTCTGAGCATCAGTGATAGTGGCAGTGCGATTCCAGAGCTGATTGCCCAGCAACTCCTGAATACCATTGTTTCATCCGAAGACGGCATGGGTGTCGGGCTGTACCAGGTGGCACGCTGGGCGGCGCAATCCGGCTATCGCCTGGATTTGAGTGAGAATATGCCGGGAAGAGTGACTTTCCGGATTTCCAGAGCCAAATAAGCTGTTTATCACGCGCAATTCCCTGCCGGGATGAGCAGTATTGTTTGCGGGTTTTATGGTTTGTCATCCCGGCATTTTTGTCGTGCCGCCAGCATTTGCAGCGGGTAAAATCGCGCGCCATGAATGCAGTATTGTCAGCTTCCGCCCAGCGCCGTCTGGCGCGTATCCAACAACTCTCCGCCATCGAATATCCCGCCGACCTGCCCGTGGTGGCACGGCGCGAAGAACTGGCGCAGGCCATAGCCAAAAACCAGGTGGTCATCGTGTGCGGTGAAACCGGCTCGGGCAAAACCACACAGTTGCCCAAGATATGCCTGGGTCTGGGGCGCGGCGTGCTTGGCGTCATTGGCCATACCCAGCCGCGCCGCGTCGCAGCGCGCTCGGTGGGCGCGCGCATTGCACATGAATTGAAATCCGAGTTTGGCGGACTGGTCGGCTACAAGGTGCGCTTCAACGACAAGGTTTCTTCCGACACCTGCGTCAAGCTGATGACCGACGGCATCCTGCTGGCCGAGATCCATCATGATCCGGATCTCAAGCAGTACGACACCATCATCATCGATGAAGCGCACGAGCGCTCGCTGAATATCGATTTTCTGCTGGG
Organism: Sideroxydans sp.; assembly: GCA_050287265.1. Classification (GTDB taxonomy): domain Bacteria; phylum Pseudomonadota; class Gammaproteobacteria; order Burkholderiales; family Gallionellaceae; genus Sideroxyarcus. The sequence goes on along the minus strand of JBNKBO010000034.1, from coordinate 14,026 downwards.
CTATCTCAGGCAATTGCTGCCGCGCCGTCCCGACCTCAAACTCATCATTACTTCGGCCACGCTGGATGCAGAGCGGTTTGCGAAGCATTTTTCCGGTGTGGCATCTAGCCCCTCTCCCTCTGGGAGAGGGGTTGGGGTGAGGGAGAACTACCCGAAAATCCCTGAGGCTTTGCTGAGTTACGCCCGTGAGTTACGCAAAAACTCAACAGATGTGGAGCAGTTGCTTTGGCATTTATTGAGAAGTCGCCAACTGTTCGATCACAAATTCCGCCGTCAGCATCCTTTGGGTTCGTACATCCTCGATTTCTATTGCCATGAAAAGAAGCTTGCGATTGAACTGGATGGCGGGCAGCACGCGGAGGATGCCCAATTCAAACATGATGAAATACGCAGTGCGTGGTTGAAGGCGCGAGGGATTACGGAACTGCGTTTTTGGAATAACGACGTGCTTGCGAATACAGAGGGTGTGTTCCAGGTCATATTTGATTCACTTGAAAAAAACACCCTCACCCCAACCCCTGGTGGAACTACTAGCCATTCGACTAAGCCCGCAAGCGGGCAAGTCGCTGGTTATCTCCCAGAGGGCGAGGGGCTAAACGCAGCCCCCATCATCCAGGTGTCCGGACGTACCTATCCGGTCGAAGTGCGCTACCGCCCGCCGCAACAGAATGAAGAGGGCGATACCGAGAACGCAACAAAGTCAGGCAATCCACAGTCCGGCAAGCCGGACGTGGAATTGTCACTACCGCAGGCAATCTGCTCCGCGCTGGATGAACTATCAGCCGGTGGGCTCAAGGGCGACGTACTGGTGTTCCTGCCGGGCGAGCGTGAGATACGCGATACCGCCGAGGCGTTGCGCAAGCATCAGCACAAGGGCATCGAGATATTGCCGCTGTTCTCGCGCCTGTCCATCGCCGAGCAGGACAAGGTATTCAAGCCCGCATCCGGCATGCGCCGCGTGGTGCTGGCGACCAACGTGGCCGAGACCTCGCTCACCGTGCCCAACATCGGTTATGTGATCGACAGCGGGCTGGCGCGTATCAACCGCTACAGCGTGCGGCAGAAGGTGGAGCAACTGCGTATCGAAAAAATCTCACGCGCAGCCGCCAACCAGCGCGCCGGGCGCTGCGGCCGCGTGATGAGCGGCATTTGTATCCGTCTGTACGAAGAGGCAGATTTTCTGTTGCGTCCCGAGTTTGCCGATGCCGAAATTTTCCGTGTGTCGCTGGCAACCGTCATCCTGCGCATGAGTGCGTTGGGACTTGGGGAAGTTTCGGAATTCCCCTTCATCGAACCTCCCGGGTCGCGCGCGATTGCCGATGGCTACCAGTTGCTGCAGGAACTGAATGCCATCGACGACAAGCGTCAGCTTACGCCGCTCGGCCGTGAACTCGCCAAACTGCCGCTTGATCCCAAGGTCGCACGCTTGCTGCTGGCGGGACGGCAATATCACTGCCTGAGCGAGATTCTCATCATTGCCAGTGCGCTGGCACTGCAGGATCCACGCGATCGCCCGTCAGAGCGGCGCGAAGCTGCCGATGCAGCACACCAGCGTTTCAATGACGAACGTTCGGATTTCCTGGCCTATCTCAAATTATGGGCGTGGTTCCGGGAAGCGGTGAAGCATAAGAAGAGCAACAAACTGTGGGCGAACGAATGTCGCGAAAAATTCCTGTCGCCGCTGCGCTTGCGCGAATGGCACGAACTGCATCAGCAACTGCATGCGCAAATGGCCGAGATGGGTATGCGCTTCAACGACCGTCCTGCAACCTATGAGCAGATCCATAAGGCGCTGTTGACCGGTCTGCTCGGCAACATCGGCTGTCGTTCCATGACTGAACCGCATTATCTCGGCCCGCGCGAGATCAAGTTCTTTATCGCGCCGAATTCGGTGCTGGCGAAGAAGGGGGCGAAGTGGGTGGTGGCGGCCGAGATCGTGGAAACGACAAAACTGTTCGCGCGCTGCGTGGCGCGCATCGAGCCGGAGTGGCTGGAAGAGGTCGGCGCACATCTGATCAAGCGCAGCTATTTCAATCCCCACTGGGAAAAGAAGGCGGCACAGGTGGCGGCGTGGGAGCGCAGTACCCTGTATGGTCTGGTCATTAACCCGAAGAAGCGCGTGCACTACGGGACCATGAATCCGGAGGAATCGCGTGAGGTGTTTATCCGCGAGGCGCTGGTGAATGGCGAGTTCAATACGCAGGCGCCGTTCTTCGCGCACAACCGGAAACTCATCGCCGATATCGAGGCGCTGGAACACAAATCGCGCCGTCCCGATGTGCTGGTGGACGACGAGTTGATCTTTGCGTTCTACGATGAACGCATTCCTGCGGGCATACACAACGGCGCAGCGTTCGAACACTGGCGCAAAGAAGTGGAACAGGAACAGCCTAAACTGCTGTACCTGAAAAAAGACGACCTGATGCGCCATGAGGCGGCGGGCATCACCACCGAACAATTCCCGCCGCAGATGGTGATGAATAATGTGAGCTATTCGCTGGCATACAACTTCGCGCCGGGCAAGAGCGATGACGGCGTCACGTTGACCGTGCCGCAGGCCCTGCTTAATCAGGTGTCGGCGGCGCGTAGCGAATACCTGGTGCCGGGCATCCTGACGGAAAAGGTTACACAATTGGTCAAATCCCTGCCGCAGAAACTGCGCCGTCACTGCGTGCCGGTGCCGGAGTTTGCGGCGGCATTCTGTGCGGCGGTACAGCCGTCGGATACAGCGTTGTTGCAGGCATTGGCGCGCTATATTCGCGAACAGAAGCAGGTCGACGTGCCGCTGGATGCATTCCGGCTGGAACAGTTACCCGCGCATTTGTTGATGAACTTCCGTGTGGTGGACGAGCATGGACGGCAGCTCGGCATGTCGCGCAACTTTGCCGCTTTGCGCGGCGACTGGGCGCCGAAACAGACAATCGCGCCTGTGCCAACGGCAAAACATGCCGCGCCGCAGCAGAAATCGGCCTGCAAACGTCATACCGCCTGGGATTTCGGCGACTTCAACCCGACCAGCATCGAGCAGCGCGCCGGCCAGACCATTACCGTGTTCAACGCGCTGATGGACGAAGGCGACGCGGTCACGCTGCAGCGTTTCGATACGCAGGACGCGGCAAAGGCCGCACACCGCCACGGCTTGCGCCGCCTGTTCATGCTGGCGTTGAAGGAACAGGTGAAATATCTGGAAAAGAACCTGCCCGGCTTGCAGGCGATGGCGATGCAGTTCCTGGCGTTCGGCAGTCAGCAGGATCTGCAACGGCAGATACTTGCAGTGACGTTCGATCGCTGCTGCCTGAACGATCCGTGGCCGGAGACAGAAAAGGAATTCGCCACACGCTGCAAGGAAGCCAAGGCGCGCCTGAACCTGGTGGCACAAGAGATCGCGCGACTGGTCGGAACGGTGCTCGCCGAACATCAGGCGTTGCAAAAGGCCTTGCCTGCCTTCAAGGCGCAGCCACGACGCGGTGCGGCGGAGCCGTCGGGTGCGGGAGTGGCTGCGATGCGCCTTCTCCCGCAAACTGCTGGCTCCGCCAGTAACGTGTCGAAGGCGCACGGACAAGTCCAGCAGGATATACACCAGCAACTCGATTGGCTGCTAGGAAAGGAGTGGATAGGGCGCACCCCTTATGAACGCATGCAGCACATGCCGCGTTACCTGAAGGCAATTAATGTGCGTCTGGAAAAGCTGCGCAGCAACCCAGCGCGCGATGCGCAGTGCATGGCGCAGATGAATCCGTTGTTGCAGCAATGGCAGCGCAGACTGTCGGCACAGCAGGGCGAAACCGACGCGAGACTGGAAGATTTCAGCTGGATGCTGCAGGAATTACGCGTATCGCTGTTCGCGCAGGAACTGAAAACGCCGGTGATCGTGTCGGTAAAACGGCTGGAAAAAATACTGGCCGGATTGAATTAGAAGCTGAACACACAGGATGAGGCAGGTTGAATTATTCCACAGAAGAAAGTGGAGATAGTGCCTGCCGATGCGGGTAATGCCGTGTCTCGTTCTGGGAGCTGGAATATAATCGGTGTCGATTGCGCACGCATGTTAATCTCGATCCCGCTACCGGGTGGCGGGCCGGGTTGATGCCGCTGGATACGCCCAATGTCGCCAACAATTTGTCCAGGACGACAGCGGGCGAAGGTAGTCCTGCATATTTTGATTTCGAACGCGACAGTGCGCCGGGTCGTGAGCATAAGCGCCCTGTCCATTGCCGGGGTGGTAACCAGGAGCGAGTGATGAACAAACAGGAAATCGAATTACTGAGCAAGGAGATCGAATTGCTCATGGGAGAACGCGAACGCCTGCTCAAGGTGGCGGGTGCAGCAGCGGTTCTGGTGGCGAATGCGGATGCGGCCAAGCTGCAGCCGAACGCTGTGGAAGCGGCGGAGATACTATCCGAAACGCTGAATGCACTGTCCGAGGAGACACTGAAGGACGCACTGGAGTCGGTTCACGCGGAACCGGATGTGGAATAACGAATGGTGCGATCATGACGCAGATTCCGCAAAAAATCGGACTCATCCTCACCGGCGGCGGCGCACGTGCAGCCTACCAGGTTGGTGTGCTCAAGGCGATCGCCGAATTTCTGCCGCGCCGTTCGAGTTCTCCATTCAAGGTGATCTGCGGCACATCAGCCGGGGCATTGAATGCGGTGACGCTGGCGGTGAATGCGAAACATTTTCGTTCCGGTGTGAAATATCTGCTCGGTATCTGGACAAATTCCGATGTGAGCGACATCTACCGTTCGGATGTACTGGGGGTGCTTTTTAATAGCGTGCGCTGGCTGTTCGGACTGGTGCTGAGTCTGATCGGCATCAATCGCATGCATCATATATCGTTGCTGGACAATGCGCCGTTGGCAACTTTTCTGGAGCGGACGCTGCCCTGCGAGAAGATACAGGAGAATATTGATGCAGGTGAGCTGCACGCGTTGAGTATTTCCGCTTCGGGTTACGGTTCAGGACAATCGGTCACGTTCTTTCAGGGCGTGCCCGGTTTGAAACCATGGAAGCGTACCCGCCGTTTGGGTATGGAAACCAGGATTGGCATCGAACATCTGCTGGCATCGTCAGCTATTCCTTTCATATTCCCTGCAGTACATATCCATCGTGAATATTTCGGAGATGGCTCCATGCGTCAGGTTGCCCCTATCAGTCCATCGCTGCATCTTGGCGCGGACAAAGTACTGCTGATGGGGACATGGCATGCTGATGATGAAGAAGGACGGCGCAACAGAATGGATGCCTATCCCACATTGGCGCAGATTGCGGGGCATGCACTGGATAGTATTTTTCTGGATGGCCTGGAAGTCGATCTGGAACGTCTGGAGCGGGTCAACAAGACGGTTAGCCTGATTCCCGAATCGTTACGCGCGTCGATCGGTATGCGCCACATTGACATACTGGTCGTTACACCCAGTCAGCCTCTGGAAAAGATCGCCGAGCGGCATATCGCGAGTCTGCCCTGGACGATTCGTCTGTTGTTGCGCACGGCGGGCGTGATGCGGCGAAGTGGTGCGAACCTGGTGAGTTACCTGCTGTTTGAAAGACATTATTGTCGTGCGCTGATCGATCTGGGGTATCAGGATACACTGAAGCGTCGCGATGAAATTACGGCCTTCCTTGGTTGCAAGGCGACAAATTGCGAAAGCGTTAAATTTTAATGCGGACTGCTGAGGCGCTCAACCCGCTGACCTTTGCCTTGCTTCGCAGATTGGCCGATGGCGAGTTCCACTCCGGACAGGTGCTTGCGCAACAATTCGGCGTAACGCGCGCAACAGTGAACAACGTTTTGCAGGATGTCGGGAATTTCGGACTGACGCTATATAGCGTGCGTGGCCGCGGTTATCGTCTGGCGCGGCCGTTGCAATGGCTGGATGTGGATTCGATCATGTCCGGACTTGGGGATGCGCGCGGGGACCTGCGCATAGAGGTACTTGATCACGCCGCTTCCAGCAACGCGGTGTTGTTGCAGCGTGCCACCCTGGGTGCTGCCAACGGCAGCGTGCTGGCGGTGGAATGGCAGAATGCCGGGCGCGGCCGGTTGGGCAAGGCATGGCATTCCGGTCTGGGAGACGCACTCACTTTTTCCCTGTTATGGCGTTTCGAGAGCGGGCTGGCGGCACTATCCGGTTTGAGCCTCGCTGTCGGTATTGCCCTGATACGCGCGCTGGATGAGCTTGGCATATCGGGTGCCGGGCTGAAATGGCCGAACGATGTGCTGTTGGGTAACGGCAAACTTGCCGGGATATTGCTGGAAGCGCAGGGCGACATGTTGGGGCCCAGCGCGGTCGTAATTGGTATCGGTCTTAACCTGTCAGTACCGGAAACGTTGCGTGAGCGTATTGATCAACCGGTGAGCGATCTGGCAACGCTGGACCAGCCCTTACCCGAACGGAACCGGATGCTTGCGGTATTATTGAGACACATGGTGTCCGTGCTGCGGGAATTTGCCGGGCACGGTTTCGCAACCCTGCGGGAAGAATGGGAAAGCCGTCATGATTTTCAACAGCGTCCGGGACGGTTGCTGCTGCCCGATGGTACCCAGGTTGCCGGAATGGTGCTGGGTGTGACTGATGACGGTGCTTTGCGTCTGGCGACAGCGCAGGGCGAACAGATATTCAATGCGGGCGAAGTCAGCCTGAGGAGTGCATAGGTGCTACTTCTGGACGTGGGGAACAGCCGCTGCAAATGGGTGCTGGTGCAAAACGGGCGTTGGGCACGCCAGGGTGTGGTGGGTAACACCGAATGGATAGCCCTGCAGCATGCCTTTGCCAAGTTGCCGGTGCCGTCACGTATTCTGATTTCCAATGTGGCGGGAGAAGCGATGGCACAGCGTTTGCGGGCAATATGTGCAACGTGGACGTGCATACCGGAATTCCTTGAACCAAGTACCGGGCAATGCGGCGTGAGCAACGGCTATCAGCAGCCCGAGCGCCTGGGTAGTGACCGCTGGGCAGCGCTGATAGCAGCGTGGAATCATGTGCAGGGAGCCAGTCTGGTGGTGAACTGCGGAACAGCAACGACAGTCGATGCACTTTCGGCAAAAGGGGAATTTGTGGGCGGGCTGATCGTGCCCGGTGTGAGTTTGATGCAGCACAGCCTGGCGACGAATGCTGCACAGCTGATGGCAGAACAGGGATCGTTGCAGGATTTTCCGCGTACGACCGCCGATGCCATTCATAGCGGAATGTTGCGCGCCACACTGGGGGCAATCAATCATCAATTCGATTTATTGCAGAAGCGCTGCGGCAAAGTGCGCTGTTTGCTGGGCGGCGGTGCTGCAGGTGTTGTCCAGCCGCACCTGGACTTGCCGCTGGAAAGACTGGATAACCTGGTGTTAAAAGGGTTGCAGATTATTGGAGAGTCGAAAGCATGACGAAGTGGATCGTGGGATTGTTGCTGGCTAACCTGGTGTTATTCGGCTGGATACGCTGGGGCAGTATGTTGACTGTTGATGTCGATGCAATATCGGCGCAAGCAGCTTTAAACGCGGACAAGATCAAATTGCTGCCATTGCAGGCGGACTCTTCCTCGGCCCCCGCCGCGTCAGGTGTGGCACTGACGCTTTCGCCGCTTGCAGCTTCCGCGGTGCCCGCAGTGGCGGCTTCGGCCAAACCAGAGAAAGCAGCAAATTGTGCCGAATGGGGTGAATTTTCCGGCGAAGATCTGGTGCGGGCAAAACAGGCATTGGCTGCGATGAAACTGGGCAATAAACTTGTGTCGCGAACGGTAAAGCAGAATCATGGTTACTGGGTGTATATCCCGCCAATGAAGGAACACGCCCAGATAGAACAAAAGATCGCAGAACTGAAAGCGCACGGGGTGAATGAATACTTTGTCGTGAAAGAGAAGGGGCGGTGGCAGAATGCGATATCGCTTGGCGTATTCAAAAGCAGTGAGGCCGCGCAGAAGTTTCTGACCATGATGCGCGCCAGGAAAGTGGGCCCGCTTAAAACGGGCATACGCAAGAGCAAGCTCAGGTTTACCGTATTTGTCATCAACGGGGTTGATAAGGGGGTTACGGACAAACTTGATTCCCTGCAGAAGGGTTTTCCCGATAGCGAACTCAAAGTGGGGGCATGTGGCAATTGACATACAGGTACTAAATCAGCAAAATGCCGCCCTTCTTTGAAGTACGCGGCGCTGAAAAGCGCTCAAGTGTGCAAGATTATCGGTGATATAGCTCAGTTGGTTAGAGCACAGCATTCATAATGCTGGGGTCGGTGGTTCAAGTCCACCTATCACCACCAGATGCAAGGCAAATAAAAACTCCAGTCAAGGCTGGAGTTTTTATTTGATAAACCCGAATAATCCGCCAGCAAAACCGCAAAATCATTCGATGTTCTAATAACAGGAAAACGCCGATAATAAGGGTTATTGGCATTATTGCAGCGGAATTGATGAGTTGCAGGTATCAGGCATGCAAATAAAACTCTATATAAAGACCTATGGCTGCCAGATGAACGAGTATGACTCGGACAAAATGGCCGATGTTTTGCGCACTTGCGAAGGCATGGCGCTGACCGAAAAAGCCGAGGATGCAGATGTCATTTTGTTCAACACCTGTTCCATCCGCGAGAAGGCAGAAGAAAAGGTATTCTCCGATCTGGGGCGCGCACGTGTTTTGAAACAGGGCAAACCCGGTTTGCTGATTGGCGTTGGTGGCTGCGTCGCCAGCCAGGAAGGCGAGATCATCATCAAGCGCGCGCCCTATGTCGATGTGGTATTCGGTCCGCAGACCCTGCATCGTTTGCCGCAGCTTATTGCCGCGCGGCGGGCCAGCGGCAAGCCGCAAGTGGATATCAGCTTTCCCGAAATCGAAAAATTTGACCATGTGCCTGTATCCCAGACGACGCACGGCTCCGCTTTTGTTTCCGTCATGGAAGGGTGCAGCAAATACTGCACCTATTGCGTTGTGCCCTATACGCGCGGCGAAGAAATATCACGACCCTTTGCCGGTGTGATACACGAAGTAAAAAATCTGACGGAACAGGGCGTGGGCGAGATTATCCTGCTGGGGCAGAATGTAAACGCTTATCAGGGTGTTGCAGAGGATGGCAGTACGGTGGACTTCGCTTTTCTCGTCAAGGCAGTCGCCGCCATGCCGGGTGTGCAGCGTCTGCGCTACACCACCTCGCATCCGTGCGAGATGTCGCAACGTTTGATCGATCTGTATGCCACCACACCCCAGTTGGCCGGTCATCTGCATCTGCCGGTGCAATCCGGTTCGGATCGCATTCTTGCGGCGATGAAGCGCGGCTATACTGCGCTGGAATATAAATCCATCGTGCGCAAACTGCGTGCGGCCCGTCCCGGTATCTCCATTGCTACCGACTTTATTGTCGGTTTTCCCGGCGAGACCGATGCCGACTTCGAGGCGACCATGAAACTCATAGACGAAATCGGTTTTGACGCCAGCTTCAGTTATATTTTCAGTGCCCGTCCCGGTACACCGGCGGCCGAAATGCCGGACAATACGCCGCATGAAATCAAGCTGGCACGGCTGCACCGCGTACAAAACCGTATCGCGGAACTGGAGCGGCAGGTCAGCGATGCGATGGGCGGCAGCGTGCAACGCGTGCTGGTGGAAAATATTTCGCGTAAAAGTGAACTGGAACTGGCCGGGCGCACCGAAAACAACCGTGTGGTGAATTTCGCCGGTTCTCCCGGCATGCTGGGCCGTTACGTGGATGTGCGTATCCTGTCGGGGACAATGCACACGTTACGCGGCGAACTGGTAACGCAGCCATGAGTGACGTCGCCAATATATCTTTCGAGCCGGTGGACAACGTGCGGCTGGCGAACCTGTGCGGTGCCTTCGACGAGAATCTGCGTCAGATCGAGATCGCACTGGAAGTAAATATCGCCCGGCGCGGCGAACGTTTTACCATCACGGGTACACAGGTCGAGCTGGCGCGCAGCGTGCTGGAGCGCTTTTATCTCGAAGCCAGACACGATATTCCCCTTGAGCGTCTGCAACTCGGACTGATCGAATCCATGAAGCAGGATATGTCCGATTCGCAAAGCGAATCCATGCCGTTGCTGATGACGCGAAAAACCGAAGTGAGGGGTCGCACGGCACGCCAGAACGAGTATCTGCAAGCCATGCAGGAACACGACATTACTTTTGCCGTTGGTCCCGCCGGAACAGGCAAGACCTATCTTGCGGTTGCTTCGGCAGTAGATGCGTTGCAACGCGAAAATGTGAAGCGTCTGGTTCTGGTGCGCCCGGCGGTGGAAGCGGGAGAGCGGTTGGGGTTTCTTCCCGGGGATATGGCGCAAAAAGTCGATCCCTATTTGCGCCCCTTGTATGACGCGCTTTACGACCTGATGGGGCTGGAAAAAGTGAACAAGGCATTCGAACGCGGCATGATCGAGATTGCCCCGCTCGCATACATGCGTGGCCGTACCCTGAACCACTCTTTTATTATTCTTGACGAAGCGCAGAACACCACGCCCGAGCAGATGAAAATGTTTCTGACGCGTATCGGTTTTGGCAGCAAAGCTGTTATTACGGGCGATGTAACACAGATCGATCTCGCGCGCGGACAGAAGAGCGGGCTCAACGAAGCGCGCGTCGTATTGAAAGATGTGCGTGGCATTGCTTTCCAGCAATTCCTTGCCGAAGATGTGGTGCGTCATCCGCTTGTGCAGAAAATTGTCACTGCTTATGAAAAATTCGAACAGCCAGAAGCATGAGCGATGCACATAAACTTTCGCTGTCAGTGCAATATGCCAGCAATGCGAAGAAAGTACCGACGCGGCAGCAGTTCCGGCGCTGGGTCAAAGCGGCATTGGAGCAGGATGTGCAGATAGTGTTGCGCCTTGTGGATGAGATCGAAGGCCGGGCGCTGAATCAGAGTTATCGCGGCAAGGATTACGCGACCAACGTGCTCACCTTCGTATATAACGACACTTCGCCTTTATATGGTGATGTCGTCATCTGCGCGCCGGTGGTGGCGCGTGAAGCCAGGGAGCAAGACAAGGATCTGTTTGCGCATTACGCGCATCTCACCATTCACGCTATCCTGCATTTGCAGGGTTATAACCACGAAAAACAACGCGATGCGGATAAAATGGAGGCGCGCGAGACTGCGCTGATGCTCAAATTGAGGTATCCTGCACCCTATCGTATTCGTGATATTCAGTAATGGACGGTTCAGAACCCGGTAATAAACCCACCTTGTTGGAACGGCTTTCCACGATGTTGCTGCGTGAGCCGGAAGATCGCGAGCAGTTGATCACCCTGTTGCACAGCGCCTACGAGCGCGATCTGCTGGATGCTGATGCGCTTTCCATGATGGAAGGTGTCATCCAGGTCTCTGAGCGTCAGGTTCGCGAAATCCTGATCCCTCGTGCGCAAATGGATGTTATCGACATCAGCCAGCCGCCGGAACAATTTATCCCGTATGTCATCGAAACCGCGCATTCCCGCTTTCCGGTCACCGACGGCGACAAGGACAACATCATCGGAATACTGCTCGCAAAAGACTTGTTGCGCTATTACGCGGGAGAAGAATTCAACGTGCGTGACATGCTGCGTCCCGCAGTATTCGTGCCGGAATCGAAACGCCTTAACGTGCTGCTGCGTGATTTTCGCAGCAACCGCAACCATATCGCGCTGGTGGTGGACGAATACGGCGGTGTGAGCGGCATGGTGACCATCGAAGACGTGCTGGAACAGATCGTTGGTGACATAGCGGACGAATACGATTTTGATGAAGACGAAGACAACATCATCCGCCAGGATGATGCACACTGGCGGGTGAAAGCCGATACCGAGATCGCCGACTTCAATGAAGAATTGGGCACGGATTTCAGCGACGAAGAATATGACACCATTGGCGGTCTGGTCCTGAAGGCGGCAGGCCAGTTGCCCAAACGCGGAGAAATCTTCCGGGTCGGTGCGTGGCAATTTACAGTTTTGCGTGCCGATAGCCGCAGATTGCATTCGTTGCTGGCGGAGCGGCCGCTGGTTGAAACTGAGGAAGAAGTTTCAGACGATTCCCGCTAGAACTTCTCATTCTCGCCCAGATACCGCCACTGTCCCACCGGCAGATCGCCCAGTTTCACCTTGCCGATGCGCACGCGTTTCAATGCAGTGACTTTCAATCCCACCATTTCGCACATGCGGCGGATCTGGCGTTTTTTGCCTTCATTCAGAATAAAGCGCAACTGGTCGTCGTTCAGCCAGCTGACTTTGGCGGGTTTGAGTTTTTTGCCGTCCAGCGACAGGCCGTGGTTCAGCAGGTTCAATCCGTTGCCGACCAGTTTTCCCTGCACACGCACCAGATATTCTTTTTCAATCGGCGAGTCTTCGCCGATGAGCTGTCTGGCGATGCGGCCATCCTGGGTGAGTACCAGCAAGCCGGTGGAGTCGATATCGAGGCGACCGGCGGGGGCGAGGCCGAGCATCTGGCTGCGGAAGAATTTCTGCGGGGATTTGTCCTTTTCCCAGCGCGAAGCGGCATTGATCAGCAGGATGGCGGGCTTGTAACCCTGCTCCGCCTGTCCCGATACATAGCCCATCGACTTGTTCAGCAGGATGGTGACGCGCCCCTGCTGCCTGGCCTGTGCGGCTTTTTCCAGCGTAATTTTCTGCGTCGGCAATATTCTGGTGCCGAGCTCGCTCACGGTTTCGCCGTCCACCTTCACCCAGCCTTTGGCGATGTAATCATCCGCCTCGCGGCGTGAGCAGAGGCCTTGTTCGGACATCAATTTCGATAAACGTATTTTTTCCATAACTTAGTTTAATGCGTGAAACAGGCCGCGCAGTCCTCCTGCGATGAATTCAACTGCGATCGCGGCGAGCAACAAACCCATTAAACGCGTGACGATATCGCTGCCCATTGTGCCCAGGCGTCGCGAGACCCAGGGTGCGATGAGAAAGGTGAGCCACACAGTGAGGCCCATGGCGACGAGTACCAGCACCATCATGCCATAGTGTGCGGTGCCGCTGCTTTTGTGCGCGTCGAGAATCACTGTGCTGATTGCGCCGGGGCCGGCCAGCAGTGGCGTGGATAGCGGCACGATGGCGATGGAGGAGGTCGTGTCCGTGTCGATGTCGTCCGGCGAAAGCGTCTCTTTGTTGCCGAGCAACATCTTGATGGACATTAACAGCAGCAGGATGCCGCCCGCAGTGCGGAAGGAATGGATGCTGATGCTGAAAAATTCCAGTATCGCTTCGCCCAGCAGCAGGGCAGCGAGCAGGATGCCGAATACTGCCAGCGAGGCCACGCGTCCCACGCGTTCGCGTTTTTGTCCCGTCATGCCGACTGTGAACGCGATGATGATGGGGATGGTGCCCACCGGATCGATGATCGCGAACAGGCTGATGAATATTTTTGTATATTCCGTAAAGGCGAGCATGGATTGGGTCAAACGATGTGATCGGCCAACTGCCCCGCCGCCATGCGCAGGCGGTGCGACAGGCCGACGGCGATGGCGCGGACGATGCGCGAACCGATGCGCGGATGTTCTTCCAGCAACTCATCCAGCGCTTCTTTTGAAAGTGTCAGCAGAATGCTGTCTTCCGCCGCTCGGCAGGTGACGGAACGACATTCGTTGTCCAGTACCGCCAACTCGCCAAAAGTGCGGCCCGGCCCCAGCTTGAGCATTTCCGCCTGTTGTTTTTCCTGGTTGGCCTTGATCGCGGCGATGCTGCCGGAATGTACGATACACATGAAATTGCCGACGTCGCCCTCTTCAAAAATGGTTTCGTCCTGGGCGATCTTGTTGATGCCGAAATAATGCGCAGCCGCGCTCAATTCCGTGGCAGGCAAATGGCTGAACAGGTCGCTTTCGCTCAGCATGGAGCTGATCTTTTCAAGCAGGGTAGCATGATCGGACATGGGTATATGTGGCAGTAACGTTGATGTGCGGCGGAAGTTACACCGTATAATCTGGCGAATCAACTTTATTGCCGTTATCCGTGAATAAACTCATTACCTCGCCGTACCTGCAAGCTTTCCTGGCCGGTGCCGTCGCCGTTTTCGGTTTCGCGCCATTCGATATCTTTCCC
>JBNKBO010000033.1:0-30689 GCA_050287265.1 Sideroxydans sp. | reverse complement strand
GGCAGAAAGAATCGCCGAAGGCGACCTGAGCGGAAATATCCGCGTGGAGAACAATGATGAAATCGGCCGTCTGCTGACGTTGATGGACAACATGCAGGCTGCGTTGAAACGCATCGTCTCGGATATCCGGCGTATTGTCGAAGCAGCGAACAACGGTGAGTTCAGCTTGAAGCTGGAAACGGCGTCATATAAGGGATTTGCCCAGGAGATCGCAAGCGAGCTGAATCGGCTTTCCGATATGAATGAAGAAAGTCTCAAGGATATTTCCAGAATCGCGCAGGCGCTGGCGGATGGTGACTTGTCGCAAAAGATCGACAAGGATTATCCAGGGTTGTTTGGCGAGACTTCGCGCGGGGTGAATGGAACAGCGCAGGCGCTTAATGAAATCATCAACGAGATCCAGTTCATTGCGCTGTCCGCCGGTCAGGGCGATTTCAGTACCCGCTTGAGCCTAGAGGGCAAGGCCGGCTACAGCCACACCTTGTCGTCGCTGATGAATCAACTTTCCGAAATGACCGAACACGGTCTTACGGACATCATCCGTGTTGCCAAGGCACTTGCAGCCGGCGACCTGACCCAGACCATCACCAAGGATTATCCGGGCATGTTCGACGTGACCAAGCAAAACATCAACAGTACTGTGGGCAATCTCAAAAAACTGGTGGAAGAAATCAAGAGTTCGGTCGATACGATCAACACTGCAGCCAAGGAAATTGCCTCCGGCAACGCCGACCTGTCGCAGCGCACCGAAGAACAGGCTTCCAGTCTCGAGGAAACCGCCAGCAGCATGGAAGAGCTTACCTCGACAGTCAAACAAAATGCAGAAAATGCCAAGCAAGCCAACCAGCTTGCCATCGGCTCCGGAGATGTTGCGGGCAAGGGGGGGCTTGTGGTCGGCGAAGTCGTCACCACCATGAGTTCGATCAATGAATCCTCGCGCAAGATCGTGGATATCATTTCGGTGATTGACGGTATCGCTTTCCAGACCAATATTCTGGCGCTGAATGCCGCAGTGGAAGCGGCCAGAGCCGGCGAACAGGGACGCGGCTTTGCCGTGGTTGCAGGTGAAGTCCGTAATCTCGCGCAGCGCTCTGCTGCGGCCGCGAAAGAGATCAAGGGCCTGATCGAAGATTCCGTCTCCAAGGTTGAAGGCGGCACCAAGCAAGTGGGGCGGGCCGGATCGACCATGGAGGAGATTGTCTCCAGCATCAAGCGCGTGACCGACCTCATGTCCGAGATCACCGCAGCAACCGTCGAGCAAAGTTCCGGTATCGAACAGGTCAACCGCGCCATCACACAGATGGACGAAGTTACCCAGCAGAACGCAGCCCTGGTCGAAGAAGCCGCAGCAGCAGCAGAATCGCTGGAAGAGCAGGCGCAGCATTTGTCCGACTCCGTGGCAGTGTTCAAGATCGACGCTGGCGCTGGCGGACATCTTGCCTTGTCAGACAATTCGGCAACCAGATCTGCAAAGACGCATTTCGATGACGCGATCGCAGCCCATATCAAGTGGAAAGTCCGCCTGGGTCAATTCATTGACGGAACCGGCACCGAAAAACTCGATGCTGCTGTCATATGCCAGGATAACCAGTGTGTGCTGGGCAAATGGATCTATGGCGATGGCACGCAATACAAGAACAGTGCGCATTACAGTGGCTTGCTGACCAACCATGCCAATTTCCATCGCTGTGCAGGAGATGTGGTACGGAAAGTAAACGACAATGATGTTTCCGGAGCCAAATCGCTGCTGGCCGGGGATTTTGTTGTTGCTGCCAGGGAGACGGTTTCCGAAATCATGGCGCTGAAAGAGGAGATCGCGCTTTAGACCACTCGAGTAATCCCGGTTGGAGATGCATGCACACTCGGTGTTTCCGTTCTGGTTTTGTTTATCCGGGCCGGGAAAATGGCGAAAATGCAATTGAACTGAAAAAGTGATCCCAATGAATTTCAAACAGGCGCCGACAAACGAACGAGATCATGAGTTCAAGTTCACTGATAAGGATTTTGAACAAATCCGGCAGATGATCTATGCGCGTGCCGGTATTTCGCTGAACCAGTCCAAGCAGGATATGGTGTACAGCCGTTTGGCGCGGCGGTTGAGAGCCACCGGGATACGGAATTTTCGGGATTATCTGGATTTGTTGAATAATGAAGATGAAAAAGAGCTTGTGGCATTCGTCAATTCCCTTACCACCAATCTGACTTCATTTTTCCGGGAGAAACATCATTTTCCAATGCTGGCCGAGCATGCGCTGAAACATTCCAAACATCATCGTGTTTCCCTCTGGTGTTCCGCATCGTCCACTGGCGAGGAACCTTATTCAATGGCGATAACGCTGGTGGATGCTTACGGTAGCTTTACTCCTCCCGTTTCCATCATCGCCAGCGACGTGGATACCAATGTGCTTGCCAAGGCCGAGGCCGGTATCTACCCCAAGGCGCGCGTGGAAAATCTCCCCGTGGATATACTGAAGCGTTTTTTTCTCAAAGGAACCGGTGCGCATGAAGGGATGGTACGGGTGCGTCCCGAGTTGCGTGCCCTGATTACCTTCAGGCAAATCAATCTGCTTGATGATGAATGGCCGATACGCGCCCCATTGGATGCCATATTCTGCCGCAATGTAATGATCTATTTTGACAAGGAAACTCAACTGAAGATATTGGAACGATTTGCGCCATTGCTGTATTCCGATGGACTCTTGTTCGCCGGGCACTCTGAAAGTTTTCTGAATGCAAGGCATGTATTCGAATTACAAGGCAAGAGCGTATATCGACTGACAAAGAAAATATGAGCGCGCCCGGGCTGAAAATCAGATTGATTACGGTGAGCGTTATTTTGCCGCGTGGATAGTCATGTCAGAACCACGGTTTGAATACGATCATTTGTATGAAGAACTTCAGGCGCCGAATCTGTATTTTGACAGGTCACACAATACGGAGGCCGCCAAAATATCGCCCGGTGAATACTATGCTACGGCACGGGATATGTTGCTGGTGACGGTATTGGGATCATGCGTCTGCGCCTGCATCAGGGACAAGGTAAGCGGAATCGGCGGTATGAATCATTTCATGCTTCCGAGTGGCGGGCAGAATGAAGGCGATCCATTGGGTAATTCGTCGCGATATGGAGCATATGCCATGGAAATCCTGATCAACCAGTTGCTGAAAATGGGAGCGAAACGCGCTAATTTCGAGGCTAAAGTGTTCGGTGGCGGGGCGATATTGCGCGGATTTACGGTTTCCAATGTTGGAGAGAGCAATGCGAAGTTCGTTTTGCGTTATCTTGAAACAGAGAAGATAGAAGTTGCGGCGCAGGACCTGCTGGATATCTATCCGCGCAAGATATATTTCTTCCCGCAGAGCGGTTTGGTTCGCATGAAAATATTGAAAACGGTTCACAACGACACAATCATCAACCGCGAATCCGAATACAGGTCGCGTTTGCTTTATTCCAGGGTTGCAGGGGATGTGGAAATATTCTAACAAAAGCCATGTTCCTTATTAATTCAGAACTTATATACATATGACAGCAGGCGGCAAAAAAATCAGGGTGCTGGTGGTCGATGATTCAGCACTGATACGCGGCGTAATGAAAGAAATCATCGACCGCGAAAAAGACATGATATGTGTTGGCGCTGCTCCTGATCCGATGGTGGCGCGCGAGATGATCAAGTCGTTGAATCCGGATGTCTTGACGCTGGATGTCGAAATGCCCAGGATGGATGGACTCGATTTCCTGGAAAGATTGATGCGTCTGCGCCCCATGCCGGTGCTGATGGTATCCACGCTGACCGAACGCGGTTCCGACATAACATTCCGGGCCCTGGCGCTGGGTGCTATTGATTTTGTCTCCAAGCCCAAAATCGATATTGCCCGCGGTATGGAGGAATATGCCAGCGAGATCACCGAAAAGATTCGCGCCGCATCGCTTGCTCGTGTGCGAAAGATGGTCACAACACCATCGCCCGATATCGAAAAAAGATATACCGCAGATGCCATTTTGCCGAGTGTGGCAGGACGATTTGCTTCAACTGAAAAATTGATCATCATCGGCGCATCTACTGGCGGAACCGAAGCGATCAAGGAAGTGTTGACCAGATTGCCTGCCGATGTCCCGGGCATTCTGGTGACCCAGCATATGCCCGAGAATTTCACCAAATCGTTTGCGGATCGTTTGGACAACCTTTGCAAGATAGCCGTAAAGGAAGCCGGGCATAACGAACGCATTCTGCCCGGACATGCTTACATCGCGCCGGGCCATTCGCACCTGCTGCTCAAACGCAGTGGCGCCAATTATATGACCGAACTGAATCAGGGAATGCCTGTGAACAGGCATCGCCCATCTGTGGATGTGTTGTTCCGCTCGGCGGCCAATGTGGCCGGAGCGAACGCTTTGGGCATCATTCTTACCGGGATGGGAAAAGACGGCGCACAAGGATTGCTGGAGATGAAGCAGGCGGGCTCGCATACGATTGCACAGGATGAAGAGAGCTGCATCGTATTTGGCATGCCGAAAGAGGCAATCAACCTCGGTGGCGCTTGCGAAGTATTGCCGTTGCAGAGCATTGCCCGCCATGCTCTGGATTATTTCGCTATGCATGGAAGTAAAAGCACACGGGTATGATTCTTTCAACAGGAGGTTCTATGACAATAGAAACACAAATTCTGGAAAACACCGCTCGCATCATTATGAAGGGACGTTTTGATTTTCTGATTCACAGAGAATTCAAGGAAGCCTATAGCAAGATATTTGAAGATTCCAATGTGAAGCAGATCAAAATCGAAATGAGTGACCTGGAATATCTGGACAGTTCTGCCCTGGGGATGTTGATGCTATTGAAAGAACGATCAAAGTCCGTCAACAAGACGATCGTGCTGGTCAATCCGTCAGAGGCGGCAAATCAGGTGCTGGAAGTCGCCAATTTTGACCGTTTGTTCACCATTACGAGAAAGGAAGACCCAAAATGAACAACACCTGCACCGGAAAGCGCGCTTAGCGAAATGATCATGAGGACATGGTGGAGGAACCTGTCACTTAATATCAAACTGAATCTCCCGATTCAGGTTGCGCTGCTCGTATCGCTATCGATCGTGAACTTCATGGTGGTAGCCAATTATGAATCAACCATGCTGGAAGGAGCGCAGGTCAGAATCCGGGAAAGTGCAACGCAGTCCATGCTGGCGCTCAATTCGATGATGTTGTCCGGCACGATCGGCAATCGGGCTGCCCGATCCGCATTCCAGGACAAAATGTCATTGCTTGATGGTGTTGAGGATTTCCATCTGGCACGTACGAGCGGGCTGAAATACCAGTATGGTCAAGGTCTGGAGGCCGAGCGCCAGGGCGATGATCTGGATCGTCTTGCAGCAGAAACCGGAACAGTTCAGACAGAGATAGCCCGCAATGGAAAGCATACCCTGCGTATGGTGGTTCCATACAAAGCCGAAAAAAACTTCTTTGGAACAAATTGCCTGCGGTGTCATCGTGTACAGGAAGGGACAGTGCTGGGCACGATCAGCCTGAAGACCAGTCTCGAGTCGGAATACAAGAAGATCCATCAACTGGGTTTCGCTTTGCTGACCAACCAGTTTTTCCTGCAAATCTTTCTTTTCATGTTGATTTGCTGGTTGATACGAATTTCCACCAGGTCTGTGGTGGATCTCAAAAATGTCATGCTGCAGGTAAAGGAAAACGAGGACTTTTCCAGACGTGCCGATGTCAGGGGAAACGACGAAATCGGACAGATTGCGCAGGTATTTAATAATTTCGTGTCACATATGGAAAATCTGCAAATACGACTCGCCGAGAAAATATCAGCCCTGGAGCAGTATCAGATTCAGACCGAAGAAGAACTACGTTTAGGCAGTGACATCATGGCGCGCATCAATGATGCACAAAGCACATCTGATCCGAGTGTCAGGATGCAGATAAATTCGGCAACTCAATACAGCGGAGACGTTATTCTGGTTTCCCGCTCGCCAACAAATACTTTGTACATCATGCTGGCCGATGCTGTCGGACATGGTTTGATTGCAGCAATGAATCTGTTGCCGCTCAGCCAGATATTCAAGGCAATGGCGAAAAAAGGCATTCCGTTAATGCGTATTGCCGAGGAACTGAATTCGAAAACACACCGGCTAATGCCGGTTGACCGTTTTATCGGAGCAGTACTTGTTTCAATCGATTTTGGCAACAGAATTATCGAAGTCTGGAATGGCGGCCTGCCCGCCCCGATCCTGGTAGGGAGTGATGGAGCGATTCTGAATGAATGGGAATCCCGCAACCTGCCGCTGGGAATACTGAGCGAGGATGAGTTTTTTCCGGAAGAGAAAATTTTTCATTACGAGGCTGACTGCCAGCTTTTCGCCTTTTCAGACGGGTTGTCAGAAGCCAGATCGCTCGAAGGCGAATCCTTTGGAAAGGAACGCATCAAACAATTGCTTCAGGATGTTAATCCCGATCGGCGTTTTGACCTCCTGATGCACTCGTTGGAACAGCATTTGGGCGGGGTGCCTGCTCATGACGATCTATCCCTGCTGATGGTGAATCTCTCTCTTGCCAAAGCAAAGAAAATTCCCATGCAGCAATTTTCGGATTCTTGCGATATCGTGTCTTCACCCAACAATTGGCGAGTTGCAATCAGTCTGGGTGTGGAAGAACTGAAATATCTGAATGTTGTTTCCATGCTTTCGCAGATAATCGACAAGATTCATGCAACTGCCGAGCACCGCTCGCAACTCTATGTGATCTTGAGCGAATTATTCAACAACGCCCTGGATCACGGCATTCTGCGGCTGCATTCCGCCATGAAGCAAGGATTTGATGGATTCGAAAATTACATACAGTTGCGGGAGAAAAGGCTGCGTTCGTTGAGTACTGGATTGATTGAAATCGAAATGGAAAAAGTGGTTATCGAGGGGCACGATGCCGTCAAGATACACGTGTTTGATAGCGGTAATGGATTTGAATACTCTGCATACACTGGTGCTTCCCCGGAAAACGTGGCGCAAGGCCAGCATGGAAGGGGAATAACGCTGGTCAGGAATATTGCCTACAAGCTCGAGTATTCCGGGAAGGGAAACGAGGTTACTGTTTTTTATCTTCTCGACTAGGACAAGGAAGTATCTCAGAACAACTCGACATCGCCGCCGACGGGTTTGCTTTCGATCACTTTGAGATAATTGTTCTCTTCATCGACGATGGTGTTGTTATGCAGCGAGCGCAATCGCTTGACCTTCACTTTTCCCGTGCCCGGAAAAAATACCACCATGCGGGGAAAAGTCTCTCCGACATCCTCTGCTACGACCTTGAGACCTTCGGTTTGCAGGTAATCCCGGGCGAAATTGATGTTGCGCTGTCCTATATCCGTCATGTTTTCCAGAATGCGTCCGCCTCCGAACAGTTTGACTTCCAGGTTTTGTCGTTGTCCGCCGTTCTTGAGGATTACGTTGATCAGATGTTCCATGGCGAAATTGCCATAACGAGCTGATGAACTCAGGCTGGTTGATTTCCAACTGGTAGCATCATCGGAAATTGGCAGCATGAAATGATTCATTCCACCCACTCCGGAAATCCTGTCGCGAATGCAGGCTGATATGCAGGAACCAAGCGTGGTATAGATTCCTTCATTGTTGATGGTAACGTAATATTCGCCGGGTAGCAGCCGCGCAGCATATGCGTTGTGATCGCGATTCCAGGTTCTTCGAATATGTTCAAAACCCGGCAGAGTGAGGGGAGGGTGGGGGATAGGGGCGAGAGCCATAATGGTTAATAATCCCTCAGGCTAGCCGCCGACAAACAATTTTTTGGTTTCGATCACTTCGGCCTGGGCTTCACGCACCACCTGCTCAATGGCCGATTCGTCGAGCCCGACGATGTTCCACGCATGGGGGTCGCAGGGGGAGACGTCGTTGGTGTTCAGCGTATCCACCTCAGCCATCAGGGCCAGAAAGTTGGCCAGGTGAATCAGGGCAACCTCACGCGGAAAACGCTGTGCATGAACGATGTCATGATGGCAGGCGATGCACTCCTGCAGCAATGGCGGAAGATTCCATTGACGCGCCAGCTCACCGCCCACTTGCGCATGGTCGAAACCGAGCGTTTGTTGTTCGGCAAGATGTACCGGTAACTGATCCATGCTGTCCAACACCAGCAGCAAAGCATCCCTTGCTTGCTCCGGCTTTCGGTTGAAAATTATCAACTCGCCAATATCGTGCAGCAAACCCGCCGTGAACATCACCTCCGAATCGACCTTGCCAGCCATTTTCGCAAGAATTCTCGCCGACAGAGCACAATACAGACTGTGCTGCCAGAAGTTATCCATTGATACCAAATGATTCGGCATTCCGGCAAAACTCTTTGCTATCGATATGGACAACGCCAGATTGCGTATATGAGCGGTACCGATAATGGAAACCGCTTTGCTGACCGTGTCGACACTGGAAGGGAAGCCATAGAACGCGCTATTGGCAACGTGCAACAGACGCAGGGTGAACGACGGATCCTGGCTGATCAATTTGGCAATGTCGTTACTATTGCTGTTTGGGTCATCGATCAGTTGATTAATACGTACATAGACATTGGGCAGCGTGATCAGCCCCCTCACTCCTTGTACCAAATCGTCTACGTCCGGATTTATTCCCATAAGCAGGATTATACGGGAGAGCCGTAATCAGGCAGAGGATTTACTTGCCCAGGTACGCGATCTCGTACATGGCCTGAAAACGATCAAGTGCAAACGCGGGCGGAAAAGTTTCCAGCGGGGAATTGTCTGAAAACGGAATTCCGGCTGACAGTTCGCTCGCGCCGGTTTTTCGCTTCGCTTGAACCGTTTCGTATGCCCTGCCGCTGAGATCAGACATTGAGCGCCAGCGAAACGATGAACAAATCCATTTGCATTCTTTTCTGTTGCGTTTTGCCGCTAACTACCTTGGGATCAGAGTCACTCTAGGACAGGAACTGGGAGAGCCATCCAGACGTAAAGAAAATTCGCAAATATGGCAATAAGTGAGCAAGGGTAGGGGCTGATATGATCGGCTTCACATTTTTTACCGCGCAATACCGGTTGTCACATTGTGCGAACCCGAACGTCCAGCATCACGCACTGTATGCAGTACATAATGCCCCGGCTCGGGTTTCGAAGACAGGTGTGTCCGTCTCTGCTCGAAAATGTTATATAGTTTCCGGGCGAATATTCATTTCGCTCTTGGAAGCTTGGTTATTCATATCCACATATACGGACAAATGTATCCGTATGATAACGGTTGGAGTTCATGAGCCATGGCATTAGAAAAGGACGAAATTAGGGATTTGTATCGCAAGCGCGCGAAGCGCTATGACTTCAGCGCGAATCTCTATTATCTGATTGGTTTTCGCGAAGCGAAATACCGGAAGATGGCTATTTCGCAGTTGGCGCTTAAGCCGGGAGATACCCTTGTGGAGGTCGGATGCGGTACGGGGCTTAATTTTCGGTACGCTCTCCATGATCTCGGCCAGACGGGTAAGCTAATCGGTGTCGATCTTACAGATGCTATGTTGCAACAAGCCGAGACAAGGGTAAAAACCAATAATTGGGGAAATGTCACGCTGGTACAGAGCGATGCCGCACAGTATTCATTTCCGGACAACGTCAATGGTGTATTTTCTTCATTTGCGCTCACGCTGGTGCCTGAGTATCAATCCATCATCGAACGCGCCTGGCACGCCATGCCCAAAGGTGGGCGGCTTGTTATCCTCGATTTGAAGAAACCGGAAGCATGGCCGTTATGGGTGGCAAAATTGGGTGTCGTGATTACCAAACCATTTGGTGTTTCACTGGATATCAGTGATCGAAAACCGTGGGAAGTGATGAAACGCTATTTCCGGAATGTCACTGTCACTGACCTGTACGGAGGTTTTGTTTACATAGCTACGGGAGAGAAGTAATTAGAATATCCACCATGGGGCAGCGCATGCGGATAGCGGACATCGCTTCAGACCGAATAGACACCCATCTCAGCAAACCGCCTTGGTCCGGAATGGCCGAAAAGAGGAAGGGTGCGACTCCGCCTCTCTAGCAATAAATCACAAACCCGGCAGGTGGCACGGTGAGGAATTCGGCCTTTCCGTTTCTGTTTGCTGTCTTCAGTTCCTGTCCGACCTGTTGTTTCTCGGTCGAATAGATGCATTTCAGCGGGCTGCCTGCATTGTGCAGATCATTGTCGATGGTGACCCAGGCGCCTCGCGCATTGTATGAATCCGTGTTCAGCGCCAGGAGCATTTCGCGGTCGTCAAATATCCTGGACCAGGCCACCACGGAAAGCATCTTGCCGCCGAGCACCTGTGGCAGCCCGAAACTGATTCCGTCGCCGGAAATTTCTCGCAGGAACTGCCGGCCCCTGCGCAGCACGATCTCTCTTTTCCGGATAGCCAGGATCTCGGCCAATTCCCGGTAGATATAACTGTCCTCGTTAAAGCAATGTCGGGATGCGCTTCTGAAGGCGCCGAACTTTCCGCCAAACATGGCTTCGCGGATGTAGCGGTCATTCGAGCCCTCGCCGTCGAATGCCTGCTCCGAGCCGTAATACAGGCAGGGAATGCCGAGGGTGACCGCGTTGAGCGCCATCACGTTCAATATCTGTTTCCTGTTGTCTTCGCTGTCCGCGCAGAAGCGCGCTTTGCTATTCCCTTTGCGTATCTGGTCGTGGTCGTCAAAGGTGACAACCACCTTGTTCCTGAACCACAGGTGAGATTCCTTGTTGATCAGCGACGAATTGCGGAACAGGTCGAAATACTCGGCCGGATTGCATTTTCCCTTGACGAGGTATTCAAGCTTATCCTGTATGTTGCCAATTCCGAGAGCTGCATCCAGGCCGGTCAATTCCAGCAGGTGGTAGGCAAATTCCCTGCCGCCGGTTATTTCGCCGATCAGGTAAAAATTCTCTTTACCGATGCCCTGGGTAAACTCATGGATGACCGAGGTAAAAAATCGCGTTGCACCCGGGTCCATGTGCTTGACCGCGTCGATCCTGAAACCGTCGATGTCCGCATAGGCGATCCAGAATTTGTACGCCTGACACAGTGCCTTGAGGGCATCCGATGTCTGATAGTGGTCAATGTCGCCGTAGCCGTGGTTGATATCCTTGAGGTCGCAAAAATCGCCTTCCCGGTATTCGGGGTCGTTGTCCCAGTTGTTGATGTGTCCCTTTTGAGTAAAAAAGGCGGGGTTCTGGAATTCAACGGGCCAGATCGCATCGTTCTTCGATGCGGCAGCATTTTGCGCAAAGGGTATTTCCGGTTCGCCGTTTTCAGCGTTGAATCCTTTTACCGGATATGACCTGCCGTCCCAGCGCGGGTCCATGAAATAGTTGCCCGAATGATTGTCTTCGGTCCAATAGCGGTCAGGTGCGTAGCTGAAAACATTCCCCGAATGGTTCAGGATGATATCCATGACCACATGGATGCCGTGTTCATGGGCAACCTCAACCATTTTTTTGAGGTCTTCGCGCGTGCCGAAATTGGGATCGACATCGATGAAGTTCTGGATGCCGTAGCCGTGATAAGTTGGCTGAGACGAGATTTGCTTGAACACGGGGCTCACCCAGATCGCCGTTACCCCCAGACGCTTCAGATACCCGATCTTGCCGGTTAACCCGCGCAGGTTTCCGCCAACCCATTTGCTGCCCGCTTCTTGCCATGCGGCCGCCTGCGCTTCGCTGGTGATGGCATTCCCGTTGTCGGCGGGCTGAAAGAGGGGGGTGCTGCCTGTGGTGACGACTTCGCCGTCATTGCCGCGGAAGCCATTTTCTTTTCCGTCCGAGAATCTGTCGAGCAGCAGGAAATAAAAAACATGATCCTCCCATGCATCGGGTGAAGGAAAGAACTTTCTTGCGCAAAGCGCCTGAAAATCGATCTCTGACAATCCTGTTTCCATGATGTCTCCCGGATTTTTCTGGGATAGGGACGCTACTCCACGGCACGGAAAAGAACAATATGCCGTTTGGCCTATATACTTCTGGCGAACGGTTGTTCTGCGGGAAATTGAATCATGGGGGCTGCCCATTCCAGTTGCCCAATTTTTCTCCAATGCCGCCATCCAATTTGCGATAAAGTGTCACGCGATTCTCTTGATGTATATTTTGGTTATCGGTATTACCATCCGGCATTCATAACGGATGTAATCATTTTCTGAATAGACCAGGAGTTTGCCATGCAATTGTCAAAAGGAATGCTAGCGATCGTTACCATCGTGCCGCTGCTTGCCGGGCTGGGTGGATGTGCACACAACATCTTCATCGGGGTTCACGAAGGAGCGGATAAAGTGTCTTTGGCGGAAGCAGACCAGGTTGCCAGCTGTAAGTCCAAGGGGGCTACCATTATCAGCATTTTTGCCAAATATCGAATTAAGGAAGATGTAGAAGCAAATATGTACCAAATGGCACGCAATCAAGCTGCAGATGCGGGTGCAGATACGGTCGTGAAGGGTGAGTCGCCTGAACTCGGCAAGCGGACTTTCAACTTTTACAAATGCCGGCCCTGATTTGAAAATTCCTGCCACCGCATGTTGAAGTATTAATGCCGTTCGGGCTGAGCTTGTCGAAGCCCAGCGCAATTTTCCTTCAGATATCGCGGCAATTTTCCGGACCGGAATTAATTCCGGTCCATTCAATGGCATGTCTATCATTGCTTCGCTATTTGACGCCGTTGTTTCCGCGACACGACTTACACTCCGCACACCTTTGCAACCGGCCTGCGGCGATACAGCGGCTGTTCTGTGCAAAAACAGGTGAAGTCATGTGATAGATAAAACATATCAGTGATATATGTATTAAATATTGGATAAATCAGTGCTCGCGCCCTATCCTGACCGTGCAAATTCTTGCAACCGACAAAAGGAGAGCGCCATGTCAAACGAATCCAAGTGCCCGTTCCCGGGCCATGCACGTACAAGCACGGTCGCCGGATCCCAATCAAATGCGGACTGGTGGCCCAATCAACTGAAACTGAATATCCTGCACCAGCATTCCTCGCTGTCCGATCCCATGGGCGAGGAATTTGACTATGCCAAAGAATTCAAGAGCCTCGACCTGAAAGCCGTGAAGAAAGACCTGCGTGCGTTGATGACCGACTCGCAGGCGTGGTGGCCGGCGGACTTCGGCCATTACGGTCCTTTGTTCATTCGTATGGCGTGGCACAGCGCGGGCACCTACCGCATCGGCGATGGTCGCGGCGGCGCGGGGACGGGCAACCAGCGCTTCGCCCCGCTCAATAGCTGGCCCGACAATGTCAACCTCGACAAGGCGCGCAGGCTGCTGTGGCCGATCAAGCAGAAATACGGACGGAAGATTTCCTGGGCCGACCTGATGATCCTGGCCGGTAACGTCGCGCTGGAATCGATGGGGTTCAAGACCTTCGGTTTCGGCGGCGGGCGCAAGGATATCTGGGAACCGGAAGAAGATATTTACTGGGGAGCGGAAGGCAAGTGGCTGGCGGACGAACGCTACAGCGGCGACCGCGACCTCGAGAATCCGCTCGCCGCGGTGCAGATGGGCCTGATCTATGTGAACCCGGAAGGGCCGAACGGCAACCCGGACCCGATCGCGGCCGCGCGCGATATCCGCGAGACTTTCGCGCGCATGGCGATGAACGACGAAGAGACCGTTGCGCTTATTGCCGGCGGTCACACTTTCGGCAAAACGCACGGCGCCGGCGATGTGGCTCAGGTGGGCCCGGAGCCGGAAGCTGCTGGGATCGAAGAGCAGGGCCTTGGCTGGAAGAGCAGCTTCGGCAGCGGCAAAGGCGGCGACACGATCTCCAGCGGGCTGGAAGTTACCTGGACCAACACGCCGACGCAATGGAGCAACAATTTCTTCGAAAACCTGTTCGGCTACGAATGGGAACTGACGAAGAGCCCGGCCGGTGCGCATCAGTGGAGGCCGAAAGGCGGCGTGGGTGCCGACGCGATCCCGGATGCGCATGACCCGGCCAAACGTCACGCGCCATCCATGCTGACCACCGACCTCTCGTTGCGTTTCGATCCCGCGTACGAAAAAATTTCGCGGCGCTTCTACGAGCATCCTGAACAACTTGCGGACGCGTTTGCCCGCGCATGGTTCAAGCTGACGCACCGCGACATGGGTCCGCGCGCACGCTATCTCGGCCCCGAGGTGCCGGCGGAGGAACTTATCTGGCAAGACCCTATTCCCGCGGTGAACCACAAGCTGATCAACGAGAAGGATATCGCCAGCCTCAAGAGCAAGATACTTGATTCGGGCCTGTCCGTTTCGGAACTGGTTGCCACCGCCTGGGCCTCGGCATCCACGTTCCGCGGTTCCGACATGCGCGGCGGTGCAAACGGTGCGCGCGTTCGCCTGGCGCCGCAGAAAGATTGGGAAGTCAACCAGCCCGCGCAACTGGCGAAGGTACTCAAGACGCTGGAAGGCATCCAGGGTGCGTTCAACGACACGCAGTCCGGCGGCAAGAAAGTTTCTCTTGCCGATCTGATCGTCTTGGGCGGCAACGCAGCCGTCGAGGCCGCAGCGAAGAAGGCAGGACATGAGGTGAAGGTTCCGTTCACGCCGGGGCGCATGGATGCATCGCAGGCGCAGACCGATGTGGGCTCGTTCGCTGCACTGGAACCGGCCGCGGACGGGTTCCGCAACTACGTGCGCAAGGGACTCGAAGGAGCGGCAGCCGAGCTGCTGGTGGATAAGGCGCAGTTGCTGACACTGACCGCCCCGGAGATGACGGTGCTGATCGGTGGTTTGCGCGCGCTGAACGCGAACGTCGGCCAGTCGAAACACGGCGTCTTCACCAGACAGCCCGAAACGTTGACCAACGATTTCTTCGTGAATCTGCTTGACATGAACACGAAGTGGCAGAAGTCCGCCACCGAAGCAGGTGTGCTGGAAGGACACGACCGTGCAACGGGCAAACTCAAATGGACGGGCACGATTGTCGATCTGGTCTTCGGTTCGAATGCCCAGCTCCGGGCGTTGGCGGAAGTCTACGCATGCAGCGATTCGCAGGATGCGTTCGTGCGCGACTTCGTGGCGGCATGGAGCAAGGTGATGAACCTGGATCGTTTCGATCTTGCGTGATTCAGGAAGAAGCCCCTGTCTGCATCGGGATATCCCGGGTCAGACAGGGGCTGTGTATTTCTTCAGTTTTCTTTTCGGGTTTTGGTGAGCGACGCTACACAACTTGCTTGCTCATTGTGTTCTCTTTAGAGCTATTCGTGCCTGGCTCGTTTTCGCGGGAATGACGACTTATTCAGTGTTTCCTTAAATATACTTATTCGGATTTAACTTTCTTATGTTTCAGGTAGCCATGCAAGAACCAACCTATGGTGATTCCTATGGCAAGTAAAAGGAACATAAGTAAAGACCGGGACATCTGGATGGACCAGAACAGGAACTGGATTTCGACGACAGCTACATTCTGTATTATGAAAAGAACTGCAAGGCCAGCCAGTATTAGCATGAGTATCAATTTGTAGTTCATTGCATGACCTCCTCTTTGGCCGATGAAAAAAAGTTCTAAATGTATGTCTGATATCAAGTTGAATGTCTGAAATCGGCTTCCCGTTCAGCCATGCACTCCGGACAGAAAACACTGGCGGGGTCGATATTGAGCCGCTCTGTTTCGATCTCCGCGTTGCACTGACAACAGTGCCCGTAGGTGTCGGCATCTATCCTGGCGAGCGCGGCCTCCAGTTTTCTTTTTCGTTGCAGCAGCCGTTCGCGCATGCCTTGCGCCATGGCCTGCTGCTGCATTGCATCCATGCGCGATAGCCGTCCCACGCTCGATTGATCCAGCGTCACTGTGTCGGCAGCATCGGTTGCCTGCGCCAGTGTTTCTTCCAGGCGTAATAGCTCTGTTTCGATCTGGTTGCGGAAAAAAGCAGGATCTTTGCTCATGGATATGTCTGGTATTGGCTGGCCGGGGAAATAGTAACTCGATAATTCGCTGTCCAGAAGCATTTATCCGATATTCGTGCATGCTTTGCTGCAGCACCGCATCCATGCGTAACGCAGGTTAGACATTCGCCCGCCAAGCCTTTAGACTTGCGGCCTTTTTTACAGGCTGTAACCATGTCCGAAGAGCTCGAACAAACAACCAGGGAACCCGCTGCCGTTTCGCGCGACCTGATCTCGCGCGAAGTGGCGCGCCGCCGCACGTTCGGCATCATTTCCCACCCGGATGCGGGTAAAACCACGCTGACCGAAAAATTGCTGCTGTTTTCCGGTGCAATCCAGCTCGCTGGCACGGTGAAGGCGCGCAAGAGCGGGCGCCATGCGACTTCCGATTTTCTTGCTATCGAGAAACAGCGCGGTATTTCGGTCGCCAGTTCGGTGATGCAGTTCGAGTATCGCGACCATGTGGTGAACCTGCTCGACACGCCGGGCCACCAGGATTTTTCCGAGGATACCTATCGCGTGCTTACTGCCGTGGACTCGGCATTGATGGTGATCGACGCGGCCAAGGGCGTGGAAGCGCAGACCATCAAGCTGCTCAATGTGTGCCGCATGCGCGACACACCCATCCTGACCTTCATGAACAAGATGGACCGCGAGGTGCGCGATCCGCTGGAGCTGCTGGACGAAGTGGAATCGGTGCTGCAGATACAATGCGCACCGGTGACCTGGCCCATCGGCATGGGCAAGACCTTCCGAGGCGTGTACCACCTGCTGCGCGACGAGATCATGCTGTTCGAGGCGGGTGAGGAGCGCGATACCAAAGACTTTGAGATCATCAAAGGAATAGACAATCCGCGCCTGGCAGAAATGTTCCCGCTGGAGATCGAGCAGCTCAAGATGGAGGTGGAGCTGGTGCATGGCGCGTCGCATCCGTTCGATCTGCAACGTTTTCTCGACGGCAAACAGACGCCTGTGTTCTTCGGCTCTGCCATCAACAACTTCGGCGTGCGCGAGATATTGGATGCGCTGCTGGACTGGGCGCCTGCGCCGCGCGAGCGCGATGCTACAGTGCGTAGTGTCGAACCTGTCGAGCCAAAATTCTCCGGCTTCGTGTTCAAGATACAGGCGAACATGGATGCCAACCATCGCGACCGCATCGCTTTCCTGCGCGTGTGTTCCGGCCATTTCGAGCGCGGCATGAAAATGAAGCACCTGCGCATCGGTAAGGAGGTCAGGGCATCCAGTGTGGTGACCTTCATGGCGTCGAGCCGCGAACAGGTGGAAGAGGCCTATGCGGGCGACATCATCGGCCTGCCCAATCATGGCAACATGCAGATCGGCGACAGTTTCTCCGAAGGCGAAGCGTTGCAGTTCACCGGCATCCCGTATTTCGCGCCTGATTTTTTCCGCTCGGTGCGCATTCGCAACCCGATCAAGGTGAAGCAGTTGCACAAAGGCTTGCAGCAACTGGGCGAAGAGGGCGCGGTGCAGGTGTTCAAGCCGGTGGATGGCGGCGACCTTATTCTCGGCGCAGTGGGTATGCTGCAGTTCGATGTGGTGGCCAGCCGTCTGCAGGGCGAGTACGGCGTGGATGCGATGTTCGAGGGTACCAGTACGACGAGCGCACGCTGGGTGACCTGCGACGACAAAAAAATACTGGCCGATTTCGAGAGGGCCCTGTCGCACAATTTGGCGATCGATGCGGCGGGCAACCTGGCTTATCTCGCGCCGAATAACGTCAACCTGAAACTGACTCAGGAACGCTGGCCGAAGGTGGTGTTCCATACCACGCGCGAGCACGCAGTAAAGTTGTGAACGCCTTCAACAACCTGCTGCGCACCTCGATTGCTGCGAGAGGTATGTGGCTACGACGTAACCTGAAGGTTAGTCTACGCCGAAACTCGCTGTGCTCGTTTTCTCGTCGCTCCGTTCCGTGCGCCTTGCACTCGAACCGTTCGCGACGGTTCTTGAAGGTTTCTCCCTAATGCTTTACATCGTGCACAACGTCATCGTTCCCGACCGCGAAATCGACTTCACCGCGGTGCGTGCACAGGGTGCGGGCGGGCAGAATGTGAACAAGGTGGCGAGCGCGGTGCATTTGCGTTTCGATATCGGTGCTTCGTCGTTGCCGCCGGAATTCAAGGAACGGTTGTTGCAACTCAACGATCAGCGCATCACCAAGGATGGCGTGGTCATCATCAAGGCGCAGGAATACCGCAATCAGGAACAGAATCGCAACGAGGCGCTGCGGCGATTGAAAACCTTGTTGCAATCGGTGGCTGTCCAGCCAAAAAAACGCATTGCGACCAGGCCCAGTCGCAATTCCCAGAAGAGGCGCATTGAGAGCAAAGTCAGGCGTGGCGGGATCAAGGCCTTGCGCGGCAAGGTGATCGACTGACAGCCCGTTAAAGTTCCAGACATCTGTTGAGGTAGCGATCGAATTCACCTGAGGGCATCGGTCTGGCAAACAAATAGCCCTGCCCGAAATCACATCCTGCTGCGATCAGCATGGCGCGCTGTTCCGCAGTTTCCACGCCTTCGGCAATGACTTGCATGCCCAGCTTGTGTGCCATGACGATGATCGCCTCGACGATCGCATGGTCGCCGGGATTGGTGCTCATGTTGCGTATGAAGGATT
Source organism: Sideroxydans sp. (assembly GCA_050287265.1). Lineage (GTDB taxonomy): Bacteria > Pseudomonadota > Gammaproteobacteria > Burkholderiales > Gallionellaceae > Sideroxyarcus. Next base: position 12,154 of record JBNKBO010000033.1, on the reverse strand, counting down.
GGTCGATCTTGAGATAGTCGATGTCAAAACGTTGCAGGTATGACATCGCCGAATACCCCATGCCGAAATCGTCCAGTGAAACCTGAACGCCCGCATCTCTGAACGCCAGCAGTTTTTCCTGCACTTCGCTGTGATCGTCCATCAGCAGCCCTTCGGTGATCTCCACTACGATGCTGCTTGGTGGTATGTCCAGCGCGCGCAGCCAGCTGAGAGCTGTCATGTTATTGTCGCCGGTAATGAACTGGCGCGGAGAATTGTTTACGCTGATCTGCATGGACGTCAGGAGATTATTTTTCCCGGTGCACCATTGCTTGGCCTTGAGGGCGGCCTGACGGAAGACCCATTCGCCGATATCGTTGATAAGCCCGATTTCTTCCGCCAGCGGGATGAAGACAGATGGACTGATCAGGCCAAGTCCCGGATGGTGCCAGCGCAACAAAGCTTCGGCCTTGGCCGGTAGCCCGCTGGAAAGGTCGATGATGGGTTGGTAGTGGATTTCGAATTGTCCGGTATCGAGCGCGCGCCGCAAATCATTGCTGAGTTGCAGGCGCGTCTGTGCGGCTTCCTGCATCGAAGAGGTGAAATAACTGTATTGATTGCGCCCTCTGCCTTTGGCGACGTACATCGCCTGGTCGGCATTTTTCAACAACGAAGAGAGGTTGTCCGCATCCTGCGGATACAGCGTGATGCCGATGCTGGCGGAGACGTACGCCGATGACTCTCCAAGCATGAAAGGCCTGCAGACGGCTTGAATAATCGTGTCGGCCAAAACGCTCAGACGTTTAGGGTCGGCGACCCCCGGCAGGATGATGGTGAATTCATCCCCGCCCAGGCGAGCCAGCGTATCCGATTCGCGAATACAGGCAGCGATGCGCCTGGAAGCCTGCATCAGCAGGTTATCGCCCGCCTCATGGCCCAGGGTGTCGTTCACTTCCTTGAAGTGATCGAGGTCGATGAACATCAGAGCCAGTGAATCCTTCCCGCGCCCGCCACGTTTCAGTTCCTGCGCCAGCCGGTCATGGAACAGGCGCCGATTGGGCAAGCCGGTGAGTGCATCGTAGTTGGCCTGGCGCCAGATGATTTCTTCGTTGCGTTTCTTGTCGGTGATATCGGAAAAGATAGCGATGCGCTGGCGTACTTCGTTGTTTTCGTCGCGAACAGTATTGATGGTCAGCCATTCCGAATAATATTCGCCGTTTTTGCGGCGGTTGATGATCTCTCCCTGCCAACTGCCGAAGGCATGTATGGACGACCACATGGCATGGTAGAACTCTCTGCCCTGCTCCCCTGAGCTGAGCAGATTGGGGTCGTGACCAATGGCTTCATGTGCCTCATATTGCGTGATTTTGGTGAAGGCGGGATTGACCGCAACAATCTTGTTGTTCGCGTCTGTGATGACGATGGCTTCCGGACTGGATTGGAAGACAGTGGAGGCGAGTTGCAAATTCTCTTCGTCCAGTTGACGTTCGATCGCGATGCCGACGATTTTTGCCATTTCCTCGATGAGACGAACCTGTGCGATGTCGGGAGAGGCTATTTTGCGATGATATTGCGCCATTATTCCCAATACCTCCCCCCTGGAAGATAAGACGGGCTCCGACCAACACGAAGCGAGCCCTGCCTGGGCTGCTTTTTCCCTGAATGATGAGCAGTCGGATTGGGTCTGGATGTCGGAGACGATGGCGCGTTCTCCGGTCGCGGCGGTATTGCTGCAGAAACCGCATTCAACTCCGATTTCGAACTTACGTATGGCCTGGTTGAAAAAATCGGGGAAAGACGGCGCGGCACCGATTAGCAGATGTCTGTGGTTTTTGTCCGGCAGCAAAATCGAACATAGTACATGCGGATGTTCGGTTTCAACCTGATTAACGATAGTGTGAAGAATGTCGCTCAGTCCCTTGCCTCGAGCCAGCATTTCCAGCACATCGTTGCGTTTCTTTTCGCGGCGCAGCGCCTGTTCGCGCTCGGTGACATCGTTAACGACGGAATGGAGGAGTACCCTGTCGTGGTAGTCGACATGCCCGGAATGAACTTCGACATCGCGCACTTCTCCTGAAGCAATGCGATGTTGGAAACGGAAGAATTGCCGCTTTTCGCTGAGCGCAAGTTCCATTTCATTCGCTATCAGTTTCGGTGGAAGCGTGTTGATGTCGGTGACGTGCATCTTGCGCAACTCCTCGACCGACCACCCGTAAAACGCAGCGGCTGCGGGATTCGCATCCACAATACGCATCTTTTTCGGATCGACCAGCAACTTGATGGCGGTGTTGTTGGTGAACATCGAGTGATACAAGGCCTCATCCTTACGTATCAGGTTTTCGTCCTGTGTGGGGTCTTCCTGCAGAGGGTTGAGGCTGGGTTGCAGTTTGCCTGTTTTCGGGCTGTCCGGTTCGACAGAACGCTGATGTCGCAAAAACAGCCAGACAAATCCGATGATGAATACGGACACTGTTGTTGCCGCAGTGAACGCATTGAAATCAGGCAGGCGGGATGAGAACAGAAAAGTGAGAACCCAGACTGATAGCAGCAACACGCCCAGAGTGAACGCGGCCACTCTGGACTTCAGACTGAGTTTTTGAAGTGCGCGGAACATGCTTGCCACTCTCCTCGGTTGGCAGCACGTCGCGTTGTGTTTTGTTGCTTCAAAGTGATCTGTCTGAAGCTGGACGGTCTGCTGTAACCAACGCGATTCTACACCTTTCCGGACAGATATCTTTTGCGTTTGGATTCCGGGAAACGTTCGATGGCATAGCGCAGCATGGTGCGTGGCATGCTGCGGTAATGTTGCTGCAGAAAAACCTTCTCATTTACTAGGTTTCGTTTACCTACTTCGCGCAGCATCCAGCCCACTGCTTTGTGTATCAGGTCGTGCTCATCGTGCAGCAGAATCTTCGCGATCTTCAGTGTATCGGCGAAATCCTCCCGGCGGATGAAATGGAAAGTGGCGAGGATGGCAATGCGTCGTTCCCAAAGGGAAGACGAGCGTGCCAGTTTGTACAATATTTTGCGCGAACGATCCTGCAAATGGCGGCCAACGATATGTGGAGCGGAAATATCCACCAGATCCCAGTTGTTGATGCAGTGGGTGTTGCCCAGATAAAGATCGTAAACAGCAGTTTGATCCCTGCGGGTACCTTGCTGATAGCGCTGCATCAACAGCAACAGGGCCAGGAACCTTTCCTCGTGGTAGCGCGAATCCAGCAGCGTTGCGATGGTTTCAAGATCGGTATTTGGATGCCGTTTGGCCAGGGTACGCATGGGCGGCACCTTGATGCCAAGAAACACATCCCCTTCGCCGTATTGCCCCGGCCCGGTTTTAAAGAAGCGCTGCAGGTTTATTGCTGTCGCTGGGGAGGCGAGGGCACGCAGTTCTTTGCTAATTATGGTTGATGAATCAGTCATTTCGGGAAATACAGTCTGCCAATACTAATAGTGATCACAGTTGATGTTGGTGGCGTAAGCGCTTCAATAATAGATTATTTTCTGCATTATCGCGACATAAGCCTTTGGCTGCAAACTTGCTGGCAATGTGTTCCCCCCTGATTTTTTTGCAACATGGGCAATCTTTCGGTTGACACTCTGTTTTGCAGAGTAGTACGCTCTGTAAAACAGAGTAGAGAGCGAAAATTGTCATGCATCCTATGAATTCCTTAAACCAGAGGGATTGAGATTGTGAAATTGCCTGCGATTATCCTTGTCATCGGTATGCTTTTCGGATGTGCCACTGCAAGTACTCGTCCGGACAGTATCGTGCGCGGTGACTACGCAACTGTTCAGACCTACGTTACCGATTTGATCCGACATGCAATGAAGAAAAATTCGGTCGAGGGGTTGAGTATTGCCCTGGTGGATGACCAACACATCGTCTGGGCCGAGGGTTTCGGATATGCCGATGAGGGGGAAAAGATTCCGGCGAGTGCCGATACGCTTTACCGGGTTGGTTTGATCTCCCACCTGTTTACCGATACGGCGGCGATGCGGTTGGCGGAACAGGGAAAGTTCGATATCGATCAGCCTTTGAGAAAGTATATTCCGGACTTTTCGATTAAATCGCATTACCCCAATACACCCGAGATCACGCTGCGCCAACTGATGACCCATCATTCCGGTCTTCCGGCTCAGCGACGAAATGGCTTCGCGGCTTCCGCTCCGGCGCCATTTACGGAATTGGTGGCCGATATGCGCGATGAGTACGCAGCCTATCCGCCCAACCTGCTTCTTTCCCATTCCAATGTGGGCATCTCGCTGCTGGGTAACGCAATTCAAAATCAGAGCGGGACCCCCTTCGCTGTTTACATGAAACAATCACTGCTCGATCCGCTGGGCATGAAGAATTCCTCGTTTGATACCGGTCCTTCTGCATCGACACTTATGGCAAAAGGATATCGTGGTCGAGACGCGGAAGCTGCACTGGCTTTGCGCGATGTTCCCGCCATAGGACTTAATTCCAGCGTGGTCGAACTCAGCCGTTTCATGTCCATGACGTTTGCCGATGGCAAATCCGGAAACCGGCAAATCCTTAAGCCGGAAACTGTTGCCGAAATGTTGCGGCCCCAGAACACATCCGTACCGCTGGATTTCAACTTTCATGTTGGTCTGGGCTGGATGTTAAGTACGCTCGGCACATCAACAATACAAAACGGGGGCATCGTGGCTCACCATAGTGGGGGAATTGCTACCCACTTTCGTAGCCAGTTGTACATTTTGCCCGCACACAAACTGGGTGTCGTCGTACTTTCCAATTCCAGTACGGCGGGGCAGGTTGTCGACCATATCGCGACTGAAACACTTTCGTTGGCGCTGGAAGCGAAGGCCGGTATTCGTCAACCGGCGTATCGCAGGATACTGCCGGACGACAAGCCGCTCGCAAGCGAGACCGTGCAGGAATATGCGGGTGACTACACCACCATGGCTGGTCTTGCGAGAATATATGCATGCGGGAAGGGATTATGTGTTGATGCTGCGGACCATGATTTCGATCTGGTTCGAGGCAGTGACGGACTGTTCCGGCTTGAATATACGATCTTCGGTATCTTCCATATTGATCTGGGCATACTGGGTGAAATTGGCTTCTCCCTGCGTGACGTTGGGGGACGCAAAGTGTTCGTCGCACGCATTGGCGAACAGGAAATGCTGGTTGGACAGCGCATCGAGCCGATGTCCAATCTGGAACCGTGGAGGCACTTCCTTGGCGACTACGAAAATATCACTCCTGGCTCCGATCACGACTCCGCCGATCACGTGAAATTAATCGAGGAAAAGGGTTTCCTGTTTATCGAATTTGTTTCGGCCGGTTCACCGGCGGGCAAGGTATTGTTAAAGCCATTGTCAGATAACGAAGGAATCCTCCTGGGGCCATTGAGCGACGGGGGGGGAACTGTGCGTGTTGCGCAGCAGGATGGAGAAGTGCGTGTGTTGTTCTCGGGCTATCAGTTCAGGAAAATCGTGAGGTGATTTCCTTTGAGTATCGCATTGCACAATTCGGATTATTCCTCCCGTGCAAGTTGGCGGTCCCAAAAACGGCAACTGGCAGGGCCATTGGCATTTTCTGTGCTATTGCATCTTGTCGTGCTCTCGCAGATTGATTGGGATGGTATGCATGCCCGCATCAACGAACAGCATCGTTTGACGGTCAACCTGGTTCCGGCTTTGTTGTCTGAGGAGCTCAGCTGGCAGGTTAAAGCAGACCGGAAGCAGGAAACAAGGCAGTTCGCGAGTCAGGACGATGGTATCAAGGTACTCGACGCCAATGAAAGCGACTATCGTCTCGACTTGAATCGGATTCGCAATCAGGTGAGAGAATATGCCAGACAGGAAATCACCACTTCCGGCCACGGTTTGCCGCTCAATGGCGATTATTACGGAACATACACTGGCGATGATAGCGGCGTATTTTCCTTTCATCTGGATCACGCAGGGCAAGTGTCCGGCTCGGGAGAATCCAGTGCTACCGGCATCGTTTTTTTCATCTCGGGAAATATTGCGCCGGATGGTGTAATCCATATGATCGCCAGGAGAGATGACGCGAAAGCGAACCTGTCCGGGCAATTGAACACCCGGAGCGGGCGGATTTCCGGCTCATGGCATGTGTCAGGCATCGCAGAAGGTTTGTTTTCCGGACAGCATGAATAACGGGTTTTCTTAAGCATAAATCGGGTTGAATACAGGAGCTCATCATGTCACAACTTGCCACACAACAACTTGATTCCATCCATTCAATGTTGTCTGCGGGTCACCGCAACTTGCGCATGGAGCGGCACAGTCTGATTTTGTGGGGCCTGAGCTGCGGCGGCCTGATCCTGATCAGTGACCACATCCTGACGCCGGAACAGTTTCCGGAACTGCAGCAGCGCGCGCTGGCATGGCTTGTGTTACTGGTGCTGATAGTAAGCGGCGTCGGCCTGGTGGACTGGCAGCTCATGCGGCGGGCAAAGCAGGCGCGTGACGAAGCGCTGTCCTTCATCCATCGCCAGGTGATCAAGGTGTGGTGGCTGCTGATGGCGCTCGGCGTACTGCTCACGTTTGCCACCTTTTTTTACGGCGGCGGCTACATGGTGCTGGCGGCCTGGCTGGTGCTGGCCGGGGTGGGTCTGTATGTGCATGGCCTGTTCTCGGAAGAATTGCTGGAATGGGTGGGTGCCTTCATCATCGCCATCGGCATCGGTATGCTGGTATTCCGCCAGAACTACACGGCTTCGCAATGGATCGCATCTTCCACACTGGGGATCGGCCTGCCGTTGCTGGCAAGCATGCTGGATCATGGACGTGCGCGTCCCTCATGGGTGCGGCTCGCACAATCGCTGGGCTGGCTGGTCGTGGTGCTGATCCCGCCGTTGATCGCGAAACAACTGCAGCCTGGGCGCGAGTCGATCGATCTGCCCGTCGTGACCTTCGAGCAATTTCGGCACAACCCAGATGCTCATCAGGTGGTGACCTTGCCTGCGGGCAGCCGCATTCCGCTGCGTCTCGATATGTCGGGCAACATTTTTCGCACGGAAACGCTTTCTTCACTCACGCTCACGCTGAACGAGCCGGTTCAGATCGTGATGGAGCAGGGGAAACCTTCCGGCGACTGGCGTTTCGCCTGGGGCGAGTGGAGTAAGGCGCGCGAGTCATACTGGGTACAGATACCCTGGATCAAGACCGAACTTTCGCCGCAAACCGGCCCCGAGTTGCATTCCCGTCTCATTGTCGAGACGCGTCATTCCGAATTCTGATTTCAACCTGAGTAGGAATCATCATGGAAACATTGGACTCTATCCTGCATCAACCTTTACGCACGCAGATCGCCGCTTTTCTGGCAGGTGCCGGCGAGGTGACCTTTTCCGATCTCAAACGGCAACTGGATGTGTCGGACGGCAACCTCGACTCACACCTGAAGAAGATGATCGCCGCAGGTTATGTGGTGGTACGCAAGGAAAACAGCGGCGGCCGCACACAGTCGTACTTCGCGCTTTCGTCCGGCGGACAGGAGGCGTTGCGCAAATATGTCGCTGCATTGCAGCAGGTGCTGGCGCTCGGTCAGTCTTCGGGTGATACGGCAGGCAGCGGCGCGGCCATGCAGCTTGTGCCATAAAAATCACATTCTGTCGCAACGAAATGGATGTTGCTCAGGTGTCCGGTAGAATTTCCAGACCCAATACAAGTGGAGTTATTGTGAGACATTATTTCCTGTTGGTGCTTCTCGTTTGTACAAGCATGCCGGTCGCAGCGGCAGATTTTATCGTCAATGGCACAGTGCTGGAAAAAGGCACACGCACGCCACTGCAGGGCGTGGTCGTTTCGGTCAAGGATCAAGCCGTGACCGCAGCGATTACGGATGCAAAAGGGCATTTTCAGATCATTCTGCCAGCGGCAGGTGATTACACATTGATGGCGGCAATTTCCGGCATCAGCTCGACGCTTACCGTGCAAGTTTCGGAAAACGAGCCGCTGCCTGAACAGACGTTCTATTTGCGTATGCCGCAGACTTTGGGCGAATTGGTGGTGACGGCCGAGCGCAGCCCGGACCGGGTCAGCAAGGCATCCATCAGTGGCCAGACAATACGCAAAATTGCGGGTTCAGGCGGCGATCCCTTGAATGCACTGCAGACCCTGCCTGGGGTGGTTTCAGTGGAAGGCACAAGTACGCCGGCAGTGCGCGGTTCCGGTCCTGGCGATAATCTTTATTATGTTGACGGTCTGTACGTGAACAGGTTGTTCCACTTTGGTAGTCTCAGCGTATTCAATGCCGACCTGATCCAGGATTTCAATCTGTACAGTGCGGCATTTGCCCCGCACTACGGCAATGTGACCGGCGCAGTGATTGATGTCGCTTTGCGCGAGCCACGTAAAGACCGTCTGGGTGCCAAGGTGAATGTCAATGTGATGGGTGCGGACTTTCTGGTGGAAGGGCCGAGTACGGATGATCAATCTTTCTATTTTGCCGCGCGCCGCAGTTATGTCGACCTGTTCATCAAGGAGGTCAAAAATGACGGCAATGTAATACAGATCCCGAAATACTGGGATTACCAGGGCAAATATCTGTGGCAGTTGAACGACAGCAATCGGCTTACCATGCACTTGTTCGGCGTGTCGGACAAAATGGATTTTGAAATCGTATCGACTTCGGACACGGGGAAAATGAATCCGGTACTGGTGGGCGCGTCATCGTATTCGGATATGAGTTCGACCCAGGCAATGGTGCTGGATTCGCTTCTTTCCGGCAGCGTTTCCAATAAGCTGACCTTCGAACACGCCGATAACCGGTCATCGACGGTGCTGGGTACTGCGGGCATCCTGAACTTGCGGCGGAACAATCTCATATTGCGCGAGCAATTGTTATTTGAATTCGACCCCGGGCACGAATTGCTGCTGGCGAATGAATTGATAAATTCCAGAGTCAAGGTTGAGGCGGATTTTCAGAATCCGACCTGCACCCAGTTCAACCCGAATTGCGACCTGAGCACCGCTCTTCGCCGGCAGTTGAATGATGATTTCAGTGCCAATGCCTGGGGTGTGTCTGCACAGGACCGCAAACGGGTATTGCAACACCTGACACTGATCGGCGGGGTACGTTACAGCGGCGAGAGTTATACCCACAGAACCTTTACCGAGCCGCGCATCGGTGCGGAATGGGAGTGGAGTCCGCAGACCCTGCTCTCGGCAGGTTGGGGCAAGCACAACCAGAATCCACCCGACTCGCAATGGGTGCGCGTTTTCGGTAATCCCGATCTCGGCCATATTCGTGCCGAGCATAGCGTGCTGGGGGTGAAGCACAAGGTGAATGCCGAGTGGAACTGGAAAACCGAGGCTTATTACAAGAAGCTCAGCAATCTGGTGATCAACGATCCGGCGCTGAACTATATCAATGCAGCGAGCGGCAAAGCATACGGTCTCGAACTGCTGATCAAAAAAGAGGAGACCACCGATAAATTGTCCGGCTGGTTTGTGCTTAACCTTGCCAAATCGCAGCGCCGAAACGACGTTACGGGCGAATCTTTCCGCTTCGAGTATGACCAGCCCGTCAACGCCAAACTGGTGGGAACCTACAAGTTTTCGGATCTATGGTCGCTGGGCGCCAAATGGGAGTATCACTCGGGTACGCCCTATACACCCATTATCGGAACCAGTGGAACATATGCCGATGGGCGGCCAATTCCGGTGTATGCAGGGGTGAACACGGGCACCATGCCGGTCTATCACCGCCTCGACTTGCGGCTGGATCGCAACTACGTGTTTAATAAGTGGAAATTGAACACTTACTTTGAATTGAACAACGTATACCAACGCAAGAACGTCGTCGGCTATAGCTACGATCCGACTTATACCCAGCGCGATGCGGTGTACGCATTCGTGTTGCCGATTTCGTTCGGGGTGCAGGCCGAGTTTTAACGGCTGGAGATACAAATGGCCAATTTGGCCTTGTTTTTTTGCATTTATGAGGAATATGCCTAAAGTTACTCAAATAGTTGCCGATACATGGTTTGACAGACAAGTGAAATCGTATCTGTAGCAGATGGAAGGAGAGTAATCATGGCTGTTAACTCATTGACTTCAGGGAACAATTACGTTTCCCATGTACAGCCGCAGCCGCAGACTCAGGCTGAGCGGGTTGCTGAACAAGCACGCAACAAGGAGCGCGATGACGCGAACAAGGCTGCTGCGGCGAATACATCGGTTCAGCCAACGGTTAATACCAACGGTCAGACGGTCGGGACCGTCGTCAACGTCGAGGCCTGAAGTTAAACAAAACAAAGCAAACAGCCATCGAATTACGGGCGCGGTCCTTCGACCGCGCCCGTTTTTATTGCTCTTGAAAAATATTTGTCTGCCCATAGATTGTTCACACGCGGAGGATTTCCGCCCAACTTTGAATTTATGGAAAGGAGAAAGAAATGGCCAACATCACGCGGTTCAGTCCTGCCAGCGATGCGCTGGACGATTTGTTTCGAGGTTTCTTCATGCATCCTGTGCGCTTTGAAGGGCAGCCGGATATGGATATGCAGATCAAGATGGATGTGAGCGAAGACGATAAAGCCTACAAGGTTCATGCCGAGATTCCCGGCGTGAAAAAAGAAGATATTCATGTGGACATCGACGGCAAGAATGTGTCGATCAGCGCTGAAATCAAGAACGAAAAGGAAGTCAAGGATGGCGAAAAGCTGCTGCGCAGCGAACGCTATTACGGCAGTGTGTCGCGCTCTTTTGTCCTGGCGCAGGATGTGGATGATGGCGCCTCGCAGGCAAAATACAAAGATGGCGTGCTGGAGCTGACATTACCCAAGAGGAAGGCGACTTCGGCCAAAAAACTGGTTATCCAGTAAGTATTAACTTCTCTGCAAACGGGCGGCTGGAAGCCGCCCGTTTTGTTTTTTTGCGGTAGAATGCGCGCAGATTGATGAAGGAATCCACATGCCATTGACCGCCGCCACTGCCGCCCAGAAAGCCCGCACCCTGTCCGAGGCGTTGCCGTATATCCGGCGTTTCTTCGACAAAACCATCGTTATCAAATACGGCGGCAATGCCATGACCGATCCCAGGCTGCAGGAAGGTTTCGCGCGCGATGTCGTGCTGCTCAAGCTGGTGGGAATGAATCCGGTCGTGGTGCATGGTGGCGGCCCGCAAATCAATGAGTTGCTGAAAAAAGTCGGCAAGCAGGGCGAGTTCATCCAGGGCATGCGCGTCACCGACGAAGAGACCATGGATGTGGTCGAGATGGTGCTGGGCAAGGTCAATAAGGACATCGTCAACCTGCTCAATCGCTTCGGCGGCAAGGCAGTGGGTCTGACCGGGCAGGATGGTGCATTCATTCGTGCCGAAAAGCTGATGCTGGAGAGCAACACCGAGCCGGGCAAGATGCTGGATATCGGACTGGTCGGGGATATCAACAAAATCGATCCATCCATTATTTCCTTTCTCGATTCCGGTGATTTCATCCCGGTCATTGCGCCCATCGGCGTATCGCCGGATGGCGAGACGCTGAACATCAACGCCGATATGGTGGCGGGCAAACTGGCCGAAGTGCTGCGCGCCGAAAAACTGGTGCTGCTGACCAATATGCCTGGCGTGCTGGACAAGGATGGCAAGTTGCTCACCGGGCTTACCCCCAAACAGATCGACGTACTGGTGGCGGACGGCACATTGTCCGGCGGCATGTTGCCCAAGATCGGCTCGGCGCTGGATGCCGCGCGCGGTGGGGTGAAAGCGGTACACATCATCGATGGACGAGTGGAGCATGCGCTGTTGCTGGAAATTCTGACCGACGAAGGGGTGGGCACGCTCATTAAGAGCAAATAATGAGCGAGCGCGTCTGGATTTTCGATTTGGACAACACGCTGCATAACGCCACGGCGCACGTATTTCCGCACATCAACCGCAGCATGACTGCATACCTGCAGGAATATTTGCAGTTGACCGAAGATGAGGCGAATGCCATGCGCGTGGACTACTGGCAACGCTATGGCGCGACCCTCAGCGGTCTGATCAAGCACCATGGTACCGATCCGGATCATTTTTTGTGGCATACGCACCAGTTCCCTGAATTGCCGAAAATGGTGTTGCGCGAACCGCGTCTGCGCCATGTCCTGAAACAATTGCAGGGCAAGAAGGTGGTGTTCTCCAATGCGCCGTTGCGATATGCGCAGGCAGTGTTGAAGTTGTTGCGGGTGGATGA
>JBNKBO010000032.1:0-31373 GCA_050287265.1 Sideroxydans sp. | reverse complement strand
GCAGCTCACCCTCGATCTCCTGCTTGCGTTTGCTTCGCTCATTCTTCGGCTTCAACTGGATGGATAGTGTCGCCTTGCGCGCCTCTGGTGCCCCTGAAGGTTCGAAAGCATTACCCCCCGTCGCCCCGCCACCGATGGCGGTGTAGACCAGAATCACATTCGGGTTCTGTATCGCGATCCGGCGAGCTTCTTCGGCCAGTGCGTATGTCTGTTCGAATTTAGTTCCGGGCGGCAGTGTCAGGTTGATCTGCGTCTGCGACAGATTATCCGTGGGCTGGAAAGCCGAGGGCAATGTGCCTGCGAGCATGAAGGAACCAAAGAAGAACACTGCAGCAGCGAGCAATGTTTTCACGCGATTGCGCAAGCACCATTGTGCCCAGCGCAGATATATTTCCATCCATTTCGGGGTGGCATGCTTTTCGCGCCGCCGCAGAATATAGGCAGACATCATCGGGGTCAGCAGACGCGCGACGACCAGCGAGAACATCACCGCGATCGCTGCGGTCCAGCCGAATTGCACGAAGAATTTTCCCGGAATGCCGCCCATGAAGGCAGTCGGCAGGAACACTGCGATCAGTGTAAAAGTGGTAGCGATCACCGCCATGCCGATCTCGTCGGCTGCCTCCATCGCCGCATCGTAGGGCGATTTACCCATCTCCAGATGGCGCATGATATTTTCGATCTCGACAATGGCATCGTCCACCAGCACACCGACCACTAGCGACAACGCCAGCAGCGTCACCATGTTGACGGTGAAACCCAGCAGGAATATGAGGGCAAAGGTGGGAATGACCGCCAACGGCAACGCGGTCGCCGCCACAATGGTGGCGCGCGCGTTGCGCAGAAAGAAGATCACCACGATCACCGCCAGCAGCGAGCCTTCGAAGATCATCTCCATTGAGCCCTCGTAGGTCTCCTGCACCTGGTCGACAGTATTGAACACCTTCTCCACAACCATCTCGGGATGCGTTTTTTTCAGTGTCTCCAGCGCTACGCTGACGCCGGCAGCCACCGCAACGTCACCCGCACCGAGTGAACGCACGATTTCGAACCCGATCACCGGCTTGCCGTCATGCAGCGCAGCGGAACGCCGCTCGGCGATGGCATCTGTCACATTGGCAATCTGGTCCAGCCGCACGTAGCGACCATCACGGGTGCTGATCTCCATTTGCGCCAGTTCGTCTGCCGTCTGTACCGTGGCCAGTGTGCGCACGGACTGCTCCATACCGCCAAGGTCGGTGCGCCCACCCGGCGCTTCCTGTTGAATTTTCTTCAACTGACCGGATATCTCTGCAGCTGTCAGATTGAGCGCCAGCATTCTGGTGGGATCAAGCTCTACGCGTACCTGCCGCGTCACACCCCCGACACGGTTCACCGCACCCACACCTTTCACACCAAGCAGCAGTTTTGTGATGTCGTTGTCGACGAACCAGGAAAGCTCTTCTTCACTCAAGGTGGGTGAAGCGATGGTGTAGGTAATGATGGGCTTGCTGCTCAGCTCCACTTTGTTGATCACGGGGTCGAGCATCTCCTTGGGCAAGTCGCTACGAATACGCGAGACGGCCGAGCGCACGTCTTCCAGCGCCTTACTTGTATCGCGCTCCAGACGGAACTCCGCCGAGACGGTGGCAGAACCTTCCGTGATATGGGAATACAAGTGCTTCAGTTCCTGTGCGCTGGCCAGCGCATTCTCTATCTTACGGACGACTTCCGTCTCCATCTGGTCGGGAGACGCCCCGGGCATCGATGCCGTCACCGTAATCATCGGCAAGTCGATATCGGGGAACATCTGTATCTTCATGGCTTTGAACGCCATGATGCCGAGGAAGGAAAGCAGTGCGAACCCGAGCACCGCCGGAATGGGGTTGCGAATTGACCAGGCGGATACGTTCATTTCACCACCCGCACGACATCACCCTCGGTCAGGAACGGCCCGCCGGTCTCCACTACCGCTTCACCGGGCTTGATACCCTGTTTAACCTCAACGCGATCACCATTGAGTTGCCCCAGTTTCACTGTGCGTTCGTGCACGCGGTTGTCTGAATCGACGACCAGTACATAAGCGTCGCGGCCACGGCGCATCACGGCGGATTGCGGTAGCGACGAAAGCGTGCGTTTGCCGCCGCTGATATCGAAAGTACCGTGGGCATAAACACCGGCGATGACGCCGCTACTGTCTGATAGAGAGACCAGCGCATATCCATAGCGAGTCCTGGCATCCACCGCAGGCGAAATCGCACGCACTTTTCCTTTGAGTACCCGGTTATCGCCAACAGTGATTTTGGCTGGCATGCCCTGGCGCAGCAGCATCAGCTCATCTGCGGTTAACTCGGCACGCCATTCCAGACGTCCCTTGCGGATCAAACGGAACAATTCAGCTCCGGGTTGTGACATGGACCCCGAATTGGCATTGACCACCGAGATGACACCGTCATACGGTGCCACGATGCGGCCCTGTGCAGAACGGAATGCATCACCAGGACGCGCAAAGTTATCCAGCGTTACGAGTACATCGCCTCGTTTTACGCGATCGCCGATGCTGACCTTCACCTCCGCCAGTCGCACACCGGAAACCTGGGCACTGATAACCGCTTCCTGCCAGGGCAGGATGCTGCCGTTCGCGGTCAGGGTCTGCTCCCATTTTTCTTCGCTTAACTTTGCAGTACGTACTGTCAGCGCGGGTCGGCTGACGAGGGGCTTACTCTGCTGTTCGGCCTCGGCCTTTCCCTTGCCGGCTATCCACGCCACTGTCCCTGCCAGCGCCAATCCCAGCACAACGGCTTTCAATACCATCGGCCTGTTTTTGATGTTGATGTTCATGCTCATCGATCGAGTTCCTTGTATTCGCCCTGCAATTATTTTTTGAAGTTAATGGCTATTTCGTACGTGCTTCAGTTTCGCGGCGCTTGCGCTCAGACTGGATCAGCGCTGTGGCATATCCCACCAGACGTTCCACCAGCGCCTCCCGCGCTTTCTGCCCCTTGAGCAGATTAGGCGCGAAATAGTCGAGCGCGGCATGATGATGAAAATACACAGTCGCCAGTCCGATCACGGCAAACGTCAGCCTGTCCACATCCGTATCCGGTTTTTTTATACCGAACTCACGGCACAACAGTGCCTGTATCTGGTTGTGGTTGGGACGAAATGCCAGCGCCATGGCGTCACCCAGCACACCGCTGGGTTCGGCATCTTCGCGCGCATGCAGACGCATAAATAGTTGCTGCATCGGATCTTCATCCGCCATCGGCGGGAACAACCAGATGTAAAACGCCCGCAGCGCCTCTTGCAACGAAACCTTTTCAATATCCAGAGTGGCGAAGTTGTTGCACTCGTCCAGGAAAGGCAGGCGAAACACTTCGCGGTACAACTCGGCCTTGTCACCGTAGTAATAATGGATGGAGGCCAGATTGACCTCGGCACGTTTGCATATTTCGCGGGTGGTCGCCGCGTGATAGCCGACCTCGGCAAACACTTCAGCAGCCGCCTGCAATAAACGCCAGCGGGTTTCTTCCTGTGCAGTTGGCTGGTGGCCAAGCACGCGTTGCGCAGTTTGCAGCAACAGGCAGGAGATTTCTTTTTTGGCAATCACGTTTTCCCCGGATTTGTAAATGATGTCCCAATATAATTCAGTCGTATGATTAAGTCAAGCGACTGAATTAATATCTGAGTAAATCTCTTAAATATACGCCTGTATTAGGGAAGGCCGCCATCTCCGATGGTGACCTTCCGGTACAGGTCTGGGATTATTCCCTGGGTGGTATTGCTTCCTGTTTGCGGCTGCCAAAACAGCCACGCATGCCGCTCTGGAATTTCTCACGCTCTTCGGGGGTCATGTTTTCCAGGCGGTGATGATGCCATTTGCGGTGCCCCCCGCAGTGCCCGCCGAACAATATCTTGCTCAACAACAACACACCCATTGCCTGCACGTAGCTAATCTCGCTGACACCGGAAAACAGGTTAGGCAGCAGCCAGTTCCATAGCGCCATCACCACCCAGCCCAGTGCCGCAATGCCAATCAACACCAGCAGCACAACCTTCCAGCATTTCGGTCTGCAATTCATCGTCATTTCATCTCTCCTTCACTAATTTCAAAAGACCTTGAAATTCAATCAAGCCGATGATGGCAAGGCGCGGATGAACGAAAAACCGGAATGTACAAAAAAGTACATGAGGATTTTGAGTGCATCTGCAACGCCGCCAGCGCGGCTTTAGTGAATTTCAAATTCGTCGTAGATTGTTTGCAGTCTCGCCCGCAAATGCAACACCGCGTAACGTTTGCGCGCCAGCAGCGTGTTCACACTCGCGCCACTTTGCGCCGCCATTTCCTTGAAACTGCGCCCTTCCAGTTCATGGGCGATGAATACGTCGCGCTGTTCCTTCGGCAATTCCTCGAGTGCAGCATATAACTCCTCCAGCAACACTCCGTGCGCATACGCTGCTTCCGGCCCCGCTTCCGGCGAAGGCAACACCTCCTCCAGCCAGTACCCATCGTTTGCATCGCCCTGTGGCTCCGGCAACTGCACTTCACGCTTTTTACGGAAACGATCGATGATGCGATTACGCGCCACCCGGAACAGCCAGGCGCCGACCTGTTCGATGGGTTCCGGCAGCCGGTAGGCCTCGACATACTCGAAAAACACGTCCTGCAGAATATCTTCAGCTTCACTCGTGTCCGGCACGCGCCGACGGATGAAATTCCGCAGCCGCCCACGCTCGCGCGTGATCGTTTCGGTAATACGTTTATCCTGTTCGGCCATCAGTGCTTTCGCAGTAAGCAGGGTATCCATGCCTATAAAGACGCGGCACGAATGAAAATATTGTAAGGTACAGAAAATCTATCATTCAGTCTGGGACTGCGTGGCGCTGAACGCCGGAAGCGCCAGCATTCGTGCGTGATCCCTCACATCAACCGGCCATATTTCCGTCTGCACGCCAAATTGCTCCGGCTGGTCTGCGAATAGCGCTCTGACCGCCTCCTCATAACCGGGCTGGTTGCCAGCCAAAGCAGACATGAAGCGATAGGCCGATTCCTGTGCCCGACGCATCTTGTCTTTATTCTCGTTGGCACGGCTCGCTGCCTCGACCAGCTTGCGCAAGGCGACTGACGCACCACCCGGCTGCGTCCCCAACCATTCCCAATGGCGCGGCAACAAAGTCACCTCGCGCGCCACCACGCCAAGCTTGGGGCGTCCAGGCATCCGCATAACCACCTTAGCCTCGGCGGTCACAACCTCATGAGCAACCGATTGTGGCAATCGATTCAGAACCGCCTTCAAAGTACCCCGAAAATCGATTTCGACCAGTTCACTTGAGACATCGTCAAAGATCAGGATATTAGCGGTCTCACCCTGATCGATCAGTTGTTTGACTGCGCCAGTAACGAAATGCAAATCGCCTTGCGCGACACACCGCATTCCAGCGAATGCGCTGCATGAGGAAGGTTGAATGGAAGTCATGGAGGGTTCCTTGCGTATCAGAATGATGCGCATTTTACCCGGGTATAATTAATAGTCAATATTATCCGGGTAAAACATCTCCAAGCAGGATTACAACTCGATATGTCGGTAGCAGACTTCGACCACCACCAACTCTTCGATGCCTTCCGGCAATTGCAGCATCACAACATCGTCCACACGAGCTTTGAGCAAGGTACGCGCCAGCGGCGACACCCAACTGATGTGACCTTTGCTTGCGTTTGCCTCGTCGATGCCGACGATGCTGTAAGTACGCTCAGTCCCATCTTCATGAATAACAGTGACGGTGGCGCCGAAGAAAACCTGATCACAACCATGCCGCTGCGCCGGATCGATCACTTCGGAGTTTTCCAGGCGTTTGGCGAGAAAGCGCAAACGGCGGTCGATCTCGCGCAGGCGCTTTTTGCCATAGATATAGTCGCCGTTCTCGGAACGGTCGCCGTTGGAAGCCGCCCAGTGCACAGTCTGCACCAGTTCAGGACGCTCAACATCCAGCAGGTGCATGTACTCTTCTTTCAGACGGCGATACCCGGCTGGCGTGATGTAGTTCTTCGTGCCGGCGGGAATGGCCGACAGCGGCGAGAGTTCATCGTCATCGTCGTCGGTTTCACGGGTGAATGCTTTGCTCATTTGCTTCCGTAGCGTAAGGTCATTTGGGAGGGAAAGCATACTGCACATGAAACGTTTTGGATATGCATCGCTGCAACCGTAACGTGTTGCAAAAAACAACCCCGCTTCCGATGCCGGACAGCGGGGTTATACCAAACAAAACTGGCAGGGTCAGCGTGGATTCAAAATGGATTCCATATTGTTTTCCAGGTCATTCACCATCACCCAGTCCACCGCACCCGCCTTGCGGGTCCTTTCCTCCCAGCGTGCCAGACGATCCAGATACAGTCTGGGATCGATATTGTCCGTCCTCAGCTTGGTCACATTCAGCGCGACAATACGGATGCCGTCGAGATTGATCGGAAAATCACGCTTCGTTCCCTTGCTCAACTCTTCTTGCATGTCGGAGAAGATGACGATGGTCTTGGTACCAGCCTTGGTTTCATTCAGATATTCCGCGCCCTGAATCAAGCCGCCTGTGATATCAGTGAAGGCGGTTCCCTTGACCTTCCTGGCAAAAGCATCGATCTTGGCCTTGAACGCACGCTTTTGCAGCGTAGCCTGCGAAGGACGTTTATCAAAAGTAACTTTGGCAATAATGTCCTTTTCAGAAAAACTGCGCGTCTCAACCTTGGCTACCGCCAGCGAATCGCCGGGGTTCAGCGTGGCCAGCAGGTAATTGATGATCTTGGCCGCCTTGCCCATTTCCTTGGCATAGGTGCCGGATGTGTCTACCAGCATATACACAGCCTGCGTATGTGAGCGGTTATCAGCGCAGGCACTCAGCAGCATCGTGACGAACAATACACAGACAAGCGAAATTTTTTTCATAAAGTCTCTCCTTTTCCTGGATCAGATTTTCCTGGTTTGGATTATTTCTTTCCTGATGAACCGTTCCGTGCTGCCACTACCCAGCCCTCGATCATAACCAGAAGGATGATCGGAATATCGTAGAGCAATTCAAGCACCTTGGCGAAGCGTTTGAACAATACGCCAATGAACCTGATAAAAAATGCAGTCCCACGTATGGTCTGCACCAGCACTACGCCGACCACCGTACGCAGCGTTTGGATGAAACTTTCCAGCGGAATCGCCACGAAAGCCAATGTAAACGGTAACACAAACCCCAGGATCATCTGGCCCGCCCTCGGAATACTCGTAAACCAGCTGGTGTCAACCGGCGGCGCAGTAGAGGATAAATCCCTCATCAATGAAGCCTTGTCGGCGATCAGCATGTCGCGCATCAACGCGAGTGACGATTCGATGGCTGCCAGAATAATCAGAAAAATCAGCGCAGCCAGCATCAAGCGATGACGCATTTGGTCATCCATACTGGCGATCCTGGGGAACAGCTGCGTGATACGCAGCGACTCCAGCAGGAACAGCCCCATGGATGCCTCCATCAGGATGATCACCAGTGCCGCCACTTCCGATGTTTTCAGGTTATTGGTAATGTAATCGCTCGCGCCCACCATTTCCGACATGGGCAAAGCGATCAATTTAAAGTTGATGAATGCACCACCCATTGCGATCAGCATCACCAGCGTAGCAATCCCGAACTGCACGAACGCGGACGAAACCAGCGCATTTTCAGTTTTGCTGTCCTTGGCACGTATGCCTTCGATTTTGCTCATGTGGCTGTCGATCTGCTTGGTGTTGTTTTGCAGGGTGATCGTTTTCTTGTCCATCTCGCTGATCGCCTTACCCACCGTGCGCCAGGACGGCTGCATGCCCTTCAATATTTTGTGCCGCTCTTCATAAGACCGCCGATACTCGCTCACTATCTTGTCATGGACCTTCTGGATAGACTTGTTGATGTCTTCCAGCAATTTGCGCGTCACATCCCCACCCGACTGGATTTGCGAGACGGATTCGATCGCATCCACCCATTCCGGCGGCGGCGGTGGCACCTCGCCGCACTTGCGATAGTCTTCCTCGATGCGCGTTACTTCTTCCGTCAACTTGCGCTGCAATGCGGGAAACTCATGCATATCCTTGCGGATGATAGAACCTACCCGCTCAAACTCCCGCTCAATCATGACTGCAGCGCTTTCCTGGCTATGCGCCAGCAATACCGCCTGATTGCGCAAACGCATGTTTTCCGCAACCAGGAACAGCCAGCGGGAAAGAAAACGGGTGGACTGGGTAACCAGATGGCATACCGAGTGGATGACACCGTGCATCGGTCTGCGTGCCGCATATAAAAACAGCATTGCCAGAATGGCCAGCGCCAGGACGGACAATGCCACCTTATCAGGCCAAAACAACCACGAATGCCAGTCATTCATTTTGATAATCCTTTCGTTGAAATTTACTGCTCATGCACCGAAAATCTGGCACATCGCGCCGGGTCAGCAACTTTTTCCACGACATGACGCACTCTGCTTGTTTTACATATCTCGCTGCAATACCGCTCGTCCCCCGCCACACGACCGTTCGTCCTGATCAGATATCAAATCAATCTATCCTTACCTCCAAATCCATCAGACTGCTTATTCTCGTTCCCAAACATCGACATGACAAGTACAGAAATTATATTACCGAACGGGACGGTTATTCCTGCAAGGAATTGCACTCAAGAATAACAGCAAACTTACGCCATCAACGCCACACTTTTGACCTGCGCACAAACATACATCCCGGCAACAAGACCAAGATTATCACGCGAACGGCGCGTAATGCGTGACAACAATACCTGCGACTCGCCCACTGTCATTCGCACCACCACCTTGTCCGGCCCTTCGTCGCTGATCTCGGCAATACGTGCATTAAGGATATTGTTGATGCTGGAACCCTGCGGCGGCTGCGTGGCAATACTCACATCGCGCGCCAGCACACGCGCGCGCACCATGGCGCCAAAGGGTTGCGCTACCCTGCCTACCCACAATTGTCCGCCCGGAAAATCCAGCCGGGTAAGATGATATTTATCGTCCTGCTGTGCCACTGCCGCCTCGATCACCGTACCCGCATCGTCGATATGCGCAGTCGGCAGATCGAGTCGCGCCAGAATCTTGCCAAGCTTGCCGCTGGCAATAACCTGTCCCTGTTGCAGCAGCACCAGATGATCGGCCAGCCGCGCAACCTCATCCAGCGCGTGACTGACATAGAGCACGGGAATCTGCAACTCGCGATGCAAGCGTTCCAGGTACGGCAATATTTCCTGCTTGCTTGCCGTATCGAGCGCAGACAGCGGTTCGTCCATGAGCAGGATGCGCGGACTGGTAAGCAGCGCACGACCGATGGCAACACGCTGGCGTTCGCCGCCGGACAGTTTTGCCGTATCGCCACGGTCAAGAAGATGGTTCAACCCCAGCCAGTCCACGACCTGTTCCAGCGCTACCCTGCGTTCCGCCGGCGGAGTGCGCTTCAGGCCGTATTCCAGATTGGCGCGTACCGAAAGGTGCGGAAACAGGCTCGCTTCCTGAAACACATAACCCATCTGCCGTTGATGCACCGGCAGGAAAGTCACCTCGTTCTGCCAATGCTCGCCGTTCACGCGCAGTCTGCCGCTGGCACGTTCGAGCCCCGCAATGCAGCGCAGCAATGTGGTCTTGCCGGAGCCGGAGGGGCCGAACAGCGCGGTGACACCGACCGGCGGCGCACTGAATTTTGCGTCGAGCAGGAAAGTGTCCAGTTGCATCTGGAGATGTACACGTATCCAGTTCACTTGCCCGCCCTCCACGTTTTGCCACCCGAGAGGTAGAGCGCCAACAGCACGAGGAACGAGAACAGCACCATGCCGCCCGACAACCAATGCGCCGCGCCGTACTCGATCGCCTCGACATGATTGTAGACCGCAACCGAAAGCACGCGTGTCTCGCCCTCAATATTGCCGCCCAGCATCAGCACCACGCCGAACTCGCCGACGGTATGCGCAAAAGCAAGTATGGTCGCGGTGAAAAACCCGGGACGCGCCAGCGGCAGCGCCACACTGAAGAAACGGTCCCATGCCCCGGCGCGCAAGGTGGCAGCCACTTCCAGCGGACGCCTGCCCATCGCCTCGAAAGCGTTCTGGATCGGCTGCACCGCGAACGGCATCGAGAACAGCACCGAGCCAACCACCAGCCCCGCAAAAGTGAACGGCAACGTGCCGAGATGCAAGGCGCTGGTAAGCTTGCCGACCATGCCATGCGGCCCCAGCAACAACAGCAGATAGAAACCCAGCACCGAAGGCGGCAACACCAGCGGCAATGCCACCACTGCCGCCACTGGCCCCCTGTACCACTTTCGCGTATGCGCCAGCCACCACGACAGCGGCGTAACGATAATCAGCAGCAGCACGGTGGTCACGCTCGCCAGTTTGAGCGTAAGCCAGATGGCTTGGAGGTCGGAGGGATCCAGTGATGTCATGGCATCTTCAAATCATCGAATTACTTTGTTGGGTAACCCCCTCTCCCGCAAGCGGGATAACCATCGACTTGGCTGCGGTAGTTTGCAGCCTAGTCGAATGGCTAGTTGTTTCACCCAGAGGGTTAGGGTGAGAGTCTATGCGAATCTCATAAAATTGTTTCAACTCAAAAACCCTCATCCCCAACCCTTTCACCCGCAAGAGGTACGCCGGTGGGTACCCCGCTGCTTTGCAGCGACCCTTCCGCAGTCCCGCCTGCGGGAGAAGGGAGTAAAAAAACTACTGCATTTCATATCCGAAGCTGCGAATGATTTCCGCAGCTTTTTTGCCCTTCAGGAAAGTCAGGAAGGCTTTCGCCGTTGCCGGATCTCTTGCTGCGGACAACTGCACGGCACATTGTTTGATGGCGCTGTATTTGTCCGCAGGAATAATCCATGACGAACCGTTGGCGATCCCGCCCTCCCGGGTGACCTGCGACAACGCGACAAAGCCCAGTTCGGCATTACCGGATGCGACGAACTGGTAAGTTTGCCCGATGCTTTCACCGGTCACCAGTTTACCCTGCATCTTATCCAGCAACCCCATGGATTCGAGTGTTTGCTTCGCCGCCACACCATACGGCGCAAGTTTGGGATCGGCAAAAGCCAGTTTGCTGAAATCGCCCTTGCCCAGCACCGCACCCTTGTCATCCACGAATCCGGGCTTGGCGCTCCACAGCACCAGCTTACCCAGTGCATAAACAAATTGTGTGTCTTTGTCAGCCAATCCTTCCCGCTCCAGCAGTTCCGGATTCTTTTCGTCCGCCGCCAGGAATACGTCAAACGGCGCACCCTGAATGATTTGCGATGTCAGCTTGCCGCTAGATCCAAAAGACAGTTTTACCCTGTACCCGCTTTCTTTTTCAAACAGCGCCGCGATCTGCTTCATCGGGGCAGTGAAGTTTGCCGCCACGGCCACATTCAGTTCACCCGCCCTTGCAGAGCACGCCAGCATGCAGAAGGACAGCACACCGGCCAGAACCAGAAACGTACTTTTATGCCATGCCATCCTGTTCTCCATATATCTTATATATTGACCGCCTGAACCACGTCATAACGATACACTACAAAACGAATAGCAAAAGAGATGCCACCGGGGCAACAATGGCCCGGACCCTTGACAATGCCTGTTTTGAAGACAATTCAGGATGTGCACAAATGTACCCGGAAACACATGACATTGTGCCAATCGGGATAATTTGGCTTGTTCGCTACATCATGCAGGTTACATTCGGGAGAGATGAACCCGTTGCTTACGGTGTCTCGTACCCGAACTCGCGCATGACTGCCCGGGCTTTGGCACTTTTCAGGAAAGCCAGGAATGACTTCGCTGCCGCCGGGTCTTTCGCCCCGGACAGCAACACCGCATTCTGATGGATGGATTTGTGCATTGTGGCAGGAACGATCCATGACGATCCCGAAGTTATTTTGCCGTTGTGCATTACCTGCGACAGCGCAATAAGGGCCAGATCGGCCTTCTCGATCACGGCCAGATGATAAGTCTCGGCAACATTCTCGCCCTTGGCCAGTTTCCTCTGTATCGAATTCCACATCGTCAATTTTGTCAGCGTATCCTTTGCCGCCACCCCATAAGGTGAAAACCGCGGATTGGCGATTGCCAGCATATTGAAATTACCCTTGTTGAGCACCGCGCCCTTTTCATCTACCAGATCGCCCAGGCTGCTCCACAAAACCAGCTTGCCTACAGCATAGGCAAAGCGCGAACCACCGACAGCCATGCCGTCTATCATCAATTGCCGCGGCATCTCCTCGTCCGCCGAGAGAAACACATCGAACGCTGCCCCGCCCTTGATCTGCAGATACAGCTTGCCGCTGGCACCCGCGCTAACCTTCAGTGTGTGCCCGCTCTCTTTCCGGAACAGCGGCGCCAGCCGCTCCATCGGCGCTGCAAAATCCGATGTCACCGCGACGCTCACCTCGGCAGCAAGCACCGGCGTGCTCAACAGCCCGCTCAGCAACAGCAGGATGGCAATAAGGTTGCATCTGGAAATCCGCATCGTTTACTCCTGACTGGATTGGGTATCAATGATAACAAGCAGAACGAAGATCGGCGAAGGGGATTAGACCGGGTATTGCGCCACGACAACTGGTGACCTGCCTATTCCGACATGCCGTCGGACAAATCCACCAGGCCGAGCTGCTTCAGCAATTGCATAACCACCAGCCCCTGCATCTGGTCATGGGTGTCGCCCATGTCCATTAATATCTGGCTGGCATAGCCCATGTCTCTGGTCATGCGACTCGAGTCGATCTCGATACCATTACTCTCAGCCATTGTTTTCAGTTTATCGAGCAACTCTTCTGTTACGGGATCCGCCATGCGTAAAACCTTTCAGCTCATTCAAGTATGGGCGATGTTGCCATGACCGGAACAAATCTCAAAGCATCCTGCCCGGATGCCACTACTCTCCATCCGGATAAACTGCAATTCCGCGCCAGGGACTTTATAAATCTGTTTTCTGCTTCCCCCGGTTCACGCCGGGTGTGGCAATATCGCGAAATATTTTTCAACCAGGAGTCATCAATGATGAAAAGAAATATCGGTATATTGCTGCTGGGCATCTGGCTCATCGTGACGGGTCTGGCAAGCCTTCTCCAACTCAGCTTTTCGGGCATGCATACGATCATGGCCATCATTGCAACCGTGGCCGGAGTGCTGATCATCACAGGACGATAACTGCGCTGCCGCTGTGTCCCGGATATAATCCGGGATTCACAAGTTCGCCCGGCATCGTCTGCCGTATGGTTATGCATTATTCTGGAGTCATGTTTTGCGATTAAAGTACCTTTGTTTCTGGATCATCCTGTTGCTGTTCGGTTGCAAGGGAGAACGCGACGATTGGCAGAAATCATCCGTACCGCCCGTCAAGCCGGGTTCCACCGTTCAGGTTAGTGTTGTTCAAGCCATCAACCCGCGACTTCCGCGAATGACTCCCGGCCAGATGCAGATCATGCTGGCATCCGCCCAGCTGACCGTCTGGAAAAATTTCGGTGTCTTTATGGAATTTACCGAAGCGCCGGAAATCGGCATCGATCAATTGTTTGCCCATCTTCCGCCGCCCGTTATCAAAGCTCGCCTTGAGTCCATTTACGATTTCAAATCCGGCACCGGAGACAAGCACCTGCTTGCAGAGGGCATACTCACGACACTCACTGCACGCAAGACGAAACTCAAGGATGCGCTTACTTTTGCTGCACCCTATCTGCCAGCGGACGCCAATCCGAAAGACTTGAAATCATTGTCCGAGTTACTGGCAAACACCATGCTGGAAAGACTGGAGCAATGGCGACATATCAACGCGCCCGACGGCACCCCCGTGATTGATGCCTCGCCGTACAACGAATGGGTGTATTGGGACACGCTGGGTTATGGCAAGCTGCCTTATGATCTGGTGATCACCAACCAGTTTGTTGCGAGTGCAGAATACTACGGCGTCGATATCCACTCCGCCATTCGCGGCGGCGTCACGGTAGGCACCACGTCATATAGCCGCACCGGCAAATATGGCTCATATACCTTCTGGAGCACGTTCCCCTTTTCGGACAACTCCGAACCCAGCATACGCATGCGCGGCAATGATCAATATACCGACGCGGATGCGGCAGAGCTGTCGGGGGCGTATCTGGCGCATGAGATTGGGCATTTGCTGTTGCAACTGGGACACCCATTTGGCCAGAAGGCTTGCGTCATGAATCCCGTCAGCATGCTGAAATTCCGGCCATGGTTCTTCCAGGTCTACAGAGCGGGTTGCCTGATGAACAGTCGCCCGGAAATGAGAGCAGGCGCCATCCCCCCTGTTTTCAATGCAAACTGGGTACGCATAGCCCAGGACCAGTAACTGGTCAAATCAGACTGGCAGGAAAAACATGATTGATGTTCCCCCCAACCATTCGGTGCGGCAGAATGGTGCGCCCTTTTTACTGGAGAGCTGGAAATGGACAAAGCGAAGATTGGATTCACCCAGGAGCTTCGTGATTATGTTCTGTCCACGCTTCGCGAACCGGATGTGTTGAAACGCTTGCGCAAGGAAACCAATAGCGACCCGCACGCCATCATGCAGATCCCGCCGGAACAGGGGCAATTCATGTCTTTTCTGGTGAAAGCCTTGGACGTCAGGAAGGCGCTGGAGATCGGCACATATACCGGGTATAGCGCTTTGTGCGTTGCCCTGGCTTTGCCGGATGACGGCAAACTCATCGCGTGCGACATCAACGAGAACTGGGTCAACGTCGGCAGAAAATACTGGAAAGAAGCCGGCGTGGAACACAAGATCGATTTCCGTTTCGGAAAAGCAACCCGCACGCTGGACGCCATGATCAAATCCGGCGAAGCGGGCAGTTTCGATTTTGTTTTCATCGACGCCGACAAAATCAACTACGACCAGTATTATGAAAAATCCCTTGATTTACTCCGTCCCGGCGGCATGATCGCGATAGACAATGTGCTGCTGTTCGGCTCCGTGGTCGATGCAGACGTTCTGGATGCCGATCTCAAGGCCAGGATCACCGATGCCGATATCGACGCCATGCGCAAACTGAACGAAAAAATCAGAACCGATTCCCGTGTTGATGAGACCATGCTCCCTATTGCGGACGGACTGACACTTGTGCGAAAGTGGTAAACACAGACCAGATACCACAACATGAAATCCTTTCCGGGGAGAACATCATGGAACATGAGGATCCTGTTTTCCACGCGTTATACACATACACCAAAGCCCTGTCCGTAGCGCTGGGTTACCGTGATCTGCTGACGCGTCTTCATTCCGAACGCGTACTCGGTCTTTCCACAGAAATAGGAAAGCATTGTGACCTGACAAACAAACAGTTGAATGCCCTGAAAATTGCCGCGTCATTCCACGACATTGGCAAAATCGGAATTCCGGATCATATATTGCTGAAGCGGGGCAAGTTCGACGATACCGAATGGGAAGTCATGAAAAGCCATTCCGAGATCGGCGAAAAAATCATGGCATCGACAGAACTCGAAGGTTCGCAACTGGCCGCTCGGGTGATACGCCACCACCATGAAAATTTCAACGGCTCGGGCTATCCCGACAAGCTGGCAGCGGAGAATATTCCCTTGTGCGCCCGCATCATTTCCATTGCCGACAGCTACGACGCGATGGCCATAACCAGATCATACAATCAAGCAAGAACACATCGGGAAATCATGGCTATCCTGCATAAGGAAACCGGGGGAAAATACGACCCGGAACTCATGCGCATTTTTTGCGACATCATCGAAACCAGCGAATTCAAGTCGGCAAAAATCTGACGCATCAACGTACATCCCGGAAGGAGTTTCAAAATGGCTGAA
Source organism: Sideroxydans sp. (assembly GCA_050287265.1). Taxonomy (GTDB): domain Bacteria; phylum Pseudomonadota; class Gammaproteobacteria; order Burkholderiales; family Gallionellaceae; genus Sideroxyarcus. Next base: position 15,563 of record JBNKBO010000032.1, on the reverse strand, counting down.
TCTGATGAATATGCAGCGAATGTTCGCAAGTCTGCCGAAGACTCTTTTGACTCAGGTCTGTATTGCGCAGAGAGCGTTGTGCTTGCGCTTGCCAAAGCCCAGGGCATCAAATCCGACCTCCTGCCCAAAGCCGCAACCGCATTTTGCGGCGGCATGTCCCACACTTGCGGAACCTGCGGCGCGGTCACCGGCGCAATCATGGGAATAGGCCTCGCGCTTGGACGCGCCAAAGCTGAAGAATCCGCAGAGCCTTCATATGCCGCGACCCAAAACCTGATCAAGGAATTTGAGCAGGAATTCGGCGCCAGTGAATGTCATGTTCTGCTGGGTTGCGACCTCAGCACCCCGGAAGGCCAGGAAATGTTTCAGGAAGAAGGATTGAGGACACAGTGCATCAAATACACCGGCCGGGCTGCCGAGATTGCCACGCGTCTCATTTCAAAAAACAGCGACTAATCTGTAATCAGACCCGGCTCTTCAAACAACGACTTGACCACAACCTTGCGCGCATCAGGCCGGTCGGGAACCTGATACAGCACGGGCATGAGCATTTCCTCGAAAATGCCGCGCAGACTGCGGGCACCCACTTTGTACTCGAACGCCATTTCGGCAATCTGCCGGAAAACTTCCTGCTCGATCACCAGTTCAACCCCCTCATCCTTGAGAACTTCGCGGAACTGGTTATAGATCGAATTGCGCGGCTCGACCATGATTCTGACCAGCAACTCCTTGGACAATTGCTGCAGGTTGGCGATCACTGGCAAGCGCCCCGCAAATTCCGGAATCAACCCGAACTTGAACAGGTCTGTGGGTTTCACGCGTGAGTTCAGCCTGTCCAGAATTTTCTGGTCATTGCCGTCGCCAACTGAAATATAGCCGAAGGCGTGGTTTGCGGCCGCGATACTGTCCAGACCGACAAATGCCCCCGCACAAATAAACAAAATATCGGTGGTATCGATGGTCTGCGTATTGCCCAGCCTGACCGGCGCCCCTTCCATGATCTTCAGCAGGGCATGTTGCACCCGCTCACCCGACGTGCCGCGCTGCTCACCCTCGGTCGCTTTCAGTTTGTCGATCTCGTCGATGAACACAATACCGCGCTGGGCTTTGGCAACATCCCCTTCCGCCTTGTCCAGAAGGCGCTGCATCAGTGCTTCGATTTCCTCGTTGACATATTTCGACTGTGCCAGCGAAGTGGCATTGGCCGTGACAAAGGGCACGCGCGCGATACGCGACAGCGTTTCGCACAACAGCGTCTTGCCCGTGCCGGTCGGACCGATCAGCAGGATATTGCTTTTGACGATTTCAACATCTGTCTGCCGCTGCTTGCCCAGCTTGCGATAATGCGAATACAGGGCTACGGATAGTGTCTTCTTGGCCTCATCCTGCCCAACGATATATTGATTCAGATAGTCTGTGATCGCGCTGGGCGTGAGCTTCTTCCCCTGCGCTTGCGTGCTGTTGGAACGCTCCATGTCATTCATCCTTGTTCAAGAATTATCGAACTACATCACACATGCAGTCTACCCTGATGCAGACCTTCCCGGCAAAATGTCCGTCCGAAACCGGCCGGTTCAGTCCTGCAAATGCAACACGGATTGTACGGACAGATATCGTTGAGCCAGGTTAATGGCGTGTAGAATACTTCCGCCAGCCGCGCCAACGTCTTCTGCTTGTTAAATATTTTGGCTACCGACAACTGTGAATACTCACCCGGACAAACCGTGATGCATTCAATATCGGCAAGGATCCCAGCGTCATGAACCAGGAAACACTCATTCCCGAACTGGTCGCCGTCGTCGTCGGCCTGCTGCTGATCGCGTCCGGCATCAAAGGCCTGGCCGACAGGTACCGCCTGCCGTTTACGGTGCTGCTGGTGCTGGTAGGCATCATGCTCAAGCAACTGGGCGAGATCGGTCCGGTATTCCTGCATTTTTTTGCCAACATCCGCGTCGCACCCGAAGTCATCCTGTTTGTCTTCCTGCCGACCCTGGTTTTCGAATCCGCCTACAACATGGATACGCGCCTGCTGCGGCGCAACCTCGTGTCCGTGCTGACTCTGGCAATACCCGGTCTGGTCGTTTCCGCCGGACTCATCGGTCTGCTGGTTTGGACGTTCACGCCACTGGAACTGCCGGTCGCATTGCTGCTGGGTACAATCCTCAGCGCCACCGACCCGGTGGCAGTCATCTCACTATTCAAACAGATGGGTGCGCCGAAGCGCCTCACCATCCTGGTCGAGGGCGAAAGTCTGTTCAATGACGCCACCGCACTGGTGGCAGCAAAGATCGTGCTTGCCGTGGTGCTGGCGGGTTACTTCAGCTGGGACACGGCGATGTCGGGCATCGGCGAATTCTTCCGCGTATTCATCGGCGGCATTGTGGTCGGCTGGCTGGCTGCCCTCGCGGCAGGCTGGGTACTCGGCAAAATAAACAACTCACCCGAAATCGAGATTTCGCTCACCACCATTCTCGCCTACCTGTCCTTCTACGTTGCCGAACACGAATTGCACGTCAGCGGCGTGATGGCGGTGGTGATGGCCGGTGTAGTGATCGGCGGCGACTGGGGACGCTCCAAGATTTCGCCGCCCGTGGAAGGTTATCTGGATCACTTCTGGGATTACACCGCGTTCGTTTCAAATGTACTGATCTTCCTGCTGGTCGGCTTGTCAGTGGATGTGCCTGCATTGTGGGGGTCATTCGCCTACTTGCCCTGGGTCGTACTGGCAATGCTGGTCTCGCGCGCTGCCCTGATCTACGGATTGATGCCCCTGCTGGGAAGACTGCCGGGATCGCAACCCGTAAAACTTTCCTACCAGACCGTGATGTTCTGGGGCGGTCTGCGCGGCGCCATCGCACTGGCAATCGTACTGAGCCTGCCGGCATTTCCGCATTCCGAACTATTCATCCCGCTGACCACCGGCGCAGTACTGTTCACGCTGCTGGCCCAGGGGCTTACCGTCAAAAAATTGATGCATTGGCTTGGCCTCGACCGCCCGCCGCTGGCCGACCGTCTCGCATTGCTGGAGCGCGACCTCGCCGCCCAGGAGTTGACACTCGAACGCATCCCCGACCTGGTGCGCGGTGGTCTTTTTGCACTCCCCATCGCCGCACGCCTCGAACGCAAATGCCAGCAAACATCAGAACATATCCGCAAGGCAATCGCCGATCTGCGCCTGCAGGAGATGGGCCATCATGAGGAAATGATGCTGCTCTACCTGCGCGCGTTTTCCGCAGAACAAGCCTACTACCAGCGCCTCTTCCATAACGGCCATCTGAGCGAAGGCGCCTTCCGCGAGCTGGAAGCGGTGCTGGTGCTGCAAATCGATGCTATCCGCTACCAGGGGCACTTCGAACATGTGCGCTCGAACCGTCTCAACCGCCTGCTGGAGCAATGGCTGTACCGGCAGATCGACCGCCTCGGCTGGGTCTGGCTGGCAACGCTTGGAGAAGGCATGCGTGTGCGCCGCATCGCCCGCGATTACGAAGAAGTACTGGCCCACTATCAGGGCAACGGCTGGGTACTCGCCAGTATCGACAGGATGGCCAAAGAAGAAAACATCCCGCCAAAAGTGGCGGAAGAAGTGCGCGGCCGTTACCTGCACTGGCATGATCTGGCACGCACCCAGCTCGACAGCGTAGGCGCACAATTCCCGGATTTCGTCAGTGCCATGCAAAAACGCCTGAGCCTGCGCATCGCCCTGCTGGCAGAACTGGAAGCCACCGAAGTACAAGTGGCGCATGGCCTGTTGCCGCCGGGCATTGGCGAAGCACAAATCGATGAAGTATTCCGCCGGTTGAATGCGTTGCGCACACCAGAAAACATGCGACTGCGTTTCGGCCCCGCTGAACTGCTGCGAAAAGTGCCGATATTCCAGCACCTGCCCCCGGACGATTGTGCCGAAATCGTACCGTTGCTGATTCCGCGTGAAGTAATAAAAAACGAAGACATCGTTACCAAAGGTGAACGCGGCGATTCGCTTTACATGATCGCCAGCGGGGTCGTCCGCGTGCTGCACCCGGAAAAGGAAGACGGCGATGAAGAAGAATACGAGCTCGGTACACTGCTTGCAGGAGATTTCTTCGGTGAACGGGTACTGCTCCATGACGAACCGCGCAATGCGACATGTCGCGCAGTCACACCCTGCTATTTGTACCAACTGCATCGCAAGGACTTCGATGAACTGCGTCAGCGCTGTCCTGCAATAGACACCGCAATGCAGCAAAATGGCCTCACCCGGTAAGCCTGGATTTTGGCCGTTCGGACCGTGCTTGTCCCGAGCCTGCACCTGGCCCAGTGCGAACGGACATAAGACATCATCCATCCGAATAATCAAGGGACAATCCTTGAAATCAGATGTTATGCCCTCCCTGTCCGTCGCCTGAACTTACTATTTACCCACATTGTCGAAGCAAGCATTCAAGTCGAAAACATATCAAAGTGCTGTCAGGCATCGAGGTTGTGTTTGACGGCACCGGCGCATTTCAACAACCTCGATAAAGGAGACCAACATGTTTACCAAAACGTTAACGATGACTGTATTAGCCAGCACCATACTGCTTGCCGGTAGTTTTGCTTTGGCAGCCGACCAGGATCGGGATCAAACGCGTCTGCAGGACCAAACCCAAGACCAAACCCGGGACCGGATCTACGGCAGTCAGATGATGACCACACAGGAGCGTGCCGAATATCGCGCAAGAATGCGTTCAGCAAAAACCGCGCAGGAACGCGAACGAATCCGCGCCGAGCACCATGAGCGTATGAAGGAACGCGCCAAAGAACGCGGTGTAACAATTCCCGATGAACCTCCTGCAATGGGTGGCGGCATGGGCCAAGGCGGCGGCATGGGCGGAGGCGGTGGCATGGGCGGAGGCAGGCGCTGATTGAAACCTGTGCGTGATTCGCAGCAATCGCTTCGGTGTAAATAACGGACACATGCCGAAGCCAGGAAGCCCGGCATTGCCGGGCTTTCTGATTGAACAAAAAACTGCAATTGCACTGTTTGTATGTGCCAATGAACTCGCCCCTGCGCATGCAACAAAAATGCATGGACATGCTTTACAAACAATGCGACCACGACCAGGATACAAAGCCTGAATCAATTGCCGGGATCGGACAACGTATGGAGGTACTCGAGTGGCTGAGCGACAGCAATCCAGGCACCCTGGAATGAGCATTTCATTCGGCGCACGCTCGGTTCGGCAATTGTTCCTGCTGGCTGCCGTCATCGTCCTGGCCACCGCCTGCAGCAAAGTCAAAGAAGAACCCATTCCAGCCGGTAGCGTAGTGCTGGCACTGGGCGACAGCCTGACCTACGGCGCGGATGTCGCGCGCGAAGAAGCATGGCCCAATCTGCTGGCAGGCAAGACGGGATGGATCGTGGTCAACGGCGGGGTAAACGGCGACACCAGCGAGGCTGCATTGCGGCGTTTGCCATACCTGCTGAAGCAACACAAACCGGTACTGGTGCTGGTGGCTCTGGGCGGCAACGACATGCTGCGCCGCCTGCCGCAACAAGCAATTATCGCCAATCTGGAAAAGATACTCGCCCTGATCAGGTCGCACGGCGCAAAACCCGTGCTGCTGGCAACGCCACAACCGAGTATTGCCGGTGCTGTTTTCCAGCATCTGTCGGCGGCCGACCTCTACCAGCAAGTGGCCGATGCGCAAAATGCCCCGCTGATCAGGGATGCGATTGCCGATGTCCTCTCCGATCCGCTACTCAAAGGCGATCCAATACACCCCAATGCCGCAGGCCACCTGCGCCTGTCAGAGAAGATCGTCGAAGAACTGAAGTCGATCGGATACGCCCCCGGAGCGGAATAACAGGATGGTCAAAACCTTTCCACTCCGGTACATTTTGCATTCCATTTCAAAGCACACCATTTAATCCCGAGGACGGAACAATGACTGAAGAAACGTCGATGCAGAATCTGAGGATAGAGCAATACAAAGCCTACATGCAGGACCTTGCCCACATCGGCTCCAGGCACGAGACGGCAAGAGCGTTTTATCTTTCTGTTCTGTCTGCCCTGCTGGCCTTCATCGCTCTGGCAGGCAAAGGCGGGCCGCTCCACAGTATCGGCACCCATCTCTTTGAGCTCATCAGCGTGGGCGCCATTGCTATTTGCGTGCTCTGGCTTGCGAACACGCTGTCATTTGCCGCCGTGTACCGCGCCAAGCTTGCACAGCTCACCAAAATGGAAGAGAAACTTCCACACCAGAATTTTGCAGCCGAGTTTATCGAACTGAAAGCGGACTGGAGATATTTCCGCATCACGACCGTGGAAGGCTTTGTCGCATTTGTCTTCATCACCCTCTTCATGGTCGCGCTGGTTCTGAATGCATGCGCAAAATACTGAAACCAGGCGGTATACTGGCAGCAGGATACAATTCAAACCCCCGACCTACTGAGAGAAACAACACACCAAGCGCCATGAACACAAAAAGGAACAAGCAACGCATGAACTATGTGGTCGTCAAGGAAGACGGCGTTTTTATCGCGAAGTGCTCCGACCTCGATCTGGAATGCCGCGGTGCGACCGAACAGGAAGCAATCGCCGACCTGCAAGAAGCGTTGGCGCTTTTCTTCGAAGATATGCCCGGCCCCGCCGACGGTTAATCAGTACCGGATAACGAAACGATTGAGAGACGTCAATGTCCAGAACAATCTACTCAACCCGAACCAGGAAACAGCACTTGCCGAACTGCAACAAGCCCGTCATGCAGCAAACCTCACCAGACTTCCAATAAATGTCGCGCCCTGAAAACATCCTGTTTCGATCCCACATCGAAATCTGTCGCATCCTGCAAGTACTGGCACAGGAACACTGCAAAATCACGGCTGAAATCGGAAAGGACCGCCATTATTTCCCTTCCCATATGCTTTCGATAAACCTGGAAAGCAACCACTTCTATATTGCCTACTCTTCGAACAAATCGCTTAACGCCAAACTGCTCGCCGAGCCATCGACGGAATTCACCGCCACCGACCCGCAAAACCTGCACTTTACTTTCAGCGGAACCAATCCTGAAGAAAAAGAAACCCTGCCCGGCGGCGAACCTGCCATTCAATTCGAAATGCCCAAGGTACTGCTACTGCACAACCAGCGTGAGCATTCGCGCCTGCCCATTCCCGCAGACGTTACGCTGCGTTGTGTCGCCGATGAAGCCGGCATCATTCCATTCGAATCGCACGTCACCGACGTCAGCCATGACGGACTGGGGTGCCTGATCTACGATCCCGACATCAATCTCGAAAAAGGCACCATACTGAAAAGTTGCCGCATCGTCATTCCGAACGGCGATGCCGTAATTACAGATATAATCCTGCGTCACATCTCCACGGTGACGTTGCCCGACGGAACGATTGCCCACCGAGCCGGTTTCCGCTTTTCCAGGCGCACGCCTGAGCAGCAGAAAGTGATCAACATGTTCATTCAGGACCTGGACAAGGCAAAATAGAGCCGTCCTGACAAAACAGGGAGCAACCATGAACCAGAACGCCAACCCGCTCTCCGCCTGCGAACCCTGGAACCTTGTCGCCGACGGCTACGCCGAGACAACGATGCTCGTGTTCGAACGCTTCGCCGAAGAAGCCATCGCCGCCGTAAACCTGAAACCCGGCGCGACCGTGCTGGACGTTGCCTGCGGGCCGGGTACGCTGGCGCTCAAACTTGCACACTTTGCAGACAAAGTGCACGGCATCGACTTTTCCGAATCCATGCTCGCCATATTCAGGAAGAAAATAGAGCAGGCCGGATATGACCATATCGAACTGCACTGCGGCGACGCGCAGTCGCTGCCCTATGCGGACGAAACATTCGACACTGCATTCTCGCTCTTCGGCCTCATGTTCTTCCCCGACCGCAGGCAGGGTTTTGCCGAGATATTCCGCACACTCAAACCGGGCGGTAACGTCGCCGTCTCCAGTTGGGCGCCCGTGGACCAATCGCCCGCGATGATGACCATGTTCGGCGCACTGCGCGCCATCAATCCCGACCTGCCGCAACCGCAACGCTCCGTCGCCACGCTGGAAGATCCCGGCGTCTTCAGGCAGGAACTGCAGGAAGCAGGATTCCGTAACATCGAGATTCGCCGGGTCACAAAGCCCTTTCCCGTCACTACCATCTCCGAATTCTGGAAAGACATGGTCAAAGGCAGCGCCCCGATACAGATGATGAAAAAGGCTATGGGCGAAGCAATGTGGTGCGAAAAGGAAATCCTCGCACTCGATTACCTGAGGGAAAGACTGCGCTCGCTGCCGACCGAACTGACTTCGGATGCGTGGTTGGGGGTGGGGGTAAAGTAATGGAAAGACCAACGAAAAATCATAACCTGTCCCTGTTTTTTCCCCCGGCCTGTCTGGTTTCATTCCTTTTCATGTTGAGTGGTTGCGCCACATCGGGGAAACCTGACCCGGCCTACTATCACATGGAACAAGGCAACCTTCCTCCTGCAGACGTCAGCCTGAACATTCCCGGCCTGGGCCCCTGCACGGACAATCCGGACCGCACCCTGCGCCTGAATTCCAGTCAGCCAGTCAACGTGCTGACACATGGCTGCTTTGGCTCTTCCGGTGAATTTCGCGGTCTGGCGCAAGTGCTTGCATTTCAGGGACAACAGACTGCCTGCTTTACCTACAATGACCGCGACGCGCTCGACAAAAGCGCCACCGCATTGCACAATGCAGTCAACCGCCTCGCCGAACAAACCCGCACGCCGCAAATCGTCGTGATCGGCCACAGTCAGGGCGCACTCATCGCCCGCCGCTCGCTCACCGGCCTGCCCGTGGCACCACCCAGCCGGCAACCCGAACTGCGGCTGGTCACCATCTCGGGCCCGTTCAACGGTATCGCCTCTGCCGAAACATGCGGCCGGAAATGGCTGAGCTGGGTCACGATCGGTTTGTTACCGGTGAGCTGCTATATCGTGACCGGCGCCAAGTGGATGGATATCACCTACTCTTCCGATTTCATCCGCATGCCCGGCACACTGATCCCCGAAGTAGACAACTACCTGAAGATCGATACCGACGAAAGTGGCACATGCCGGCGTGAACAGGATGGCCGCTGCCTGGAAAGCGACGATGTATTCTCGCTGGCCGAACAGCACAATCCCAGGGTGGAAAACGACACGCGCGCACGAAGGATAGAAGTGAGCGCCGGACATGTAGAAATTGTCGGCGACAAACGCGTCGCCCCGCGCAAACTGATTTCCATCCTGCAGCAACAGGGCGTGTTGCGTCCGACCGCCCCCGATCGCACAGCGGAATTCAATAATATGCTGGCCCGCGTATACCGGGACGACTCACTGCTACAGACCAGGGAAGCAAACAATAGTGACAGGTAGCGGAGCTGAAATGCATTTGAAACAGGCAGGGCGGCAGATTTACGTTCATGTCACTCCACAAAAAGAGCCCCGATGAGATCGGGGCTCTTGATGAACAAAGTAATATTTTTATGTTTAATCGAACATATCCCGACTGCTGACACTTGTGTGGCAGTCCAGACACCAATTGCCATTTCTGACATGATTGAATTCCCTGTCATGGCAACCTAGACACCAATTTTCCTTACCGGGCTTTAGCGCATAGTTGGGCTCGTGAACACCCTCTGCCCAATTACTCTTGGCGCCGATAACCGGATCGTTTACGCCGTCGTAGTTTCCACCCGGGCTATGACAGCGGTCGCATACACCGGTGTTGGCAAATGGCTTACCGTCGGCAAACAGTAACGTCTGCTGCTGAAATGGAGTTTCATGACAGTCGACGCAATCCAGGCTGCGCCTGCCTACTGAGAGATGAACAACATGGCTCGGCGAGAAATTGGCGGAAAACTGTTTTTCGTGGGTATGGCATGCGGTGCAGTTTTCACCATCGAAGTGCGCGGTATTGTCGCTGCCATCGTTCCGATGATGCCCGGTCTGGGTGTGGCACACTTCGCAAACGCCGTCATAGACCGCATCGCCGTCGGCGAAAGAGTTCGGACCGGTAAGCGCCGTAAATATCACGGGCTTAACACCGCTGTTGGGTGTTTGCATCTGATCAAATATGAGATAGAAATTAGAACTGCCAAACTTGTAGAAATTATGACAGGACGCACAACCATTGACATGGTGGTACTCCGCATAGGCGTTTTCCGTGTAAGTATTGGCCAGCAAGAAAAACGCCACCGCCACACAAACCATAAAGCGTTTCATTATCTTTCGTGTATGACCGAACATAATCTTTCTCCTTGAAGGGATAGAAAATTCAACCACCGACGTCTACTTTTCGCCATTCTTGCCTGCGAACAGTTTATTTGACTGAAGCACTCTAAACATTGTCGGCAATCTCCATGTAACGCTCCCGATACATCCCATTATTTTCTCCTTGTCTTTGAATTAAATAGAGTAAACCCCCGGCCCACCGGAGGACTCACCAAGGTTGACCCATACGACAGAGTGAATCTCCGCGTCTTGAAGAAGACGAAAAAGATTCACGGATGAAAGAGTACCAGAGCCCATGTAGATAAAATGGGATTACAAATATCATGTGGTATTAATCCCAAAAAAGCGGAAGCCATCGTTGCCGCACAAGGCAAGGATCGTTTCATCGCCTTGTCCCTGTATTACAATTCAACATGAACCTGATCTACGACGCCCCCCTGTTCCGCCCGCCTTCCGAGGGCGACAACCTCATCATCCAGGCCACGCTGGGTTGCAGCTTCAACCAGTGCAGTTTCTGCGCCATGTATCGCAGCAAACACTATGTCGAACGTCCGCAGGATGAGGTGTTTACCGATATCCGCACAGCTGCTGCCGACTGGCCGGATGCGCAGCGCGTATTCCTGGCCGATGGCGATGCGCTGGCACTCCCGACGGAACACCTGCTCGCCATCCTGCGCGAACTGGCTGCCGCCTTCCCGCGCCTCACGCGCGTTTCCTGCTATGCCACGCCCGGCAACATCCAGCGCAAAAGCGCCGAAGAACTCGCACTGCTGCGTGAGCACAAACTTACCCTGCTCTACTTCGGCATCGAGAGCGGTTCCGACCTCATCCTGAAGAAAGTCACCAAAGGCGCCACACAGCGGCGCATGGCCGAAGTGCTACACAAGGCACACGACAGCGGCATGAAAATCTCCGCCACCGTCATCCTCGGCCTGGGTGGCACGCAACACAGCAACGAACACATAGACGGCACCATCGCGCTGCTCAACAACGCGCCCGTCACCTACCTCTCCACGCTGCAACTGTATCTGGACGACAGCATCCTCGACGAATTCCATCGTAAATTCGGCGAGCCATTCACAATGCCGGATGACCTCGCAATACTAAAGGAACAGGAAAGACTCATCGGCGGCCTCAACCCGCCGCAGCCCGTCATCTTCCGCTCCAACCACGCATCGAACGCGCTGGCACTCGCGGGGAACCTGCCAAGGGATAAAGAAAAACTGCTACAACAACTGCGCGAAGCGATAGCTGGACACAGGCCTCTGCGGCCTGTTTTCATGCGCGGGCTTTGAAGCGGCGATGGACAAACCCTTTGGCACCAAATGAAAATCCGGGCAAACTGATTAGACAGGCCGTTACTCCCCCCAGCGCGAGAATGACAGATAACCGGAAACAACCGCTTTACAAATAGCACGACCGTGCTATTGTGTCCGCATGGACAAAGGACTCGAAACCCGCAACCGGATCCTCAACGCCGCCATGCACATGGTGCGCGAGAACGGGCTGGACAGCCTGACCATCGGCGAAACAGCCAAACAGGTCGGCATGAGCAAGTCTGGCCTGTTCGCCCATTTCGAATCTCGCGACGTGTTGCTGCTGAACGTCATCGAATATATCGCGCAGGATTTCAGTGCCTGCGTGTTCGACCGGGCCCTGCAATTCAAACGCGGACTGGAGCGGATCAACGCACTATCCCGTTACTGGATCGAGTGGAGCAACCAGCCCAGCGGCGGCTGCCCTTTCACCTCGGGCGCATTCGAATTCGACGACCGGCCGGGCCCGATACGCGATGCGCTGGCCAAGTACGAACAAGCCACCCACGACATGTGGCAGCGCGCGGCGGAAATTGCCGTCGAAGAAAACGAATTCAGGGCGGATGCGGACTGCAAGCAATTTGCCTATGAAGTATTTGGAAACCTGCTCTCGTTCCAGATATACAAGCGCCTGCTCAACGACGCAGATGCAGGCCGGCTTTACAACGCATCTTTTCAGCACATCCTTTCCCCTTACCTGAAATAACCGGAGGCTCGCATGAACACACTCGCCCTAGATCGCAGCCTTGAAAAGCACGACCGCACTTTTATATCCGCCGCCACCTACTGGCTCACCAAGGCGGCCTTCCACATCGCCCCCGCCGGCATAAGCAAATTGATACGTGAAAAAGGCTTCAAGGTGAAACCTTTTCACCTGTCGGACGAGCAGCGCGCGCTGCAAAAGCAGGCGCACAGCTTCAATCTGGAATTCAACAACAACAGCATCAAAGTGTTCGAATGGGGCGAAGGCCCGGTTGTCCTGCTGGTGCATGGCTGGTCAGGCAGAGCGCTGCAATTCGAATCGCTCATCCGCACCCTGCTGAAGCAGGGCTACAAAGTCGTCGCCTTCGACCACAAGGGACATGGCGACAGCTCATCCGGATTCAGCAGTTTTCCCGAAGTCGTGCGCAGCACCGAGCTGGTGGCGGCTTTCTATGGCAATACGCTGCATGGCATTGTTGCGCATTCCATGGGCGCGAATGCCACGTTCAAGGTATGCGAAAACCATGCGCGCAAACTCAAACTCGCCGCCATCGCCCCGCTGGGCGACTTTGTGGAAGTGCTGGATACCTTCCGCATTCGACTGGGCATTTATGAAAAACTCTATGCACAAGTGATCCGGCAAATAGAAACGGAAAACGGCCTGCTGCTCTCCGACCTGAACAGGCTGGATTACCAAAAGATCAGCCGCCACGACGTGCTGCTGGTGCATGACAAATTCGACAAGGTAAACAAGATCAGCGTGAGCCAGGAGATACACAACAACCTGACAGGCTCAACCCTGGTGCAAACCGAGAACCAGGGACATTCGCGCATACTCAACAGCCAGGAAGTGCTGGACCGCATCGCCGCCCATCTCAGCGCTCCATAGTTCCTGAGTCGCATTGACACCACCCCCCCATCTCCCATAAAGTCTACCCCACTTGCAAATCTGCCGGATGCACACCCCGCCGCACGTATGGCGCGGGGCTCACGGCGGGTTCCCCAGGACAGGAGGCTGGCGCAAGACAAGAACCCCGTAACGACGGGAAGTATTGCCAGCCGTATGACTGTTCGACAAAGGGGGAGCACTTGTCTTATCTCACTCCAGACATCTTTCGCATAGGCCAAATAAACCGTGGTCTGTGCCCATCTGTTGCCCATTTGTTGAGACTTGGTTTTGGATGCTGTCGCCAAAGCTGTTCAATGCAGACATCCTCGAAACACCTTGATTTATTCAGATCAGGGAACTCAGTACGGGAGCAATGCCTGGGGCGTTTCTGCAAGGCAAATCATCTTGAACCGGGCATGGGCTGGCGGAGAAATTGTTGGAACAATGCCGTGTTAGTCGAAGAGGAGGTGCGGACAAATGACTAGGGTTTTTACTTTATCAAGCTTTCCATATCTATTTACATTACTGGTTGCCATTATAGGGGCACAACTTAATTATTTAATCGAAAGCACAATTTCTACACCCCTTATTGAATATACCCTGGATGAGGTCGGCAATTCAGAAGATGCGATATCGATGGAAGTAGGGAAAAAGATTCTGAATTTCTCAAGGGTGAAATATTTCGGAACGATATCAAACATAACAAAGAAACAATCATATAAGAATGTGCATCTGACGATCATGTTTTCTGAGGATCAGCAAGCAGCATTTGATCTTAATGAGCTTAAGAGGCCTACGTTTAAATCAATACCGCCTTCAGCACTTGGTAATTTTGATGATCAAATTCAACCACAAGCCATTGACTACACCATTGAGCACTTTCAGCCAGGCTTTGAATATCAATTTTCTTTCGACATGTTAACTCGAGACAAAAATGTCGCACCAATCCTGATGATTCAATCTGATGATCCTGTGTTTTTAAGCGAGAAAACATGGTTCACTTCTTTAGCCAGAAATCAAACCAAAGTTAATATTGCAATAATGATGTTTTTGATTTTGGCGATAAGTGCTTATTTGGTTTTACTAGCGAGGAAAGGGGGGAAAGACAGTGAAAATTAAATATCCAAGCGCAAGGGTTTGTCTTGCCATTTTTATATTATCAATGTCATTTGACGCATTGGCGGGTTGTACTATCACTGTAAAAGATGTTTACTTTGGACAAGATATACAAATTCCATTCACTCTATCGCCATTAAAAAACAAGAGTGATAATTCAAAGCTCAGATCTTCTGAAGAAGGTGTTTTAAAAATATCTGATGAGAATATGCGCACATATGCTAAAACTGTTTTTCAATTAGAATTTGTTATTAATTTACAGAAAAAACTATATGCCAAACAGTTGCTGAAAAATGGAGAAGCAGTCGAAAAGATCGAAAAGAATGGACAAAAAGGCTATACGTTAGGAATTCTTTGCAAGAAGCCATCTAATGGTTTTACAGTTCAACGCTTGGCAATGGGCAGGAAAGCACGCTAGTGTTATAGGCACAAAGGGAGCCAAACTGTTTCCAGATCGCCCGCAGCCCTTTAGTTGCATTGACACACCCCTCCATCTCCCATAGAGTCCATCCCACTTGCAAATCTGCCGGATGCACATCCCGCCGCACGTACGGCGCGAGGCACAGGGCGGATACCCCAGGACAGGAGGCTGGCGCAAGACAAGAACCCCGCAACGACGGGGATTATTGCCAGTTGTTCGATAAAGGGGGAGCACTTGTTTCATCTCACTCAGAACATTCTTCGCGTAGGCCAAATACCGTGGTCTGCCCCCGATTACTTTTCCCGATTACTATTTAGCACTAAGCCAGCACTAACGGTTTGAATTAAAGGGTCCAAACTGAAACGTTTAATGCTTAGTCAACATAATTTACCTTGGAAAACTTAATGACAGAAAAGAATGAAGTTGTCGTGATAGATGCAGGCCAACTTGTCTCACCGATTGGTGAACTCAACACTCAACTAGAGGGGTATTTGGTAAATGTTGGCCTGCCGGTTAATAACGTTGTTGCCTCGATTGCCGAAAGAAAGAAGGTCATTGCGCAGTTCGCCGACGCACTAGAAATTATTCCCCTCGCAGACCGCGGAAAAGCCCACTACCTATCGCGCTTTACCATTGCGATTGCTGCAGGATTATTTGACGGCGCATTGAATTACCTTTGGGATGAGACCGTAAGAGCACTGCGCCGCCAAATCATTAGCTTTGATACTCAGTATTTTTATTCGGTCACCGAGAAGATCAGTTCTCGCTACAAGGCGCTATCAAAGCCAGAAGAGATCGACCAAGTTAGCGAACATGACCTTTTGGAGGGGTGCAGACGAATTGGATTGGTAACTGACGTCAACTACCAAAGACTGGAGCATGTTAACTACATGCGCAATCATGCTAGTGC
>JBNKBO010000031.1:0-32013 GCA_050287265.1 Sideroxydans sp. | reverse complement strand
ATCTTTGGTTTCGGTGTGCGCGTGATGGCGCCTGATTGGGGACACTTTGTGGTGCCCGGAGATCAACGTTATCACAGCCCTGGTACGATTTACGTTGAGGGCGATGCGTCTTCCGCTTCATATTTCCTGGCTGCTGGGGCGATTGGTGGTGGGCCGGTGCGTGTCGAAGGCGTCGGTAAGACCAGTGTGCAGGGTGATATCCGTTTCGCCGAGGCCTTGGAAAAGATGGGTGCCGTCATCACCATGGGAGATAACTGGATCGAAGCAAGTGCCTCCGGCAAGCTCAAAGCCATCGACCTCGACTGCAACCATATCCCCGACGCCGCCATGACATTGGCGGTAGTAGCCCTGTTCGCCGAGGGCACGACCACACTACGTAATATCGCGAGCTGGCGCGTGAAGGAAACCGACCGCATCGCCGCCATGGCGACCGAATTGCGCAAGGTCGGTGCAACGGTGGAAGAGGGCGCAGATTACATTCGCATCACTCCACCCTCTCCCCCGGCCCCTGATAGAACTACTAGCCATTCGACTAAGCCCGCAAGCGGGCAAGTCGCTGGTTATCTCCCGCGTGAAGCCCCTCTCTCTAACTCTCTCCCGCCAGCGGGAGAGAGGACAAACGTGAAAAGCAATCTTCAATTCCTGGGCGAGGGGAGAACTTACCTGAATCCTGTATCCTGTATCCTGAATCCTGCCGCCGGCATCGACACCTACGACGATCACCGCATGGCAATGTG
This sequence comes from Sideroxydans sp., assembly GCA_050287265.1. GTDB lineage: Bacteria > Pseudomonadota > Gammaproteobacteria > Burkholderiales > Gallionellaceae > Sideroxyarcus. Next base: position 31,276 of record JBNKBO010000031.1, on the reverse strand, counting down.
TTTCTCGCTGGCCGCTTTTGGCGGCGCGGGGGTGCGCATCAACGACCCCGGGTGCGTAGCCAAGACTTTCCCCAAATATTTCGAGGAATTCCTGAAAATATGCCATCCGTAACTCAAGCCGTTCCGGTCATCGCCATCGACGGCCCATCCGCATCCGGCAAGGGCACGGTGGCGCAGCGCGTAGCCGATGCCCTGGGCATGCATTACCTCGATAGTGGGGCGCTCTATCGCCTTCTCGGGGTGGCAGCGCACTACCACGGTGTGGCGCTGGACGATGAAGCCGGGCTGGCCGAACTGGCGGGCAGGGTGGATATCCGCTTCGAGAAGGGGGATACCTGGCTGGACGGGGCCAAGGTGGGCGACGAATTGCGTACCGAAGAAGCGGGCTCTTCGGCCTCCAAAATAGCGGCTTTGCCCAAGGTGCGCGCGGCTTTGCTCGAAAAGCAGCGGGCTTTCCGGCAGGCGCCGGGGCTGGTGGCGGACGGGCGCGATATGGCGTCGGTAGTGTTCCCGGACGCTGTCCTGAAGATATTCCTGACCGCCTCCGCCGAGGCTCGGGCAGAACGTCGATATAAGCAGTTGATAGAAAAAGGGATGAATGCTAATATCGCCGCCCTTTTGCAGGATATCAAGGCGCGCGACGAGCGAGATACGCAGCGTAGCGTGGCTCCCCTGCAACAGGCGCAAGGTGCGAGTTTGCTGGATACGACCCCTCTGAACATCGAGCAGGCGGTTCAGGAAGTGCTAAGCCGCTACCATGCGGTGAAATGAAACACGCGCAGCACGTTTGCCTCCTCGCCCGCTTGCGGGAGAGGATTGAGGTGAGGGGCGGGCGCGATGTTTTATAAAAGTGGGTATTTCATTTGCCCGCAGTCGTCCAAATAGAGCCTTTCTGTTTGGGTTTGATTAACTAACCCCCCGCTTACCCCGGGATTGTCCTCAAGGTATACCTTTTATGAACGCAGTAGCTGATATGGAAACTTTTGCATCAATGTTTGAAGAAAGCCTGAGCCGCAAGGAAATGCGCGCAGGTGAACTGATTACCGCCCAGGTTGTTCGTGTAGAGCAGAACGTGGTCGTGGTAAATGCCGGATTGAAGTCCGAAAGTTTTATTCCCGTTGAAGAATTCAAGGACGCAACGGGCGCAATTGAAGTACAGGCCGGTGATTTCGTCACCGTTGCCATCGAATCCCTGGAAAACGGTTACGGCGAAACGCGCCTGTCGCGCGAAAAAGCCAAGCGTCTGGCTGCCTGGATCGACCTGGAACAGGCGATGGAAGAAGGCCGCATCGTCGAAGGTTATGTCAGCGGCAAGGTCAAGGGCGGCTTGACCGCCATGGTGAACGGCATCCGTGCCTTCCTGCCCGGTTCGCTGGTGGATACACGTCCGGTCAAGGACACCACACCGTACGAAAACAAGACCATGGAACTCAAGGTCATCAAGCTGGATCGCAAGCGCAACAACGTGGTGGTTTCCCGCCGCGCCGTGCTGGAAGCATCGCAAGGTGCCGATCGCGAGACCCTGCTGGAAAACCTGAAAGAAGGCGCGATCGTCAAGGGCATCGTCAAGAACATCACCGACTACGGTGCATTCGTTGACCTGGGCGGTATCGACGGCCTGTTGCACATCACCGACCTTGCATGGCGTCGCGTGAAGCATCCTTCCGAAGTATTGACCGTCGGCGACGAAGTCGAAGCCAAGATACTGAAGTTCGACCAGGAAAAGAACCGCGTTTCCCTGGGCATCAAGCAAATGGGCGACGATCCGTGGAATGGTCTGGCACGTCGCTACCCGCAAGGCACCCGCCTGTTCGGCAAGGTGACCAACCTGACCGACTACGGTTCTTTCGTCGAGATCGAGCAAGGTATCGAAGGGCTGGTACACGTGTCCGAAATGGACTGGACCAACAAGAACGTGCATCCGTCCAAGGTTGTCGCTTTGGGCGACGAAGTGGAAGTCATGATCCTCGAGATCGACGAAGCGCGCCGCCGTATCTCACTGGGTATGAAGCAGTGCAAGTCCAATCCCTGGGACGACTTCGCGCTCAACCACAAGAAGGGCGACAAGGTTAAGGGCGCCATCAAGTCCATCACCGACTTCGGCGTGTTCATCGGTCTGGATGGCGGCATCGACGGTCTGGTGCATCTGTCCGACCTGTCCTGGTCTGTTGCAGGCGAAGAAGCCGTACGCAACTACAAGAAGGGCGACGAACTGGAAGCACTGGTTCTGGCCATCGATGTCGAACGCGAGCGCATTTCGCTGGGCGTGAAGCAACTGGAAGGTGATCCGTTCGGTGGCTTTGTTTCCGGCCATGACAAAGGCGCTGTAGTCACCGGCGTGGTCAAGTCGCTGGATGCCAAGGGCGCAGTGATCAGTCTGGACGGTGATGTCGAGGCTTACCTCAAGGCATCCGAAGTTTCCGCCGATCGCGTGGAAGACATCCGCAATCACCTGAAGGAAGGCGACACCGTCAAGGCTGTCATTATCAATGTAGACCGCAAGAACCGTGGCATCAACCTGTCGATCAAGGCGCTGGACAAGGCCGATACGGCAGCGGCGATGCAAAAGTTTGCGGCGGAAAATACAAAATCTGCTGGTACAACCAATCTGGGTGCGCTGCTCAAGGCGAAACTGGATTCCAGTAAAGCTGACTCACAGTAGGAGGGGAAGGACGATGACGCGTTCAGATCTTATCGCAAAGCTTACGGAACGTTACACACAGTTGCTCGGCAAGGATGCCGAGCTGGCTGTCAAAGTGATCCTGGACAGTATGTCGTCGGCCCTGTCGCGCGGCGGCCGTATCGAGATACGCGGATTTGGCAGTTTTGCCCTGAATTACCGTCCGCCGCGACTGGGGCGCAACCCCAAGTCCGGCGAGAAGGTTCAGGTGCCAGCCAAATATGTGCCTCATTTCAAAGCAGGTAAGGAACTGCGCGAGCGGGTGGATTATCCTTCTACCGCTGCCTGAAGCGATTCTGAAGTGATTTAGTTGGCGGCCTGTCTGAGCCGCCAATTTTTTATCTGTTCATGTTATCGTTGTACTCCATTTATTGACGATAAAATCCATCATGCGATACCTGATCTGGTCACTGCGTATCATGCTATTCCTGCTGTTGCTGGGATTTGCGCTGAAAAACGATCAATCTGTCACGTTGCGCTATTTCCTTGGTTACGCATGGGAGACTTCCCTTGTTGTCGCGCTGCTGTGTTTTTTTATTGTGGGTGTAATCATCGGCCTGCTGGGAATGCTGGGAATGTTGCTTCGCCAGCAACGCGAACTTGCCGCTGTCAGACGCGAACTTAAAATGAAGAACAGGCTGGCAGAGATTGATACTGAGCCAACTCAACCTCCCGAGATCGTAAATTAATGGATTTTGAACCGTGGATGTTGCTGGTATTCCCGCTATTTTTCGGAATGGGCTGGCTGGCGGCACGCATTGACATCAAGGAACTGCTCTCTGAGTCCAGCGCCCTGCCGCGCTCCTATTTCCAGGGGCTGAATTTCCTGCTGAATGAACAGCAGGATCAGGCCATCGAAGCCTTCATCGAAGTGGTCAAAGTCGATCCGCAAACGGTCGAACTGCACTTTGCGCTGGGCAGTCTGTTTCGTCGTCGCGGCGAAGTGAACCGCGCCATTCGTATGCACCTCAACCTGGTCGAGCGATCTGATCTTGACGAGGAAAGAAAAAAACAGGCTTTGTTCGAATTGGCGCAGGATTATCTGAAGGCAGGGATTCTGGATCGGGCTGAAGCGGCTTTCCGGGAATTGCATGGTTCCCAGTATGAAAAGGAGTCGCTGGACTTCCTGCTGGAGATATACCAGAAGGAAAAAGACTGGCTCAAGGCCATTGATATCAGCCAGCGCCTGACCGCTTTAACCGGTGTGCCACATGGCAAAGAGGCAGCTTTCTATTACTGCGAACTTTCAGCTAGCGAACTGGAGGGCAAACAAACCGAAGCCGCCACTGTGCACCTGGAGCAGGCACTCGGCGTCAATCCGCAAGCCGTTCGCGCCAGCATTATGCTGGGCGATATCGAAATGGAAGCAGGACACGTGCAGCGTGCCATCGAAATATGGAAGCGCATTGAGCAGCAGGACGCGCAATACCTGCCCCTGGTTGCCGAGCGTTTGCTGCACGCTTTCCGTCAGAACGGTGATGAGACGGCAGGCGTGATGCAACTGCAGGAATGGTTGCAGAAATATCCGTCGCTCGACCTGATGAACGTGGTATTTGATGCGTTGCTGCAACGCGAAGGTGCGGAAGCGGCCTATCTGCTTGTTCTCAACGAACTCAAACGCAACCCGTCGCTGCTCGGACTGGATAAATTGCTCGAAGCGCAACTCATGAAAATGAGCCAGGAACGCCGTGCGGACGTCCAACTGGTGAAGTCGCTTATCCACAACCGCACACGCGGGCTTGCCATGTACCGCTGCAGCCATTGCGGCTTCAAGGCGCGCCAGTTTTACTGGCATTGTCCGGCATGCCATAGCTGGGAAAGCTATTCGCCCAAGAGGAGCGAAGAGAACGGGGTGGCAATATGAACGATCCAAAAATCATCGTTGCCCTTGATTATGCGCAAGCCGCGCCTGCATTGTCTTTGGTAAAACGCCTGGATCCATCGCTGTGTCGTCTCAAGGTGGGCAAAGAATTGTTTACTGCTGCCGGTCCGCAATTGGTTGAAAAATTATTGAAGCTCGGTTATCAGGTTTTCCTCGATCTTAAATTCCACGATATACCGAACACTGTGGCGCAGGCATGCAAGGTGGCCGCCTCGCTCGGCATCTGGATGGTGAATGTGCATGCATTGGGCGGCAGGCGCATGATGGAAGCGGCACGTGAAGCGCTGGAAACAGTTCAGCATCGCCCAAAACTGATTGCCGTCACAGTGCTGACCAGCATGGCGCAAGAAGATCTGCACGGCATCGGCATCAACGCCAGCCCGTCACAAATGGTACAGCTGCTGGCTGATCTGGTACATGACAGTGGACTGGATGGTGTTGTGTGTTCTGCACAGGAAGCACTAATATTGCGCCGGCAGTTCGGCAAGGATTTTTGCCTGGTTACGCCCGGCATTCGTCCGGCGAATACAGCAGCGGATGACCAGTCGCGCATCATGACACCGCGCGCCGCCCTGGAGAATGGATCAGATTACCTGGTCATCGGACGTCCGATCACCCAGGCACCCGATCCGTTTCAGGCATTGCAGAATATTTTGAAAGAGACAGGAGACATGGCATGAAGCTGCCATCGTTTGAAAAAGCACGGGTATTGGTGGTTGGCGACGTGATGCTGGATCGATACTGGTTCGGTGATGTGGCACGCATCTCGCCTGAAGCGCCTGTGCCGGTATTGAAAGTGAACAAAGTAGAAGAACGTCCCGGCGGTGCGGCCAACGTGGCGCGCAATATAGCCTCGCTGGGTGCGAACTGCACACTGTTGTCAGTAGTGGGTGCGGACGAGGCGGGCGATTGTCTGCAACGGCTGTTGTCCGAACAAGTTGCTGTGGAAGCATTGTTGCACCGTGATGCCACCATTTCCACCATCGTCAAACTGCGCGCCGTTGCGAGGCAACAGCAACTGTTGCGCATCGATTTTGAGACGCCGCCCAGTCATGAAGTGTTGAACGCCAAGCTTGCCGATTTTCATGTCAAGCTGCCGCAGGCTGATGTGGTAGTCCTCTCGGACTATGGCAAGGGCGGACTGGCACACATCGCCGAAATGATCAAGGCGGTGCGCGCGGCAGGCAAACCGGTGCTGGTCGATCCCAAGGGCGATGACTATGCAGGTTACCAGGGTGCAACCCTGCTCACACCCAATCGCAGCGAATTCCGCGATGTGGCGGGAAGCTGGAAGAATGAAACCGAGTTGAATGCAAAAGCACAAAAACTGCGCACCGAACTGGGACTGGATGCATTGCTGGTCACGCGTAGCGAGGAAGGGATGTCGCTGTTCCGTGAGCAGGACGTGTTGCATGAGCCGACGCATGCGCGTGAAGTGTTCGATGTCAGCGGTGCGGGTGATACCGTGATTGCCACGCTGGCAGTCATGCTGGCCAGCGGGGCCGATATGGCGGATGCCGTGCGCATTGCCAACCGCGCGGCAGGTGTGGTGGTGGGCAAGCTGGGTACAGCGACAGTGTCGAGGGAAGAAATATTAGAGGATATGAAAGACTAGGATTCAGGATACGGGATACTGGATACAGCCGAACCGGTTGTTCCCTGTCTCCTGTATCCTGTATCCCGAAATCTGGGAGAAAGACATGTACTACGTAGTCACAGGCGCAGCAGGATTTATCGGTTCCAACCTGGTCAAGGCGCTGAACGAACGCGGCGAGACCAATATCATCGCCGTTGATAATCTGACGAATGCTGACAAATTCAGGAATCTCACAGACTGCGAGATTGCAGATTACATCGACAAGGAAGATTTTGTCGGATTGCTGCAGGACGGGTCATTTGATGGCACGCTCGCAGCGATCCTGCATGAGGGCGCCTGTTCCGACACCATGGAAACAGACGGGCACTACATGATGGAGAACAACTACCGCTACTCGCTGGAGATATTGAACCATTGCCAGAACGAGGACGTGCCGTTCCTGTATGCCTCGTCTGCCTCGGTGTACGGCGGTGGCGGTGTATTCAAGGAAAGCCGCGAATACGAATCGCCACTCAATATCTATGCGTATTCCAAATTCCTGTTCGACCAGGTGGTGCGCCGCCGCTGGGCACATCGCACTTCGCAGATCGTCGGCTTCCGCTATTTCAATGTGTACGGACAGCGCGAGCAGCACAAGGGGCGCATGGCCTCTGTGGCCTACCATTTCTTCAATCAGTACCGCGCTGACGGGTTCGTGAAACTGTTCGAAGGTTGCGACGGCTACGCCAATGGCGGTCAGTTGCGCGATTTCGTTTCGGTGGAAGACGTGGCAAAAATCAATATGTACTTCCTCGACAATCCTGACAAATCCGGCATCTTCAATCTGGGTACGGGCAAGGCGCAAAGCTTCAACGACGTGGCAGCGGCGACCATCAATGCGTTGCGTGCAGCCAACGGTGAAGGATTGCTGACGCTGGAGCAAATGCAGCAGCAACAACTCATTCGCTATATACCCTTTCCGGATGCCTTGCGCGGCAAGTACCAGAGCTACACCCAGGCCGACATTGCCTCCATGCGTGAGATCGGATACGCTGAACCGCTGCTGAGCGTGGAACAGGGCACAACGCGTTATGTTAATTACATGCTGGAGAAGTCCAAATAGGAGGATTGCAGTTATCACAAGCTGGAGCAGTCAACTCGGGAGGATATTTCTATCCGCGACTTTCGTCGCTTAACTTTAGTTGAAAGGAAACTGTGATGAAGAAATTCTTGCTGTCCTTGTTCGTGTTGTTGGCATTTTCTGGTATTGCTTATGCGGCCGTGGATCTGAATACGGCGAGCAAAACGCAGTTGGAATCGGTAAAGGGGATCGGTCCGTCCAAAGCCGATGCCATCATTGCATACCGCAAGCAGAACGGACCATTCAAAAAAGTGGATGATCTGAAAGCGATCAAGGGCTTCGGCGACAAGTCGGTGGACAAGATTCGCAGCGAAGTGAGTGTGAGTGCTGCCGACAAACCCGCTGACAAGATGAGCAGTAAATAGGTCGTCAGTCTTGTCTCAAACAAGCCCGTCCGGTGCAGAGCCGGACGGGCTTTTTGCTGAGCGCGGTCTATATTAAATAGCCTGCTAGAAAGAAAACTCCAACCCGGTGCTGTAGACAATGTCTCTTTTTTGCACGGTCTGCGGCGGTTTGGAGTCGAACGAGATATCCAGGCTGATTTTCAGGTCGAGGTTATCGCCCAATTTCACCAGCATCGAGGCTTGTTCCAGGATGCGGTAATCGGATGTGTCACCGAAGGCGGGCTGGTAGTAGGTGGTGTTGTAGACGCGAACCTGTTCGTTGATCTGTTGTTTCAAGATCAGGTAAGAGTTGTATCTCCACAGGCTGACATGCGTCTGGTCAGTGGTTCCCAGTTTGTCGGTGAGGGTCTCCTTCTCGTGGAATGCGCCGAGGCCGAGATAGCCTGCCGAGACGTTGTTTTCCTCGAACATGATCCAGCGCGCTCCGCCGCCCAACAAGGTACGCCGAGTAAGTCTTGCAAAAGGATTTCTGCCAATCTGTGCGAAAGCTTCCGCGCCCCATGTCGAGGTGACGGCAGTGCGATGGCGCAGATGCGCAAATGCGCTGTCCGTATCGACCTGGCCCCGGCTTTTGCCATAGGCATATTGCAGTTGCAAAAACTCCGTATGCTTTTCGTGTTGCCAGAGATTGAGGGAATCCAGCCTGATCGAACTTTTTTCAGTATTGCCGCTTGCGCCGTTGGCGAGCAGGTCCAGCGTGGCATGCCTGCCTTCGGCGGGTTGGCCGATGATCGCCTGCTCCACATTTACGATGGCATTTGCAGTTGAAGCGACAAGCGTGCCGTATATCAGGAATAGCCGTGCAAAATATTTAAGCGGAAAAAATCTCATTTACATGTAATGTTCCGGTGCAACAGCGAAGCATCATGCCATGAAACCAAGATCCTGGACTGTGAAATTGGCAAGGTTAGGAAATACCGCAGTGATTTCTGCCTGGCTCAAGCCGAACCATCTGGCCAGCGTGGCGGCATATTGGTCGACGGAGATGGTCGGTATCATTCTACCGGAACCCGTATCGAGCGGGTTGTCGATGCTGCCCCCGGTGACAGCGGTCATCGGAAATTCGCCATAGATCTCCTTGCCGATGACCGAACCGCCCGCCACAATGTGATGTCCGCCCCAGCCGTGATCGGTGCCGCTGCCGTTGCTGGCGAAAGTGCGGCCGAAGTCGGAAGCAGTGAACAGGGTTACATTGTTTCTCATATCTCCGATGGGCAGGGCAGCCAGTGCGGTATCGAAATACTCAATCGCATGTGCCACCCGCGCCATCAGGTCGCCGTGGCCTGCCAATTGCCCATTGTGTGTATCGAAACCGCCTACGTTGATGAAAAATACCTGCCGGTGCGCGCCCAGCGTTGTCTGCCCGGCAATGATGCGTGCCACGGTCTGCAACTGGATGGCAATCGGGTTGTTGGCCGGGTAGTCGTAGTACGCCGTGTACTGAGTAGGCGCGGGCACCGATGAGGTGGTGGCCTGCATGACCGCATCGAGATCGGCTTGTGCCGCGATCGCGCGCTGCACAACTGTAGCGTGATCGTTTTCCAGAATATTGCTTGATGCCGAGTTGGTGATGATGGCCTGCAGCGGACTGTTGTTGATGCCAAACAGGCTGTTCATTCCACCTATCGTGACAACGCTACCATTCGAATTAATCTGGTACTGGTTGACAGTTTCTCCCGCCAGGAATGTACTGTTTCCGCCCAGGGAGACGCTGGAAAAATTCTGCCGGGCGTTGCTCGATTTGAGCCAGTCGATCATGCGTCCGCCCCATCCGTATATGAGTTTGGAAGGATCGGCAGAGAGCCACTGGCTGGTCTGGTCGCTATGCGAGAACAGGCTGGCCGGTTTCTGGATGGCACTGTCGCGGTAAGCGACCTTGTCCGCGATCGGCTCGATCAGGTTGCCGACATTGGCGACGATGGCGGCGCGGCCCGCGTCGAACAAAGTCTGGAGCGAAGTCATGCCGGGATGCAATGCAAAAGCGCGGGTGCCGACGGCATCCACCTTGGGCGTGTTCGGGACGATGGGCAGCAAATTGGCCTGGGGCAGCGCAATGGAACCGCCACGGGCCGCCTGATAACTCGTCCACGATGGGGTATCGGTTGCGACGACCATGTTGGCGCTGTCGTTTCCGCCAGCCAGGTACAGGCACACCAGCGCCTTGTAGTCAGCGGTGTAGGTCGATGCGGCAGCTTCGCCCATGGCAAGCAGGTTCAGCGCAAAAGGTCCGCCGAGCGTACCGGCGACGGAAAGCAGCGAGGCATTACGCAAAAATTCGCGGCGCGAGAAGTCAATGGTTTTTTTCATAAGGTGCCCTGTTCATTTCTGCACGATATATTCCGGCGATGCCATGGTCAGGAAGATCGCAAGATAGACGCGGTTGGTACTGGAATTGCTCGAGTTGAGCGCAGTGAGTATCTGGTTATATAAGGTTGCGGACATCTGGTTCTGCATGAGCAGCAGGTTGATGCGATCCAGCAACCGCGTCGGTGTAGCTGCCAGCGCCAGTTCGGCTGAGTAGTCAGCCTGGATGTCGCGCCCGGTGCCGGTACCGTACTGGATGGCGCTGCGCATGAAGTTCAGGTAACCGATGACCGACATTTCATCTGTGATCTGCATTTCCGGTGCGAACAGGTTTGCAGCGGAGATGCCGGTGTTCGGCGGCACGTATTCCGGACGAAAAAAATTGAATACCGAAGGAGAACGCATCGGTGTCTGGGCAAGACTAGAGAGTGGATTGTCGAGATTGCCCAGGCGGAAACGGCCCGAAGTGGAAGTGGCATGGAATGCACGCATCCAGTTGGCAAGACGGATGACGGGTTCACGTAGTTTACCCGCGCTGGCGGAGGTCGGGACTGTCCTGGCCTCGGGGTCGAGCAAGACAGCCATGATGACCGCTTTCATGTCCCCGCGCACGCCCAGGCCGTTGTCAGCAAATGCTGCCGCAACGCGTCCCACGTAAGCCGGGCTGGGATTACTGGTAACCAGGCGCTGGATGAGTTCGCGTCCGATGAAAGGGCCGACATTGGGGTGGTTGAACAGCGTATCCAGCGCGATCTTGAGCGTGGTTTCGCCGGAAGTATTTGCCGGGATGGTCACGCCCAGAAATGTCTTTCCCAGAGTCTCGTGATAGGCCGGATAGAGCTGCATCGGCAGCCAGTCGCGGTTCGGATTCTGGTTCGGCCCCGCCCAGCTCCAGCCTGTGAAAACCTTGGCCAGGCCCTTGATGTCATCGCTGGTGTAGGTCTCGGTCGGCGGAACGGTGGTGTCTGTGCCATCCTGATTGAGCTGGCGCAGACCGATGGTGAACAGTTGCATGATCTCGCGCGCATAATTTTCGTTCGGCACGCGTGCGCCTTCCGTTTTCTGGTTGCCCAACGCATTCAGGTAATTCCCCATCATGGGGTGCAGCGTAACTTCCTCCAGCAGGTCGCGGAAATTGCCGAAGGCGTAAGCGCCCAGTACGTCGTAATAGTGGGCGACGCCGCGCGCGTTGTTGGCAAGCGTGCTGTTCTGGTACGAGATGACAAAAATCTGTGATAGTGCGAATGTAACGCGTTGGCGTAATTGATCCTCGCCATTGATTGCCTGCTGCCAGAAAGACTCGAAGAACTGATCCTGCCTGAGGCGGTTTCCTGCGGGCAGCGTGTTCAGTGCTGCATTCATGTAGAAGAGATGCAGCGTTTGCGGCTTTGCGAACTGGTCGCTGAGCCAGGCATTTATGCCCATGTTGCTCAACTTGCCTATTTCCTCCGCGGTCGGACCAAATGTCGCTTGCGAAAGGAAACGCGACGCTTCTGTCGTAGTGACGGGAATGGCATTGGAAGTGGTGGTTGTGTTCTCGCCGCCACCACATGCCGTGAGCAAAGCGGCGAACAGCGCGATCTTTGCGACGAGTTGTGCGGTTCTGTAATCTGGTGGGCGCATGATTGGTTGTCCGATTCGATGTGGTTCGATCAGAATTTGTAAATTGCGGTGATATAGACTGATTTTTCGCTGCCGACGGCATTCTTGCCGATGCGCCCGCTGAAATTCGGGCTTAAATCGAATTGCACTCCGGCGCCGACTACTGCGCGTTTCCTGACGGTGGTGGCAACGATGGTCGTGGCCGAATTCGGTATTCCGGGAAGGCCGGGATAGATAGTGGTCGTTTTGGTCGTGCTGCGTTCATACCCGGCTTTCAGAAATACGAAAAAAGGTTCCAAATCGCCGACCTGTACTGGGTGCATGCCCAGAAGGGCAATGCCTGCGCTGTTGGCCTTGATGGTGGTGTTGGGCTGGTAGATGGTATCAATATAGTCGTAGCGTGCTTCCAGGGAATAGGTCTTGCTGATTTGCACACCCAGCAGGCCGCCGACGATCGAGTCGCCCAGTTGTGTTCCAATATACATCCGGGATGCATCGCCGTTTGCCGCTTTCGATGTCCGCGCAGCTGCGGCAGGCAAAGCGAAAAGTGACGCTGCAATGGCAAACGACAGCAATGAGATCGGTAGAATTCGTTCCATGTTATTCCTTAAATAAAATGCGTTGCTCATCACCTGGATCAGAATTTATAAATAACCGCCATATTGAATGACCTGTCTGAACTCCGAATATCCAGCCCCGTACGGCCCGTCAGGTGCTTTGTAAAATCGTATTCGGCGCCGCCGCCGAGAACAAACTGATTAGAGTAACTGTCTATTCTGCCGCTATACGGGAGGCTGAGCGTGATTGAGACAGGAATGGAATAAGTTTCGGTTTTGTTGGTGCGTTCGTAGCCGGCTTTGACGAATAGATTGCAGGGCAACACGTTACGCAGTTTTATGGGAAACAGCGCGATTCCGACGATGCTTTTACTGGTGCTTGAAGTATCTACAGTCACGCCGGCGTGGGTGACACTGGATTCGGATTTCGAGGCATGTATTTCGATACCGTACTTATTACTGATTTGGTAACCAAGGAAGACATCTGATGTGATGTGGTCGACTTGAAAGCCGGCATAAAGCGGAAAAGCACAGGCGGGAGTGAAAAAGAAATTCCACAAAAGGCCGGCGGTCAGAATTCGTTTCATATGATTTCCGAAATAATTGATCGAAACAAACTCACGCGGTTGTTTTGTCAATGGTTGACGGATATTGACGGTTTTTACCTGTGAGCAACGGGGTGAGACAATAACCTTGTTATATGGATGGTTGTCAAGCGTGCAAATAGACAATAGGAGTACGGAAAAGTTTGGCAATAAAAAAATCATTATTTAAGGTAATGATAAACATCAATTATTTTACCGGACTAACTCAAGTGCCTGAAATACTGCATGGCTGAGCCAATTTCAAGGTAAGCTGATTCGGGCATGCAGTCATTGCACGTGCCAATGCCGGTTTTCCAAACAAGGAAGGACTTGATGCTTGTGACATTTACCACCAAAGCCTATGCCGACATCACCATGTTTGGCGATGTGGCCGTTGCCTTGCTGAAAATAATGGGGCATAGCGGAACCGTACCGAGTGCCATTCGGGCTGAAGACGTGCCCGCAGCACTGGAGCGGCTGACTGCCGCGATCAATGCGGGAAAAGGCGCCCAGACAACCGGGGACAAGGATGATGCGGTCAGCATGGCGCATCGGGCATTACCCCTGATTGATCTGCTTAAGGCGGCAGCAAAGGAAAAGCGCGACGTGATGTGGAAATGATCCCTCAGAATAAATATGTGCTTGTTCTGCGCTGCAACGTCCCCCCTTTAGAAAAGGGGGGCGAGGGGGGATTTGAGAAATGGTGCAACCCGCTTTGCGCACCTGTTCTGCTCAAGCCTGCCAGACGCCAAACCCGGCTTCACGCAGATCGATTCCGATTTCCACTTCCCTGTCGCAGGCCTCGTCATAGGACATCGGGTTGAACGCCTCATACAGATCCGGCAACAAGCGCAATCCATATTCCCTGACATAGCGGTTGGACTGAATGCTTGCCTTGTGTTTGTCGAAACGCACATCGGGATCCATTCCCGTCATACCGACATAAACGCAAGGCTTGCCTGTGACATAGCCGGGGTTGCAGCGTTTGAAGCGGCCCTCATACAGAACGTCCTTCGACAGTTCGATCACATAAACGTGGTAGTGGTTGCGGCGTCCCATGCCTGTTCCGGTGAAAAAATGCGTGGACAGATTGTAAATCGAATTGCCTGCAGCAGAACGACCGGAAAATCGCGGCTGGATTGGCAATAAGCGGTCGACTCCTGTACATTGGCGTTCGCGCGCAAGACGAGCCAGTAAAAGAGCCGATTGCGCGAGATGACAGTTTTCTTACTTGAACAAGGTTTCACACCTATGACTTGGCAACTATACGATACGGAAATTCTCGGTAATCAATCACAGGTTTTACTCGACGACAATTTTGTGGGGGAAATCCCCGGCGACGAACTGCCCAACCTTGCCTGGATAGGCATATGGTGCCGGAAAGACACGGAAGGGCATTATTGTCATCCCGATGAACTTGACCAGATGGAACAGATCGAGAACGAGCTGATGGAGCTGGCAGCGCAATTCGCCCATGGCTGGGCCGTTTACACGCGTCGTGTCGCCACGTCGGGCATGCGCGAATATTTTTTCTATTTCGGCGGTGATGCCGAACTCGACAAGGTTGCGCCCGCCCTGAAAGAAAAATATCCCGAGTACCGCATCGAGTCGGAAGCAAAACCCGATCCCGAATGGAAACTCTACCTGTCCTGGATCAAGACCGCACCGCACGGATGATCAGCCCGGGGCGCTATTAGTGGTTCCGGTTCTATAGATATAACAATTGACCAGTTCGCAATACAACAGCGTCTGGTTAAACTTGCACCACCCTGAAATTTACTGAAGGAAAGAAATATGTCGAACCTGTTTGCAGATAACGCGCTGAGCATCGGGCGTACACCACTGATCAATTTGAACCGCATCGCCGACGGTGCAAAGGCGACCATTCTCGCCAAGATCGAAGGCCGTAATCCGGCCTATTCGGTGAAAGACCGCATCGGCAAGGCCATGATTGATGATGCCGAGAAAAAAGGTTTGCTGGGGCCGGGCAAGGAGATCGTCGAGCCCACCAGCGGCAATACCGGCATCGCACTTGCGTTTGTGGCGGCGGCGCGCGGCATTCCGCTCACACTGACCATGCCCGAAACCATGAGCATAGAGCGGCGCAAGCTGCTGGTTGCCTACGGCGCGAAGCTGGTACTGACCGAGGGCGCGAAAGGCATGAGCGGGGCGATTGCCAAAGCAAAAGAAATCGCGGACTCCAATCCCAAATACGTGTTGCTGCAGCAGTTTGAGAATCCGGCCAACCCGGCCATACACGAAGCGACCACCGGGCCGGAAATATGGAACGACACGGAAGGCAAGGTCGACATCTTTGTTTCCGGCGTGGGCACAGGCGGCACCATCACCGGCGTGTCTCGTTACATCAAGAAAGCCAAGGGCAAGGCGATCAGGTCGGTCGCTGTGGAACCTGCGGCCAGTCCCATCCTGACACAAAAGCGCGCAGGGCAGGAACTCAAGCCCGCGCCGCACAAGATACAAGGTATAGGCGCAGGTTTCGTGCCCGGCGTGCTGGACTTGTCGCTGGTGGACGACATCGAACTGGTGAGCAACGAAGACGCGGTGCAGTACGCTCTTCGCCTGGCGCGCGAAGAAGGCATCCTCTCCGGCATCTCCAGCGGAGCGGCTGCGGCCGTGGCCGTGCGTCTGGCGCAGCAGGAAGAGAATGCAGGCAAGACCATCGTCGTTGTCCTTCCGGATTCGGGAGAACGCTATCTCAGTTCAGTTTTGTTTGAAGGGCTATTTGACCCCTCCGGCATCGCGATTTAGATAATGGTTGCGCAGATTTAAAAGTGCAAAAGGGAGCGCCAGCATTTATCATGCTGGCGTTATCTTTTGCAGGACTGAGCATGTACAAAACCCTCGACGACCATGTTGGCAATACGCCGCTGGTCAGACTCAAACGCATTCCGGGCGATACTTCCAATGTCATTCTGGCGAAGCTGGAAGGAAATAATCCTGCCGGTTCGGTGAAGGACAGGCCGGCGCTTTCCATGATCCGGCGCGCGGAAGCGCGCGGCGATATCAAGCCCGGCGACACGTTGATCGAGGCGACCAGTGGCAACACAGGCATCGCGCTGGCGATGGCGGCCGCGATGCGCGGCTACAAAATGATCCTGGTGATGCCCGAGAATCAAACCATGGAGCGCCGCCAGACCATGCGCGCATTCGGTGCGGAGCTGGTGCTCACGCCGAAAGCGGGCAGCATGGAACTGGCGCGCGACACGGCGGGAAAAATGCGCGATGCGGGCAAGGGCACCATTCTCGACCAGTTCGCCAATCCCGATAATCCCGCCGCCCATTACGAAACCACCGGCCCCGAGATCTGGCGCGATACCGAGGGACAGGTGACCCACTTCGTTTCCAGCATGGGCACCACCGGCACCATCATGGGATGCTCGCGTTACTTCAAGGAAAAGAACCCCGATATCCAGATCATCGGCGCGCAGCCGGAAGAGGGGGCGCAGATTCCGGGTATCCGCAAATGGCCGGCGGAATATCTGCCGAAAATATACAACCCGAAGAACGTGGACTTGCTGGTGAATGTCGGGCAGAAAAATGCCGAGGAAATGACGCGCCGACTGGCGAGTGAGGAAGGTATTTTCTGCGGCATTTCTTCCGGTGGTGCCTTGAGTGTGGCGCTGCATGTCTCGCAGCAGGTGCGGAACGCGACCATTGTATTCATCGTCTGTGATCGGGGCGATCGCTATCTTTCCACCGGGGTGTTCCCCGCCTGAGGTGTACGATTGCAAGCCGTATGGCATCGCAGCGTTGCAGCGCGCCTGTCATTGGGCGCTGTGCTCCTGGTTTCACTGATTGCCAATGGCGAAGAATTCGTCGGTCCGCCTGCACCTTCTGCCTCTAACAGAATGATGAATGCGTTGGACAGGCCGCGCGACTATGTCTCCAGAAAGTTTATCAACTTCGTGAACAGCATCGACCGGTTTTTTGGTGACGATCGCCATTACCAGGAGGCGAACGATAGTGTGCTTCAGCTGGATGCCGTCCGCATCTTCGGGTACACCGGGGAACACAAGGTTGTGTGGTCGGCCAGGGCCAATGTGCATTTACCTGTCGCCGAGCGGAAACTGCACTTTCTGCTTGAGACGGATCCGGAAAAAAACACCGTTCTGGACTCGAAGCAGGCTCATCTGCAGCCGCAACCGGACAGTCAACAGGATACGCCCCAGGGTGTTGCGGCAGCGCTGCGTTACGTGAAAGCGGAAGCAGAGCGTTTCCACCTCAGTGCGGATGGCGGGATCAAATTCCAGGGGATCAAAGTCACGCCTTTTGTGCGAGCCCGGGCCGGCCTGGAGATACCGATGGGGGCGTGGCGGACGAAGCTGGCAGAGACGGTGTTCTGGTTTAACAGCATAGGGACGGGCGAAACCACGCAACTGGATGTTGAACGCACGCTCAGCGAAACGGTGCTGCTGCGCGCCACCACCAATGCTACCTGGCTTCAAGAAAAACAGAATTTAGACATGCGTCAGGATTTGACGGTTTTTCACCGGCTGGATGAGCGAACCGCCCTGTTGTATCAGGCAAGCGTGATCGGCGTGAGCCAACCCAGAGTGCAAGTGATGGACTATGTTTTGCTTATGTCATATCGCTACCGTCTGCACCGGGAATGGATGTATTTCGACGTCAGCCCGCAACTGCATTTTCCGCGGGAACGGGAATTTCGGGCCAGTCCGCTGCTGAGCCTGCGGCTGGAGATGCTGTTCGATGAATCGTAGTAAATTCAGCACTAAATACAGCCCGCCAAGGGATTGAGTCCAATATTCCGGGGTCAGCAAACCAGGTCAGACTCCAGCAAATTCAATATGATAGAGCCGGCAGGCGCAGATCAGTTTTTTTCCTCCTTAATAATAACCATGCACTCATAAAGCGTATAGGCCAAAAATTCCTTTCCATGGTATCGAGTTTCACACTACTATCCGGGCTGCCAAAAAGTGAAGAAAGCATGGAAAAATGAAGCCGACCGCCATCAACCTGAAAATATGCCAAGTGCTTCAGTTTTCAGCCATATTGCTGCTCGGGTATTCGCTTGCAGGTTGTGCAGTGAGCGGCGATACATCACCGGAATCCTCCGTACCGGACGAAGCACGCATGGCAAAGACGCAAACGGTACAAGTCATCATCTATTTCCAGGACCCGATTTCAGACACAACTGCAGATAACGTATCCCTGTCCGCTGCCATTTCCGACGCGTGCCGTTGTTCGCCGGTATTTCTTCGAACCATCGGCACCCATGGGCTGATCTACTCGATTACATTGCCGCAGGGGCAGGATTTCAGCGTTTTGGAAGATACATTGATGCGGAATGCGCCGCGGCTTGGCATTGCGACAGTGGAACGGGACGGCATGATGCAGGGTGACTAGCAGAACCCCACGACCACGCAAGGTTTTCAATCAGGATTACTTGGGTTAGCTTCTCAGGAGCGGGGACTGAGTCAGGAAAATTGCTTTTATTAAATTATTATAAATTATTAAATAAAGAATTACAGGGAGAAGGTTTATGAATCGAAATACTTGCTGTTCCATTTTGCTTGCACTCTCGGCGCTGATTCTTTCTGCTTGTGGCGGAGGAGGGGGCTCTTCTACGCCGCCACCACCTCCAACACCAACTTCTCACTCAGTCGATTTATCCTGGACGGCAAACCGGGAAGTGGAGGTCAATAGGGCGGGCGGAGGTTACAAAGTGGCGATCAGTGGACAATCTGTTATCGATGTGCCTTACGTTTCTGGTCCTGCAGCACCTACCACGACCACGACCACTTTGATGTCGGGCAGTTATTCGGTAACGGTAACGGCCTATTCCGCGTTGAATCCGACCGGAAGCCCTTCAGCCGCATATGCCTTCTCAGTACCTTATTGATATCGGGAGCAAATAACATGAACAAAACAATAATTGCTTCGCTTCTGACGGGTCTTGGCTTGTTACTTGCGCAAACATCATCATTTGCTGGCACAGCATGGACGCCTGCAACTGGTGCCCAGTATGTAAAGGATCAGGTATTGGTCAAATTCAAGCCTAGCGTGGGTGCAGCGGCACGCTCACAAATAGTGCAAACCTATGGTGCAAAGGCCATGCAGTCAGTCGGAAAACAGCCAAATCTGGTATTGGCCAACCTGGTACCCGGACAATCGGTGGAGCAGACGGTTAAAGCCTACGCCAGCGATCCGAATGTGGAATATGCGCAACCCAACTACATCTATCATGTGCTTGCCATACCAACGGACCCACTATACAGCAGCAAGCTCTGGGCGGCGAAAAATACTGGGCAGACCATCTCCCCGGCCAGCTATGCGACCAACAACCCGGGTACCGCAGGCAGGGATATGAACCTTGAAGCGGCTTGGGATATTCAGAGCGATTGCAGCTCGATCGTTGTAGCGGTGGTCGATTCGGGAATCAACTACAACTCGACTGACCTTGTTAACAACATGTGGACTGGAAATGCGAATCACGGGCAGAATTTTGCTGCCGACGGTGCTGTTGGCGACCCCATGGATCTTAACGGACATGGTACCCATGTGGCGGGCATCATCGGGGCAATTGCGAACAACGGCATCGGCGGTGCCGGGGTGTGCTGGAATCCGAAGCTCATGGCAGTACGCGTTATGGATGCGACCGGAGTTGGTAATTCGGCAACTATTGCGCAAGGGGTAGATTACGCGGTAGCCAACGGTGCCAAAGTGATCAACATGAGTTTGGGAGGGAGTGGCTTCGACCAAACTTTCAGCGATGCGATTACAAATGCCCAGACAGCCGGGGTACTGGTGGTGGTGGCGGCGGGGAACGAGGCCAGCAACAATAACGTGAGCGCAGTTTATCCGTGCAACTATCCTCAGGCCAACATCATCTGTGTTGCTGCGCTCGATCAGAATTATGCGCTGGCCAATTTTTCAAACTGGGGGGCGACGAGCGTCGACGTTGGCGCGCCGGGCACCAATATCTATAGCACTTGGGCGGGGACCAATGCCACAATTGCTGATACTTTTGCAACTGGCTGGACTTACAGCAGCACGACATCAGGTTCGGGCGGCGGCTGGTTTGTGAATAACTATGGAGCCAACTGGCTGGAAGTGCCGGGAACGTCATGGGGCACCGCGTTTTACAACGCCAGCACGGACGACCGCGCGTACAAAAACTTCAATCTGAGTGGAGTTGATGCTGCTGTTTTGGAGTTCTACGCGATGATCAATGTTAATCCCAACGATTATTTCCTGATCAATTACAAGAATGCCGGGGGCGATCCTTCGTACTTTCTCGGCACGACCGGGACGATCGCGGCTGGATTCACGGACTGGTATGACGGTGTTATCTCAGCCCCCATAAACAGCGTCAATCTTGCTGGTTGCCGAAGCGCGACATGCACGGTCGGGTTCCAACTGATTTCTGATGCTACTTTGCAGACTTATGGCGTGTCGATAGCGGGCTTTACGATCACGACGCTGACACTTGATACTGTGAGCAACAACACCATCAACGGTACTTCTATGGCAACCCCTGAAGTTGCAGGTGTTGCCGCGCTGGTGTGGGCGCATAACCCATCATTCACCTATGCCGATGTGGCGGGTGCGGTCAAGAATGGAGGCGACACCATTGCCGCGTTGAGCGGCAAGACCACTACCGGAAAAGCGGTGGATGCGATGGGTTCGCTTACCTATATCAACCCGCCAACCGGGATCGCGGTAACGGTCCATTGATGTGAGATCGAATCACTTGATCGGCATGGCAGCCTTGTTGTCTTTGACGACGCTGGTTGCCTGTTCTCAGGCAGAAAAACCACAGCCTGCTCTGGCTTCCGGCAAACCCACAGTGACTCACAAGGGGGGGCAAGGGCAAGCGGGCCAGACTGTTCCCGGGAGTTATATCGTCCAGGCATCGGGAGATGCTGCGGCCGCTATTCGACATATCTTTGCGCAGTATGGTGTGGTCATGGTGAATCCGATTGGAAACGGTCGGTATGAGATACGTCTGGAGCATGATCCGGGCCTGGATGCTTTGAAGTCATCGGTTGAGGGATCGAACGGCGCGGTGACCACGATTCAGCCGAATTTTGTTTATCGCGCTTTCTAATCAGCTTCAGAAAATCCTGTGTGGCCTTTCCGATGGACCGGCATGATATGTTCGGACATATGCACTGGCAGTGGCTTGACTATCGGCTGATCGCTGCGGCCGTTGCGCCGCTGCTGTTGAGCCCCTGGCTTCCATTCTGGGATGAAGCTATTTATGCGTGGGGGCTGTCCGGGGCGATCGTTTTTTGCGTATCCGTTGCCGTGCTGGAAGAGGTGATCTTTCGCGGCGGTATTCAGGGATGGTTGCTACAAAAAACGGTCTTCAAACGAATCACATTGGGTTTAAGCAGAGCGAACTGGACGACCAGTTCGCTTTTTGCTTTGGCACATCTCTGGCAGCATTCATGGACGCTGATACCGGGGTATTTTGCGGTCTCGCTCGTCCTGGGCTATTTCCGCGAGCGATATAAAGGCATCGCGGTACCGGTGGCGTTGCATGTCTGGTACAACCTGGTTTTGTTGTTTCTGTCCGGGATTTTTAGCTAGGGAAGCGCGGATTAATTCGGTTTCGTCGTTCCGGCGCAGGCCGGAACCCAGTTAAATAAAGGCACTGGATACCGGCCTTCGCCGGTATGACGAAAAAATCAGCACTTCCCTGGCAGTATGGTCGATGCGTCTGATGCCTGGCGCGCATTTCCACAAAGACTTAACCTGATCCTTCAACTGGTCCGTTCGCGCTGAGCGCGGTCGAAGGATCAATAGTCGCCTTGCGCCAGTCTGGGTTTGGATAATGCCGGGTTCTGTGCAAAGTAGCGCTTGATGCCGCCCAGAATTGCACGCGCCATTTTTGTCTGGTAATTCTCGTTCTTCAGTTTTCGCTCTTCATCCGGGTTGCTGATGAAAGCCGTTTCCACCAGTATCGAAGGGGTGTCCGGCGATTTCAGCACGGCAAAACCGGCCTGTTCGACGCGGCCGCGGTGCAGCGTGTTGATATTGCCCAATTCCTTGAGGACATGTCTGGCGAGTTTCATGCTGTCGTTGATGGTGGCGGTTTGCGACAAATCAAGCAGGGTGCGTGCAAGATAGGGATCTTTTACCGAGAGGTTCACGCCACCGATCAGGTCGGCATCGTTTTCTTTCTTCGCCAGCCAGCGGGCCGAGGCGCTGGTGGCGCCGTGTTCGGATAAAGCGAATACCGAAGAACCGCGTGCGTGCGATTTGACGAAGGCATCGGCATGAATGGAAACGAGCAGGTCGGCATGGGCATTGCGTGCTTTTTCCACGCGCCTCCTCAACTCGATAAAGTAATCTCCGTTGCGAATAAGTATGGCACGCATGCCCGGCGTATCATCGATTTGCGCTTTCAGCTTGCGCGCAATGGCAAGCGTCACATTTTTTTCATATGTGCCGTGGCGTCCGCGCGCGCCGGGGTCTTCGCCGCCGTGTCCGGCGTCGATGGCAATAAGCAGAATGCGGTTTCTGAGTTCGGTTCGTGCCGGTGGAGGTTCTGGAGTAGCGGCGGGTTCGCTTGCGGCGAGTTTGTCTTCACCTTGCTGTGCCAGCGCCATCAGCGGATCAACGGCAACCAGCGGATACACGTCCAGCACCATACGATGGCCGTATTCACTCACCGGTTTCAGGCTGAACAACTGTGGTTTGACCTGGGCTTTTAGGTCGAGCACCAGACGCAGCACGCCGGGTTTGAAACGGCCGATGCGAATGCTTTTGACATAAGGATCGTCGTTGCCGACCTTGCCGGCCAGTTCATTCAGTGCGGCGTTGATTTTGACATCTTCAAGATCGATGACCAGCCGGTCCGGTTTGGAGAGGGTGAACATCTTGTAAAGGATGGGCTGTGTCGATTCGAGCGTCAGGCGCGTGTAGTCCTCGGCGGGCCAGATACGGGTCGCAGTGATGGTGACCTCCGCAAAAACGGAGGGAAGCCAGGCAAGCAAAACGATGAAAGTCAGGCGGGCAGTGAGCTTAAACATTTCTGTCCCGCGTCGGTGTAAGTGTGGAGCATGATTTCCCGCCCCTCCTGGAGGATTTTGAAAGTGACGCTGATATCTGCAGGGGGCAACAGTCCTGTAGCCTGATCCGGCCACTCCACCAGACAGATATTGAGTCCGTCAAATTCATCTCGAAATCCGGAACCCTCCCATTCTTCAGCATCGCGGAAACGATACAGATCGAAGTGACGCAAGTGTAACCCAGCCACTTCATAACGCTCAACCAATGTATAAGTAGGGCTTTTCACGCGCCCCGTGTAGCCCAGCGCCTGTAGCAGGGCCCGCACCAGTGCGGTTTTTCCCGCCCCCAGATTGCCGCGCAGATAGATCACCATTCCCGGCTGCAAAACACGCGCGAAACGGGCCGCAAAGGCGGCTGTGGCGACCTCATCGGCCAGTGTGAGTGTGAGCTTCCGGTCTTCTGCGGAATGCCCGCTCACACTACTTCGGATATGATCTGGTTCATGCAAAATGGGACACCTCAAAGGGATTATGCTGCGCTTGCCGCGCGGATCAAGGCGTGGGGCAATGCGCTTGGATTCCAGGCGGTGGGTATCAGCGACACCCGCCTCGAAACAGCCGAAGCGCATCTGCAGCAATGGCTGGCAGAAGAGCATCACGGTGCGATGGATTATATGGCAAAACATGGTGCCAAACGCGCGCGTCCGGCGGAACTGGTGCCCGGCACGTTGCGCGTCATCTCCGTGCGTATGAACTATTACCCGGAGCAGGTCAGGGATGCGCACGATGTGCTGGCGGAAAAAGAACGAGCTTATGTTTCGCGTTATGCGCTGGGTCGCGACTATCACAAGGTAATGCGCAACCGGCTGGAAAAACTGGCACGGAAAATCCGCAGCGAAGTTGAATGCCAATGCCGCGTGTTCACCGACAGTGCGCCGGTGCTGGAAGTGGAGCTGGCGCAGAAAGCGCGTCTGGGCTGGCGCGGCAAACACACGCTGTTGCTGTCGCGTGCGCAGGGCTCGTGGTTTTTCCTCGGCGAAATTTTCATCGATCTGCCGCTGCCCGTCGATGTGCCGGAAGAGAATCACTGCGGCACCTGCAGTGCCTGCATCGACATCTGTCCTACGCAAGCCATCACCGCGCCCTGGCAACTGGATGCGCGGCGCTGCATCTCCTATCTGACCATCGAGCTCAAGGGCAGCATCCCGGTTGAATTGCGTCCGCTTATCGGCAACCGCATCTACGGTTGCGATGATTGCCAACTGGTTTGCCCGTGGAACCGTTTTGCGCAAAAGAGCGTCGAGCCGGATTTTGCGGTGCGCAACGGCCTCGATGATATTGCGCTGACGGAACTATTTGCCTGGGATGAAGAAGTCTTTCGCGCCGGATTGTCAGGCAGTGCCATTTACCGGATCGGGCATGAGCAGTGGTTGCGCAATATCGCCGTGGCTCTGGGCAATGCACCAAACTCACCCGGGAATATTTCTGCACTGCAGGGACGCTCGCAACACCCGTCCGCATTGGTGCGCGAGCACGTTGCATGGGCATTGCAACGCCATTCCGGAAAGTAAAAACAAGGCCTTTGCCTTGACAATTCCGCCTGCTCACATAAAATGCGCTGCTCTCCCGGGGCGTTAGCTCAGCTGGTAGAGCAGCGGACTCTTAATCCGTTTGTCGAGTGTTCGATCCACTCACGCCCCACCAACAAAATAAGGCCCCGCATATTTGCGGGGCCTTTTGTTTTGGTATGGCGGCTGCAACTCAATGGGCAGGTGCAATTGTGCCGGTTATTTCCGAGCGCGCTCCCTGCAGAAAAATGCCGAAACCCTGCGCCGCAATCACCGCCTGCCTTAGGCCGGGATCACGCTCCGTCGGGGAAACGACTGCCGCTGCAGGAAGATGCGTCGCCGACGTGTCGCTACGAGCACACAACGGGGCTGTTCCTGTCCGCCATTGATTGTCGAAATTCGCCAGTCAATCATGCCAATACGGGGTGAGATCATGTAGGAAGTATTCCTATATACGAAATAGTTGTCGGGTAGTAGACTTAAATAATAAGGTAATATGTATATGGGGAAACATATTCTTGAGTGGAACCGGTTGCAGATCTATCTGCGGTCCTCAGTATTCACAAGGTCAAATCCGGGCCCGGAGGGAACAGTTAACGGAGCAATGTCATTGAGCAATGGATTCCTGGAGAGGAATCCACTTGAGTAAACGAAGGGAGGATTATGACTACCGATAGTTATCTTGCACGCCGGGCCATGTACCTGTTCTTGCAAACTGAGGGACGCTCGGATTGCAAAACGGAAACAGCTCAGCAGGCCCGAGTAAAGAAAACGGGCGCGGGGAGTCCTGGCGTTGACAAGAATCGGTTTCATGATGAAAGACCCACACTGGAAGAAACGAAACAGGATACTGAAACGGACGTTACCTGATCCGGATACCTGTGCAGGAAAGTACATCCGCGGGCGAACTCAATAAGGCGCAAGGCCGGGCTGAAATTCTTTTCCGGACAGGTTGACAGATGCAGCAGGTTGCGGGAAGGATCGTCAGGCTACATGCCGTGATTTCGGGCCGGCAGATCAATTTCATGATGTCTATGGAACCTGGATTCCTGCCGTTTATTCCCCCGCCAGCGGCCTCGGTCGCGAAATACCGAAACCCTGCGCGAAATCAATGCCGACTTCGCGTAACTTGACGATGGTTTCCTCGTTTTCAACCAGTTCCGCGATTGTTTTTACACCGATAGATTTGGCGACGCGGTTGACGGCGGTTATCTTGGCCAGTTCAACCGGATTGCGCAAAATATTGAAAATGATGCTGCCGTCAATTTTCAGGAACTCCACCCGAAACCCGCGTATCTGGTCGAAAGAAATCCGGTCATGACCAAAACCGCTGATCGCCAGCTGGCTGCCGCATTGTTTGATGTGTTGTGCGAATTCGGCAACAACTGCCGGTCGCAAAGTCAGTTCGGAATTCGATATTTCAAAACACAATACAGCGCCGGGTACGCCGTATTCCATGAGCGTCAATTGCAGGAATTCCGGAAAGCTGTGGTCGCTGATTGTGGAACCGGACAGGTTGATAAAGAAAAGTGAATTCTTGTGTGCATCGTTCTGGGGTGGTTGCATGGAAACCCACTCCGCTACATGTCGCACAACCCAGCGATCCAGATGTGGCATGAGTCCGTATTTTTCTGCAAGCGGAAAGAACGCACCGGGCGGCATCATGCCTTCCTCTTCTTCAAGTAGTCGAACCAGAACCTCATAGTGCTCCGCTTCGGCAGAGTCGGGTGCCAGCGGGGTGATAAGCTGGCAGTACAGGCTGAAATCCCCTCTTTCGATGGCGCTCCGAATATTGTTGACATCCTTTTGGCCGGAAACTTGTTCGGAGAAAGTGTCCACAAAGGAATTCTGGTTCGAAATTTCATCCTGAACGCGTGCTTGCAACTCGGCCGCATTTTTGGTGCCGGCAACAGCTTGTGTATTGGCTTGGGCATTCTGCACATCGCCGGGAGAGGTGATGTCATTCATCAACATGAAAAAACCGCCCAGCTTGCCATCCTCACCCAATTGCGGGATATGTTCGATGTGCAAGCGATAGATCGCTCCGTCAGTCATTTCCTGCGTTCGCACATAGTTCACGTGCTGCCCGTCCAGCGACTGACGTACTGAAGTCGCCGTTTCCTGATAGACATGTGAACCCAGTATCTTCCGGATGTGCTGGCCGTCGATCTGATCCGGCCGCAAATGCACCCACTCCATGAATGCACGATTGTGATAGTGGCACTGGCCCTCGGTATCGAAGAAGGCAACCATGGTCGGCAATACTTCGTCGAGCAGGCGCAAACGCGGCTTGCTGGCGGCAACCGCATCTTCCGCCCACTTGCGAAGCTTCTTTTCGCGATCAAGTTTGTCCTTGAGGACTGTTACTTGCGCCAGGCGTCTTTCCGACTGCCATTCGGCTCTGGATGCGCGGGAGGCTTCCGACAGTACCGCAGCTATCAGAACACCACTCAGAAACGTGGCCCATTGCAGGCCGAGGTCTGTAAAGTAAATCGTGAAAACGAGTGCCGCAGAGGTGATGATGACGGCCAGAGCCGAGACGAAAGGACGAACGGCACGGAAAAAAACGCGGGCTTTCATTTCTCACTCCTTTCGGTCATGGGTGTAAGCCTGAATAGAATACTGCCAAAGAGGTGCTTCTTGCTCAATAAGTGAAAGCCTAACACCTGCAAGGCATGCATGCCACGTTATTTCCGCACGTCAGTATCTTTCCTGGAGTAGCGCACTTCATATTGTGTGATGATCGTGCAACTTGCGCTTCCATCAAAACTCGATTGATGGCCGGAACACAAAAGTTGTAGAACTGCCTTCCTGGTTCTTCAGGGCGCCTGAGTATTCATTCGGACTGGTCCAGACGAAACCGATATCCAGCGTGGGCACGAAACTCTGTCCCTGTACAGGAAATTTTTTGCCGGCTATCAGTTCCAGCCGGACCATCTCAGCGCTGTGATGCAGGAAATGCATGCGCAATTCGTAGTTGGCATTTTCCATCCATTCAAGAAACGAGAAGCGAAGATCAAGGTTGCTGCGGTTCAGGCTGATATAGGTCACATTGTTAACGTTCTTGTTGGAGTTGTAGCGTCCGCCGATACGGAAACTCCAGGAGAGTTTCTCGTTGTCGTAGTCGAGTTTGCCCTTGAGTTTCCACTCCAGTTCGTACCAGTTGTCGGCGACAAAAGTGTTGTCCTTGATGTGTCTGTTCCCGGCGCTGAACAAGTAACCGGTGTAGCCGTAGTTGTTGCCCAGGCGGGTTTCTTTCGGGCGGTTCAGCTTTGCCACGTTGCCGAAGAACGCCGACACAGCCCACGGTTCCTGGAAACCGGCAGTGGCGGACTCGAACAGGTTAAAGCCGGAGTAACCGATTTCGGCCTGCCGGTAGAAATGTGGCGAGTGCGACTTGAGATATGAACCCAGCCATGGCAGCGGGTACACGCTTGCTTCCAGCACCATGAAGCGCGGTATGAGCGAATCCTTGATGAGTTCGCGGTATATCACCACCTCGCTGTCGGATGTGATGACAGGGACAGGTTTGTCGCTGAGCGGGACGTTGAGGTCGATGGAAGAGTAGTAGAAGTCGGCCTCGAACAACAGTTCTGTATTATTTACTTCTTCGGTACGGCCTTTTTCGGAATTGGCCGATTTGGCCTGTACCAGCGACGCGCTGGAACAAAAAGCGGCAACGACGCAGACCAGGCTGAAGTGGCGGAAAGATAAATACATGGAACGATATTACATGCTGCCGTCCCGTATGGAAAACAATCGCAGCAGGTATTCTGTAGAATACCCTTTCCCACTGGAGAGCTATTTTGAAAAAACTGACTGCTACCGAACTTGACGAACTGAGCCGTCAAGCCCGTCAATCGCCGCGCTTGCGTGCCAATTCCAACCTGCATCAGGAGCTGAGCGATCCCATCCAGCGTCTCGCAATCGCCATGGAACCGGATACGCTGATCTTGCCACACCGCCATCCGCATACATGGGAAGTGCTGACTGCCTTGCGCGGCAGATTCAACGTACTGCTTTTCGACGATGCAGGCAGGGTCATCGAGCGCGCGATACTGGGCGAAGACAGCAACGTAGTGGAAATTCCCCCAGCCGGATGGCATGCAGTGCTGTCACGGGATACTGGCGCGGTGATTTTTGAAGTCAAGCACGGACCCTACCAGCCCATTGCCGAAGCCGACATCGCAGCCTGGAGTAATGGACGCACAGCTGCCGAACTGAATGCGTGGTACAGCGTAGCGCAGGTGGGCGATCAGTTTTAGTTGTGTATTCACGAATTACATGAAAAGCACAAACACGGCATCCGGATATGGATGCCGGTGACAAGCTTTTTGAGATGTCTTTCCTTAATCCATCGATTCGCAACTGCGCGCCGGGCATTTTGGCGTATCGGCAGCTGCGGAGCGGGGTGATACGTTGTGCGTTGCGGCTGGCCTGGAGGATGTTATTGACAATAAATCAAGCAAATACACGCAGGTAATAAGTTATACGGGAGAATGCCGGCCTCAAAAAAAGAAATACCCGAAAGGGGTAGTGAAGCAGACAAAGTAAAAGAGTAGAATATTCGCAGGAAGAGGGTGCACAGAAAGATTTGGGTTAACAATAGTCAAAAAACAACCCTTCTGGCTCTAGGTGAGATGTTTCATCATTTTCAAGCAATGGGGGTATATCATGTATCAGATCATTGGCCAGATTTCATATCCAGTTTTTATTGCGTGCGTATTCATCTTTTTCATTCTCTCAAGCATTTTTGCTTTTATTGTCGGTGTCGGTTTGGCCACGCGCAATGCTCGGATGCTGCGTTTCTTCGATTTCATGAACAGGCGCATATCTACCCGCAAGCTGACGAAGCCGTTGACGGAGCCGCACTATGTTGAGCCCGTCCTGCTCAAGCGTCCTGCAGTGCTCGGGACAGGCATCATACTGGGTGCCATTAGTGCCATTCTGCTGCTCAGGGAATATGACGCTATCGTGTTCCAGCCCTTGTACTCAGACATATTTGCCACCGAAACAGCAAACATACTGGCGGAATACACTCGCGCTTTTCTGTTGATCGGGAATACACTGTGTATCGGATTGGGGGCAATGCTGGTGTACGCACCTGAAAAACTGAAGGTTATCGGGCGCTATACCGACAAGTGGCTGACTTTTCGCAAGCCCACGCGCTCGCTGCATGAGAATGTTTTCGATATGGATAAATGGATCATGTCGAACTCCACCATTGCAGGGGCTGCATTGAGTCTCGTATCACTGGGGCTGGGTATCTGGATGTATATGAGTCTCTGACGCATTTGCAACGATCGGCAAAAAGGCCATACCGACAAGGTATGGCCTTTTTGCTGAAAGTTTTGCAACGCTGCGCCACCGGATTTTTGTATCTGTTCACATATAAACAGGGTCGAAATAGTGTAAAAAGTCGATAAGACTGTTTCTGGGGTTGTTCCTCATAGCACGCATAGCCGGGCTGCTCACTTCTACCGAGAGCAAGCTTTCTCGTATCAGCATCTCCATCACCATTCTAGTTCCCCCCACTTTCCGGTAAGCTACGCACTTTCCCGTCTTACACTATATATAGAGAAACAGCACATGGCCCAATACGTAATGTCCATGCTCCGCGTGAGCAAAATCGTTCCCCCCAAACGTCAGATCATCAAGGATATCTCCCTGAGCTTCTTCCCCGGCGCCAAGATCGGCCTGCTGGGCCTGAACGGCTCGGGCAAATCCACCGTACTGCGCATCATGGCGAAGCAGGACACGGAATACGACGGCGAAGTGCAACACCTCGCGGGCATCCGCATCGGCTACCTGCCGCAGGAGCCCGTGCTCGATCCGACCAAGACCGTGCGTCAGGAAGTGGAAGCGGGGCTGGGCGAAGTGATGGAAGCGCAGAAAAAGCTGGACGAAGTGTATGCCGCCTATGCAGAGCCGGATGCCGACTTTGACACGCTCGCCGCCGAGCAGGCCCGCCTGGAAAACATCATCGCCGCCAGCGGCAGCGATGCCTCGCACCAGATGGAGATCGCCGCCGATGCGCTGCGCCTGCCCGAGTGGGACGCCGTGATCAAAAACCTTTCCGGCGGCGAGAAGCGCCGCGTGGCGCTGTGCAAGCTGCTGCTGGAAAAGCCCGACATGCTGCTGCTGGACGAACCCACCAACCACCTCGACATCGAAGCGCTGGAATGGCTGGAACAATTCCTCGTGCGCTTCCCCGGCACCGTGGTCGCCGTTACCCACGACCGCTACTTCCTCGACAATGCTGCCGAATGGATACTCGAACTCGACCGCGGCCACGGCATCCCGTGGAAGGGCAACTACTCGAGCTGGCTGGAACAGAAGGAAGCGCGGCTAGAGCAGGAAAACAAACAGATCGACGCCCACATGAAAGCGATGAAGCAGGAACTGGAATGGGTGCGCCAGAATGCCAAGGGACGCCAGGCCAAATCCAAGGCGCGTCTGGCCCGCTTCGAAGAACTCTCCAGCACCGACTACCAGAAGCGCAACGAAACGCAGGAAATCTTCATCCCCGCCGGTGAGCGCCTGGGCAACGAAGTCATCGAATTCGACGGCGTGAGCAAAGCCTATGGCGACCGCCTGCTGATCGACAACCTCAGCTTCAAAATACCGCCCGGCGCGATTGTCGGCATCATCGGCCCCAACGGCGCAGGTAAATCGACATTGTTCCGCATGATCACCGGCAAGGAACAACCCGACAGCGGCACAGTGAAGATCGGCCCCACCGTCAAGCTCGCCTTCGTCGACCAGTCGCGCGAAGGGCTGGAGAACGACAAGACCGTGTTCGACGCCATCGCCGAAGGCCGCGATATTCTGCAGGTGGGCAAATACGAAACCCCGGCGCGCGCCTACATCGGCCGCTTCAACTTCAAGGGATCAGACCAGGGCAAGATCGTCGGCCAGCTCTCCGGCGGCGAGCGCGGACGTTTGCACTTGGCGAAGACACTCATCTCCGGCGGCAACGT
>JBNKBO010000030.1:0-32014 GCA_050287265.1 Sideroxydans sp. | reverse complement strand
GTTGCGCGCAAAATCTCCATACTTGTCGTCGCCTGCAATGGGAAAGCCCAGATGAGACAGGTGAACGCGGATCTGGTGCGTACGCCCGGTCTTGAGTTGCGCTTCGAGCAACGAAAATTCCGGCCAGCTTTTTTGCAAAGTGAAAATGGTATGCGACGCCTGCCCGTCTTCGCGCACCATCACGCGCTTCTCACCTTGCGGCGTGTCGAATTTGTGCAGCGGCAGCTTCACGTGCTGCCTGGCGTTCTTCCACTGCCCCAATACCAGGACGAAATAGCGCTTGTCGCTGTTGCCCTCGCGCATGATCTCGTGCATCCCGGTCAACGCCGAGCGCTTCTTCGCCACCAGCAGCACCCCGGAGGTTTCTCGATCCAGCCGGTGCACCAGTTCGAGGAATTTGGCCTGCGGCCGTGCCCTGCGCAATTGTTCGATGACCCCGAAGCTCACCCCGCTGCCGCCATGCACCGCGGTACCGGCGGGTTTGTTGATGGCCAGAATGGCCTCATCCTCATACAAAACAGGGAATTCGGTGGCCGGGACGTACTCGCTTTCGGGCTTCTCCGCCACCCGGATGGGCGGAATGCGCAATATATCGCCCAATTGCAGGCGATAAGTCTGGTCCACGCGTTTTTTGTTCACCCGTACTTCACCGCGCAGAATGCGGTAAACATGGCTTTTCGGAACGCCTTTCAGGTGCCGGAACAGGAAGTTGTCAATACGCTGCCCTTCGCTGCCCTCGTCGATTTCCAGCCAACTGACAGAATCTTTGCTTAAACCGTTCATTTTGAATATACTTCGCGCCTCGCGTGTGCGCCTTCGTGAAACGGGATGTTCATTTCCCCGTCCAACCCAAGGCAGGCAATCAAGCCGCCTTCGAAGCAGCCCCGCCCGGTTATCTCACTCACCGGAGACAAGCAGTGATGGTAATAGATTTGCGCGCTCTAAGCACGAAGCAGATAGATTTTGGTGTGCTGCCCCAAATAACCCGGCGGCATACAGCTACAGACAAGCTAAACAACGAGAAGAAGAAATTGATACAACGTCGTCATTACAACTTACTGCCAGTTTG
Organism: Sideroxydans sp.; assembly: GCA_050287265.1. Classification (GTDB taxonomy): domain Bacteria; phylum Pseudomonadota; class Gammaproteobacteria; order Burkholderiales; family Gallionellaceae; genus Sideroxyarcus. Next base: position 30,945 of record JBNKBO010000030.1, on the reverse strand, counting down.
TACGACCCACATTCTCGCGCGCTAAGCGGCGCGTAGCTTTGTTCTGCCCGTGTCAGAGCGCGGGAGAAAAATATGAAACGCATGTTATTCAATGCGACGCAACCGGAAGAACTTCGCGTCGCCATTGTGGATGGTCAGAAACTCATCGACCTCGACATTGAGACTGCCGGCAAGGAACAACGCAAAAGCAACATCTACAAAGCCGTCATCACCCGTATCGAACCCAGCCTCGAAGCCTGCTTCGTCGAATACGGCGGTACCCGCCACGGTTTTCTCCCCTTCAAGGAAGTCGCCCCGCAGTATTACCAGTCCGGTGCCAACAGCCGCTCCACCATTAAGGAAGCGCTGAAGGAAGGCCAGGAACTGCTGGTGCAGGTGGAAAAGGACGAGCGCGGCAACAAGGGCGCGGCACTGACCACCTATATCAGTCTGGCCGGCCGTTACATCGTGCTGATGCCAAACAACCCGAGCGGCGGTGGCGTATCGCGCCGTATCGAGGGAGAAGACCGCAACGAACTGCGCGACTTGCTGGCCCAGATGGAAATACCGCAAGGCATGAGCGTCATCGCCCGCACAGCAGGTATCGGCCGCAATCTCGAAGAACTGCAATGGGACCTTAACTACCTCACACAACTGTGGGAAGCCATTGAAGGCGCCTCCAAAACCGAAAAAGCCCCCTCCCTGATCTACCTGGAAAGCAGCCTGGTGGTTCGCGCCATCCGCGACTATTTCAATCCGGAAATCGGCGAAATACTGATCGACACCGACGACATCTTCCAGCAGGCACAGGCTTTCATGGGCACCGTGATGCCGGATCATGTCGACCGCATCAAACGCTACCACGACGATGTGCCGCTGTTCTCGCGTTTCCAGATCGAACACCAGATCGAATCGGCCCATGCGCGCCAGGTGAACCTGCCTTCCGGCGGCGCCATCGTCATCGACCATACCGAAGCGCTGACTGCGATCGATATCAACTCCGCCCGCTCCACACGCGGCGGCGACATTGAGGCCACCGCTTATCACACCAATCTGGAAGCCGCAGACGAAATCGCACGCCAATTGCGCCTGCGCGACCTGGGTGGTTTGATCGTCGTCGACTTCATCGATATGGAATCGAGCAAGAACCAGCGCGAAGTGGAAAACCGGCTGCGCGATTCCTTGCGCCTCGATCGCGCCCGCATCCAGACCGCCAAGATCTCGCGCTTCGGCTTGCTGGAACTCTCGCGTCAGCGTCTGGCACCCAGCCTGGAAGAAGGCAACCACACCACTTGTCCGCGTTGCAACGGCATCGGCCATATCCGCGGCACGGAATCCTCCGCACTGAACATCCTGCGCATCATCCAGGAAGAAGCAATGAAAGACAGCAGCGCGGTCATCCACGCGCAAGTGCCGGTAGACGTCGCCACCTTCCTGCTCAATGAGAAGCGTGCCGATATCCACCGCATCGAATTGCGCTTCAAGATCGCCGTGATTCTCATCCCCAACCCGCATATGGAAACGCCGCATTACAGCGTCACCCGCCTGCGCCAGGACGACATCACTGCCGACCATTTGCAGGCCAGCTACAAACTGGTGGAAAGACCGGAAGAGATCAAACCGGTGACCGCGACAGCCCAGGAAATCAAGGCACAGCGTCCGCAAGCGGCGGTGAAAGGCATCACCCCGGCGCAACCCGCCCCCAAGCACGCGAAAAAGCCAAATAAGAATGCTTCACTGATCGGCAGCCTGATCGGCTGGTTCAAATCCCTGGGTGCCGAAATCGAACCCGCAAAACCAGCTGCAGCAAGCAAAGGTGGACGCAACAAACCCCGCCGTGAACGCGGCGAAGGTGGCAACAAGCAACGCCGTGATCGCAGCGAAGGCGGCAATAAGCAGCGCCGCGACCGCGACACGACACCGCGCGCCGATGCCAAAGAAGCCAAAGAGCAAACGGAGAATCGCGGCCGTCAACAGCGTCCAGCGCGTCCGGCCAACGCCGAAAAACCCGCACTTGAAACGCCGAAACCCGTCGCTGACGGTGAAGAAGGCAATGGCAATGGCAATGGCAATCGCGAGGGCCGCAAGCGCGGCCGTCGCGGCGGCCGTCGCGAACGCGAGCGTCGTGAACAACAACCGGCAGCAGCATCCGGCGCGAATATGGCCGGCAGCGAAGCTGTTTCCGCCACTCATCCCCAGCCTACTGAGTACATCGCCTATCCCGATTCGATGAAGGATTCCATGGCTGAAATAAAACAGAGCGAAGCGGACTTTTTCCCGGCGCAACAAGTTCAAGCAACGGAAGTCGAAGTAAGCGCTGAACCGGTGCAGGAGATTCAAGTGGAGAACATTGAAGTCGCGCCCGAACCGATGCAACAGACTCAGGCAACGGAAGTCGAAGAAAAGGAAGTGGCATCACAACCGCAGCAGCAGGTTCAAGCTGAGAATATCGAGGCCGAGTCACAACCCTCGTCCGCAGAACACGCGGAAGTTGCCGTAGCTGAAATCCCTCCCCAAATCGACCTGAGCAGCAGCGGCCTCACCATGATCGAAACCGATCCTGAAAAAGTTGCCTTGGTGCCCCCCGTAACTGAAAGCGGCAAACAAGCACCGCGTCGTCGCCCGCGTCAGCGCGAGGTCTACACCGCCGAAACCAGCGAACCGTTACAACAGGTCGAAACACAATCGCCGAATTGAACGGTTTGTAGGATAATCAAAGCGCACGGCCTGCCGTGCGCTTTTTTTATTGGGAGACGCACACCATGCTTCGCATCCTGCTCGCACTTGCCGCACTCGCCGTTTTATCGCCCGCCCAGGCCGCGATTGGCCCGGATCCGCATCGCAACTGGCTGAGTGCCAACAGCGCGCATTTCCGGGTCAATTATGCCGAGCCCCAGCGTGCTCAAGCCGAGCGCATCACCGACATCGCCGAACGCGTTTATGTCCGTCTCAGCAAGGAACTGCAATGGCAACCCAGCAGCAGGATCGAGATCGTGGTGGTCGACGAGTTCGATATTGCCAACGGCTACTCCACCCCGCTGCCATTCAACAAGACCGCCATATTTCTCACTCCGCCAAACGAAGGTGAATTGCTGGATAACAGTGTCTGGCTGGAACTGCTGCTCACCCACGAACTGACGCATACCTTCCATCTGGACAAGGTGCGCGGCGCGCCAGGCGTATTGCGTCATATATTCGGGCGTTTCCCGTTGTTGTTCCCCAACATCCTGCAACCCGGCTGGGCCATCGAAGGTATTGCCACTTACAACGAAAGCACACCGGAAGCCGGACGCGGACGGCTCAGGGGGCCAACATTCGAGGCGCTGATGCGTATCGAACATGAACAGGGTTTCAAATCCCTGTCCGAGATGAACGCAGACGGCCGCGCGTTGCCGACTTCCAAACAATATCTGTACGGCGTGTATTTCTACGATTTTCTGGCGCGCAAATACGGGCCGGAAGCGATATACAAATACATATACCGATTCAGCGGCAACTTTCCCTTATGGTCGCGCGTCCATAGCAATCCGGTTTATGCGACCGGCAAAAACATGACTGAGTTGTGGGACGAATTCATCGCCGATCTGACACAACAGATGACACAACGAGAAGCGCCGCTCAAGTCGGCACTGCGCGCCGACGGTGAGGTCATTCTTCCGGCGAACTTCTCCATCGATTCTCTTGCATCCGTATCCGACGGCGTAATGGCCGTGGTGGACGACGGCCTGCTTCGAACAAAATTTGTTCATATCGACGCACAGGGCAAGGTACAGCATCTTGCCGAAGTCAATGCCGGTTCGCGTATCGACGTGCGCAACGATGGCAAAGTACTCATCGCCCAGCCCGATGTTTGCCGTAACTATAGTTACTATTACGACCTCTATATATGGGATGCAGCCAATGGCATGCAGCCCCTGACCAGTTGCGGGCGCTACCGCCGCGCGGTCTGGATGGACGGACAGATCGCAGCATTGCGCTTGGAGGGTGGTTCTTCCACGCTGAGTATCCTTGAGCAAAGCAAAAACGGCTGGCAGGAATCGCGTACGCTGTACCAGACACCGGAACAAGTCGAGGCGGTTGACCTGGCTGCAAGCCATGACGGCAAGCGTGTTACGTTGGCAATCAAGCGGGCAGGCGCCTGGCAAGTACTGGAATTTGACAGTGGCAGTAGTACACCACGCGTATTATTCAACCATGATGCGCCATTGCATGGATTGCGTTACGCAATAAACGGCAGAGACCTGGAATTCATCGCCGTCAAAGACGACGTCTACAACCTGTGGCGCTATACCCCGGCCACGAACAAACTGACGCGCCTGAGCCACACCTACACCGCCGTGCTCGCTCACAGCGGTATCGCACAGGACGGTTCGGTAGTACTTGGCGTACTGGCTGCAGGCGGGACAGAGTTGCGCCGTATGCAGACCACAACTTCCCTTGCCCAGATAAAACCTGCTTCCAGTGAAACCACGGCATTGCAGGGTGACAGCCAGCCCGCCACAAACAAACTGGGGGAACCCGGCAATTACCATGCCCTGTATTCGATGTATCCGCGCACATGGTTTCCTGCCGCGCTATCGAATCGAGGCCTGAATGCATACGGCGCATCCACATTCGGTGCGGATGCACTGGGCTGGCACAGCTATGCGGGCAGCCTGCTATGGGAAACCTCGCAGCATGAAGCCATCGGCAGCTTCGCCTATGCCTATCTTGACAGTCACCTCTTCAACTTTACACGCAACCTGCGGGCACGACAATGGACTGGCTCCAGCGGCCGCGAGACCACCACGATTTTCGACCGCGAAACCAGTGCGCAATGGGTCTCAATGCTGCCATGGCTGAAGATTGAACGACGCATCAATTTCGGCATCGGCGCAGCCATACAAACCACAGACTACGTGCAGATCGCCGGACTCACCGCCAGAACCCAAAACGAACGTGTCGCGGCCGCCTTCCTGCGTTACGACACGCGCGGTACCAACTGGTATGCCGATGGCTACAATCGCGGCAATCTCAGCACCCTGCTGTACGAAAGCTACCGCCCTTTCAACAACTTTTATAACGGCCACATCGCCCGTTTCGACACGCGCGGCCATCTGCCAATCGGTGAAACCGTGTTGAGCGCAAGATGGACGGAAGTGCGTGCGCATGGAAGCACCGAACAATTTCAGCTTGGCGGCGCATCGGAGTACGCCATGACGCAAGCCCCCATGCTCAACCAGCGCGACCTGCCGTTGCGCGGATACCAGGGCAACGAAGCCGTATTGCGCGGGCAGAACGTGCGCGTCGCAAACATTGAATGGCGTACGCCTGTCGTCGACATAGACCGTCACGCCATGCTGCCGCCCATCGGCATCAACCGCCTGTCAGTTGCAGCTTTCATGGATGCGGGCAGCGTATGGGATAACGGCAACGCACGCTCAAGATATTATCGTGGTGTGGGGCTGGAACTGATCAGCGAAATAAAAATGTATTACAGCGTCACTTTGCCGTTGCGTCTGGGAATCGCGCACGCTCTGGACGACGTCGGTGGAACGCGTGGATATTTGATGCTGGGACTATCGTTTTAGACTCATCAATATACTGAACCGGATTTGCCAACCTCAGCAGGGATTGCCTGTCCGGTTATGAGAGCGTATTCGCATGCTTATTTCGTATATGTTGCAGCAAACCTTGCGCCGCGTCCTCCACCATATCCAGCACGCGCTCGAAACCATCGCCATTTCCATAATAGGGATCGGGAACCTCGCGCTCGGCATGGTTGCGGGCAAAATCCAGAAAAAGCCCCAGGTGACTCCGGGCATCATCCGGCCGCATGTGTTCGAGCATGACCAGATTATGATTGTCCATCGCCAGCACATAATCGAAGCGACTGAAATCCTCCACTTCAACCTGGCGTCCGCGCAGCATGCTCATATCGTAACCGCGTTCCTTTGCAGAACGCTGTGCACGTGCATCAGGGGCGTCACCAACGTGGTAATCATGCGTGCCTGCCGAATCGATATGGATGCGTTCCCCTAACCCCGCTTTCTCGACAAGGCTACGAAATACCGCCTCGGCGGTGGGTGACCTGCAAATATTGCCCATGCAGCAAAATAATATTTTTATTGATTTGATATTTTCCATGATGCTGTTTCAACCAAGTTCATCATTTTCGGCAGACTGAACGCAGCCCGGAATCTCCTACCACCGGTCCAGCTTATCCCCGCGGCTGGTGATATCGTGCAAGGTAAACCAGTAAGCGCAGTCAGCCGTACCGGTCGTTGCGCTGCCATGCACGATCATGGCACGGCCCACACCATAACGCCGATAACCCTTGTTTTCGTATTTCGGCACGATGCGGTTGCGCCAGGCGCCCAGATTGACATACGTGTAATTGCGATGTTCATCCGGAGGGGTAAAGCGCAGATCGACATCCATCGTCACGTGAGTATGTCCTTCGGCATGCAAACGAAATCCCAGCGTTCTGTAATTTTTCAGAAATGCCGGAAGCTTTGCGAACGGCGTTTTTTTCCTGATGTCCGACATCCATGCCATCAACTCCATCAGGTGGATATCCATCGAATCGCATTCAAGACGGCTCAATAGCGAAATTACATACAGGACAAATACATATAACCGCGGCGCCGAACTGAACGTCTCCGGTTGAGCCAGCCACGAGTGCAGACTTTTACGATACTGGTCAATCAATATCCGTTTAATCCAGTTGGTGTTGTCATCATCTTGATCAATTTTTTCGGCTTCTTTCAATAAACGCACAATGGCCAGCGCAGACGGGCGATATAGATCCATTTCGCTCAGCACATTCAGAATGTGGTTGATCTCGTTTGCCTGATCTTGTTCGTTGGCAAGCGCCTTGGCCTCGTTGGCAATTACAGGAGTGGGATCATTCTTGATTGCACGAGTGGCATTCCAGATAAAATGTGAAAGCAGGCCGCTGGCGATCGTATCGCCGAAACAGGAATCGCTGAACGCCCGGTATTGGTCCTTTTGCCATGCTTGCGGTTGCCAGCCTGCGCTGAATTTCCACTCATTCGTCGGCCTGGAATTTATTTCGTCACGCCATTGGCCGTGCGTGGCAAACAGGCGCAAGCGCGGGTCCGCAACATAAAACGGCAGCAGCGGCCAGGCAACGCCCGGATCGGTTCCCATCTGTGCCGCTACCCATTTGCGATAGCCGGTGCTTAAATCTTCGTTTGAAAGCCCCAGGCATTCCCGGTAATAAATCTCGCGCACTTCGGGCACAACCTGTAACTCCTTGTCGTGATTACCCACGACGGGGACGATCGTAACGCGCTTGAATTCCTTTCTGAGGTTCAGCACCATATTCTGCAGGTAATGGAAAAAACCCGACGAATTGTTATAGCGGTCGGGAGGCCGGGCATGTTGCTCGACAATTTCCTGCATGATCTTCAAAATAGTCTGCTTGAAGTCGCGATGTTTGCGTTGCCAGGGGTAAACATTGGCTTCTGCCCATTTCCCTGAGCGCAGCAGATCGACGACATCTCCGTTGAGTATTATCAGTATTTCGCAGGAAGGCGATTTCGACTCATCCAGGACCGCCTCGATCTCGCGAAAAAAATTCCGCCAGTCCGTCTCTTCCGCCGTCTGCTTGCCCACGGAACGATCGGTACAGTGAATATCACTGATCAGCACAGCAATCCGCTGATCCGTTCCCGCATCGTCCGGCCACAACACCAATCCGGGCGGCAGTATGTTGACAGTCATGGCGGCACTCCTCCAAAAAAGAAATCATGCGGCAAAAAAACAAATGAATTGCCTTTTGAAATGTAGCCTAACACATTTCCTGAATTGTCCTGCCGTCACAATGGTGAAAGAAACACGCTCTCGCGCAACTTCTTCAGGCGGTCGCGCAGTTGTGCGGCCTTTTCGAATTCCAGGTTCCTGGCCGCCTGCAGCATTTCCTTTTCCAGCTTCGCGATTTCCTTCGACACTTCCTTCTCGCTCATCGCCAGGTATTTCGCTTCGGTTTGCGCCAGCTTCAACGCCTGACGTTCGGCGTCCATGTCGTATTCGGTATCAATGATGTCCTTGATACGCTTGATCACGGATTGCGGCGTAATGCCGTGCGCTTCGTTGTAGGCCACCTGCTTGGCGCGGCGGCGCTCGGTCTCGTCAATAGCACGGCGCATCGAGTCGGTAATGCGATCTGCATACAGGATGGCGGTGCCGTGCAGATGGCGTGCGGCGCGGCCGATGGTCTGGATCAGCGAACGTTCGGAACGCAGGAAACCTTCCTTGTCCGCATCCAGGATCGCCACCAGTGACACTTCGGGTATGTCCAGCCCTTCGCGCAGCAGGTTGATACCCACCAGCACGTCGAACTGGCCCAGGCGCAAGTCGCGAATGATCTCTACGCGCTCCACGGTTTCGATGTCCGAGTGCAGGTAGCGCACCTTGATGCCGTGCTCGGCAAAATAGTCGGTGAGGTCTTCGGCCATGCGTTTGGTCAGGGTAGTGACCAGCACGCGTTCGCCCGCTTTCGTGCGCAGGTTCACTTCGGACATCAGGTCGTCCACCTGATTGCCGGCGGGACGCACTTCAATCGCCGGATCGATCAGCCCGGTCGGGCGCACCACCTGCTCCACCACCTGCCCCTGATGCTCGGCTTCGTAGGTGGAAGGCGTAGCCGAAACGAAAATGGTCTGACGCATGATCTTCTCGAACTCGTCGAAACGCAGCGGACGGTTGTCCAGTGCCGACGGCAGACGGAAACCGTAATTAACCAGGTTCTCCTTGCGTGCGCGATCGCCCTTGTACATGCCGCCGATCTGCGGCACGGTGACATGGCTCTCGTCGATGATCATCAGCGCGTCCGGCGGCAGGTAATCCATCAGCGTCGGCGGCGGCGCACCTTCCGGGCGTCCCGACAAATGCCGCGAATAGTTCTCGATGCCCTTGGTGAAACCGATCTCGGCCAGCATCTCCAGGTCATGGCGCGTGCGCTGCTCGATGCGCTGCGCTTCCACCAGCTTGTTCTCGGTAATATAGAAAGCAATGCGCTCGGCCAACTCCACCTTGATCGTTTCGATGGCCTTCAGGGTTGTCTCGCGCGGCGTCACGTAATGGCTGGAGGGATACACCGTGTAGCGCGGCACGCGCGTCATGATGTGGCCGGTGAGCGGATCGAACAGCGACAGTGACTCCACCTCATCGTCGAACAATGTCACGCGCAGCGCGTTCTCGCTACTTTCCGCCGGGAAGATATCGATCACATCGCCGCGCACGCGGAAATGACCGCGATTGAAATCGACGTCGTTGCGTTCATACTGCATCGCCACCAGACGCTGAATGATGTCGCGTTGCGCCATCTTCTCGTTCTCGCGCAAGTGCAGGATCATGCCGTGGTAATCCACCGGGTCGCCGATACCGTAAATGGCCGACACCGTGGCGACGATCACGCAATCCTGTCGCTCCAGCATCGACTTGGTCGCCGACAGGCGCATCTGCTCGATCTGCTCGTTGATGCTGGAGTCCTTCTCGATATACACATCGCGCGACGGCACATAGGCTTCGGGCTGGTAATAGTCGTAATAGGAAACGAAATACTCCACCGCATTCTCGGGAAAGAACTCGCGCATCTCCGAATACAACTGCGCCGCCAGCGTCTTGTTCGGCGCCATCACAATGGCCGGCCGCCCGGTGCGCGCGATCACGTTCGCCATGGTGAAAGTCTTGCCAGAGCCGGTCACGCCCAGCAGCGTCTGGTACGCCAAGCCGTCATTAATGCCCTCCACCAGTTGCGCAATGGCCGTGGGCTGGTCACCTGCCGGTTCGAAGGGCAGGTGCAGGAGATAGGGGCTGTTGGGGAAGGTGATGGTTTTCATGGTCAGCCGCGTATTGTACGGGGAAAGAGTGGATTGCCAAACCTTGCGGACAGAATGCTGACATACAAAGTGACATAACCATTTAAGCTTCCTTGACAATACTAACCGTAATAGGTGACATTGCCGCACCTTGGCGTATTTTCTAAATTACTTTTAACTACCTACATGAAGGACACCACCGTTTACTCTCTCGTAATTGCACGAACCCTTCTTGAGCGCGCAGCCCGCGTAGGGCGCAATAACCAACGGGCATTGCGCCGTATGAATAACATCAAAACATCCGGTGCAATGCGCTACGCTTATTGCACCCTACTGGACTTGAATTTTTATCCATAAACTCATCATCAACCGCAAATTTCGGGTACCCGGATTTCGGAGAACCATTAAACAAAGGCATGGACACAATACAGAATCTTCGCACGGCATTGCTCGATGTCCGCCGGATGGGCGAAGCCGACCGCCTCGCGGTAGTTGCGGGGACACCGGCGACGGACTTGATGGAGAACGCCGGCAAGGTTGTTGCCCGCGAAATCGCTCAGCGTTGGTCCCTGCGTTCCGTCATCGTGCTGTGCGGACCAGGAAACAATGGCGGCGATGGATTCGTTGTGGCCCGCCTGCTTCACGAAGCTGGCTGGCCTGTCCGTGTCGCCCTGCTGGGACAACCCGATCGTTTGACGGGACCGGCACAGCATCATATGCAGCGGTGGCACCAAGCCATCGAGCCAATGACACCGGACGTGCTCGACGGAGCGGAGTTGATGGTGGATGCGATCTTCGGCGCGGGATTGAGTCGCGCACTCGAGGGTGCGACCGCAGAAACGCTGGCGGCTGCAGCCGACCGCAGACTTCCGATCGTTGCCATTGATGTGCCGAGCGGTGTGATGGGCGATACCGGCGACTCGCTGGGCGCTGTGGCCACGACGCTGACCGTTACTTTTTTTCGCAAGAAACCCGGCCATCTTCTGTTGCCGGGCCGGAGTTTGTGCGGCGAGCTGGTTGTGGGCGACATCGGTATCGCGAGTTCAACACTTGAGCAAGTGGCGCCGGACACGTTCGAAAACGATCCCGGACTCTGGATCTCGCAACTGCCGCGTGCGCTAGACGCCGGCAGCAAACACACCGGCGGCCACGCGTTGATCGTCGGCGGCTACCCCATGACCGGTGCCGCGCGGATAGCGGCCCGCGCTGCAGCGCAGGCCGGGGCCGGATTGACAACGATCGCGGTACCCGGGATTGCATTGCCCGCCTACGCGGCGGCGCTGACTGGCATCGCAGTTAAACCGTTCGCCGGACTGGAGACATTCAAAGGCCTGCTGCAAGATCGCAGTCTCTCGGCACTGATGATCGGGCCCGGTGCGGGCACCGGCGAGGAAACGCGCTCATGGGTTCTTGCCATGCTGGCGGCCGGCCGGCCAACGCTACTCGACGCCGATGCACTCACTGCGTTCGAGAACGATCCTCCTGCGCTTGATCGGGCGATCAACGGTCCATGTGTCCTGACACCGCATGATGGCGAATTCCGTTGCTTGTTCGATCCGAGCGGCGATAAGCTCACCCGAACGCGCGCCGCTGCACGCCGCTGTGGTGCTGTCGTAATTTTGAAGGGCAGCGATACGGTGATCGCTGCCCCGGACGGCCGGACGATCATCGATGCCAACGCGCCGCCGACATTGGCCATCGCCGGAGCAGGCGATGTGCTGGACGGCATTGTGCTTGGGCTGCTTGCCCAAGGCATGGCGCCCTTCCCTGCCGCAGCGGCGGCGGTCTGGCTGCACGGCGCCGCCGCCGGGCTCTGTCCCGGCCATCTCGCCGAGGATTTGCCGGATGTGTTGCCGCGCGTGTTGCGCCGTCTTGGTATTGTGGACGGGAGCGCGGCAGGATGAGTTGAGCAACGCGATACCCATCATTTGGAAGTTGGGTATCGCCGCGCTCGAAATTATCCGATAGGGATTGCCGGCTCAATATCGATGCGGAATCCTTTTAATAACACTTTCAATAGAATCGATAGATCACTGACAAGCTTCAGGATATTCTTTTATAAACTTCCGCCAGCCCTTCAACTCGTCATAGATTGCCGGCACTTCACCTCTGACAACTTTCATAAAATATTCCTCTCTGGGAAGAACCGGTTTAAGTGTACCTTTGGTCATAGCCATCCAGTATTTTCCGTAATTCCGAATCATGAATTGAGCCCTTGGACCGTAATCATCGCTTAAATCAACGTCACAACCCCCCCCACGAAAATACCGAAGATGTTCCTCCGGATAAATATTTTTCACCTCATCCATTCGACCCAGGATATATGCAATCATTTCCTCATCTTCAAGAATGGAAGTGTGGCTGTTGTTGAATCCGAACTGGCCTTGAGACTGTTTTTGGGCAAGCGGGTGTAATTGACTCGATAGTGGAACGACCCCGTCACTGTTTTCGCTGAGCTTAAGGGTGTCCGGATTCTGATATGCATAAATGAGTTGATGATTTAAAAATTCAGGCAATGGTTTTCGATATAGCCTTTTAATGAACCGGTTTTCAGGATTCAGATCCCGCCATGCCGGCAGCACAATTGGGGCATGTTTTTCACCTGAAGCCGCAGCGGGGTGCCCTCCAAAGGGAGTTGCAATGGAAATATATAACGCCACTTTATTTTCGCCCGGTTTATCACCATACTTGTTCAAAGCTTCTCTTACGACAAGCCCTCCCATGCTGTGCGCCACAACGATCACAGGCATATGCCTGTAAGAAGCTACTTTTCCGGATAAAAATATTTCGTAAAAAAGTTCACCCAGCTGTTCAAGGTCGCCACCGGACGGGTAATAATAAAATAATGGCTTGAATTTATTTCGGTCAAGACGATCCACGATTGGCAAAAATGCCCGTGAGCTTCCTCCAATTCCATGGACGAAAACAACAGGTATTTTGAACATGGAATCTTCTTCAAGCGCGTAAAACCCGGTTGGTACTTTTTCGCTGAACGACGCAGGATCATACATTCCTAACGTGGCAATATTTTCATCAAAAACCGGATCATCGAGACTGCGAATTGCGCCGGCAGGATAGAAAAGGGATTTCTTCGTTTCAGAAATTTTCGGCATGGGTATGTTCTCAACCCAGTCAATGCGCTTTGGTGCTGTCAGCTGGATATCAACATGGCCCAGAACCTTTTGCGGTGTTTTGGCCTCTTTCAATTCGATCGTTCTTTGCCCCACTACTTCCGATCGATCAAATATTTTATTTCCATCCCGGTCTGCGAACACCAGCAAAGTGTAAGCACCTTCAGGCAACTTCAGGCCGTAATGCGTCCCTGTTCCGGAAAAGTGCATTGTGTCCACACGCTCATTTTTTTTGAACTTGTCTGAATATGCAGCAATTGCCAGGTAATCATCAGAATATCTGCCGGATTCATCAATGGTTTTGCCGAATACAAAAAAATTCTCATTCTCTATCATATGTTTCAAATGAGTCTGACTCGGATCAGCATTTTGAATACGCGAATACTCTGCCTGAACAGAAGCATATTTAAGGTACGTGCACGAACAGAGAAGGAAAGGCAAGATTGAACAACAGAGCAGAAATCTCACTTTGGACTCCTTTTGTGAGCCAGATTAAGCAAAGGAAAGCATTAGCGCTTCGAAAATCTCCTTCCTGAAGCATAGAAAACACAACCGCCCAAGTCAAATCAAATGGTTCGGGTGTAGCCATTTCGTGAAAACATGGCGAGATGTATTACTGCCGAGTTGAATAACTGAAGGCGTGCCGCATCACGTTCGATTGAATTGCCTCAAATAAAGCGTCCGCTCCCCCCTTGCTGTTCAGGGGGTAATTTTCCTAGCTGGGGTTGTCCACCGAGAACATGCTCCACGGATAGGTGATGAACAACTGGCATTGTTTTCCTTCGTCCCCTGTGGCAAGGTCGAAACGGATTATCACCCCGGACAGTATCAGGCGTGCTCCGATGCCATAACTCTCGTGTTTGTTTTTGAATAGCTGGCCGAATTCATTTGCCACCATGCCACGTTCCCAGAAAGCAGCCAACTGGATGCCAGTCCGCACTCCCTTGGCCAGATAGATATTGAACGGCGTACGTTCGTCTGTCAGATTCCAGCGATATTCAGCACCATAAAATAATGCCTGCCCGGCATAGAAACGCCAGTTGTCATATGAACGTAATCGCTGTGTCCCACCCAGCGCAGTGGCAGTTCCGTATCGGTTGTTTTCCAGTTTTCCTGCAAGCAGACCGGCTTCGGCTGACAGGCAAGTATTTCGAGCAGGCCCGGCGGGATACTGATTGCAGTTCAGTCCCTGCCGCTGTTGCAACGTGGCATAGTCGGTAATCCCCTGGCGGGTAACATGGGCTCGCGAGTAAAACAAATTGAATACCAGAGTATCCCATTTGCGCGTCGGCACATAACCGGTGAGATTGTAATCGTTGACGTAGTACTCGCTTTCATCCGCGCTGGCGCTACGGGGCAGACGGCTGGAAAATTCGAAACGAGCACCCTTGCGCGGATCAAGCCGGTCATCGGTCAAATCAATGGAACCACCCAGGCTGTAATAGATGCCACTTTTCCAACGGGTATCGAATCCGGAAAAAACCTGGTTATTCTTATCCAGCACCTCGATCACACGATTGCGCCCGTTCAATATGCGCGCAAACATTTCATAGCGGCGTTCGTCAAAGGTCAGGGTCAGTTGCCCCAACAGATATTTTCCTTCTACCTTTGGGTAGATCACATTATCCGGGTCTGAATTGGCGCCTGCGCCATAGGATGTGGTCATAATCCTGTAGTCGTTATACCCGACGTCAAATATCAGGCGCTTTGGCAATACATGGTAGTCAAGCAACGCCAGACCGGTCGCCTTGATATCCCCGCGCACATAGTAGCCGGCAATGTCGGTATCGCCATCGCCAATATTCGACACACTGACGCCGAGCCCGCTCGTTTTTCCCATGCCGGGTATTTCGCCGATGATCGGATAAATGTAATAAGAAAAATCACGCCCGAACTGATCCTTGCGCCGCTCTACAACCTCGGCAAAACTCACATTGATGACCATCGTCAACAATAGCACTCGATATAGGAACGTTCTGATTTCCAGAAGCATATTGAAACCCTGAATATTGTTTTATGGATGTTGCGGCTCGCGGACGTTTCAACTCTACCGCTGGGTACAATAAGTAAATCCATGAGAAAACACTGAAAAACCCCTCTATTCATTTCAAGGAGGCCAGCTATTGGACGGAAGTCGTTAATTACTCAATACGCAAGAACACATGCCCTGCGACTGGATCTGGACGAACGGACTTGTTCAGCGTTTCCTCGATCATCTTCACGAAACAGCGCCTTGTTTGATATGGACACTGTTTTCTCGGGCAGCCCCACAAATATTTCCGGAACATCCGGGTCAGTTCGTTTCGTCACCATAATATTTCGTAAGCAACTGCTGATATTTTGGTTTGTGCATTGTGTTCAGCGCGTGCCTGGAGATGGCATTGAAGCAATCTATTCGTACCATGCGAGTTGATGGGGTAAGCCGGATTTCAAATACCTGATAATAAAAATCGGATTAGTGACGCAATACGGAGCATCAAATTGACTTTGCAATTAGGATATATATACTCGACCTCCGATCATGGCTTTAACGATAGAGATCGGATTGGCGATGCAATGCAAATCCGATTTGTGCAGTTGAAGTTCGGGTATTCCTTGCAAATATTCGCGGGATAAGAAGTATGAGGAATGCAGGAATGCAAAGCCCTGTTATCTGTTTATGTCAGAAGTATCACCTCAAGGCTTAATAGTAATTTTTTTGAAAATCGGAATCCGTAACTGCTCCAATAACCAGATACACAATAATTAGCACGGCCATTACAACTAACAAATAACAGGAGACATGAATCATGCGAATAGAATTAAATATCATGAAGCATTTGGTCAAATATTGCTTCACTGTATTGATTTCACTTGCAGCGTTTACATCAAATGCAGAAGATATGATGCCGGCAAAAGATGGTTATTACATAGGTGCATCTTACGTATCCAATGGCATCGGAGAAGAGTTTGACGATACGAAGGTTCTAACATCCAGCACCATGGCAATGGTTATTGGTGTTCCCAAAATTGATAATGGCACCGGGTTTAGCTTGTTTTGGGGGCAACGTACTGGAGACGGCGCCTTCGAAATTGACTATATCAATACACAACACAACACAACTTCCATTGCGTTTGGAAATAGCACGGCAAGCTTCACCTCCATTGATTTTAATGGCAAATTCTATTTCAACACAGCCACCTCGCTTCAGCCATATGCTCTCCTTGGTTTTGGCTTTCAATGGCTAACCATAAAGAACAACACCGCTACTGCCTCGGGATTCAACGATACCGATTTTACGGGTGGACGCAGTCTGAATATTGGCGGCGGTCTATCGTATTACATTACCCCTCAATGGTTCCTGACCGGTGGTGCGCTGTATCGCTGGGGAAGTTTTGGAATGGCTGAAGGCCTAAAGATCCAGGACAGGGTGGGGCACAGCGGACTCATGTACACTGGCGGTATTGCTTTCATTTTTTGATCGGCTCCAGATGTTCCGGGGCAATCCTCCCGGCCAGCAGAGCTGATCAGAAGCAGGATTTACTCGCTGGGAGAAGGTTCAAAAAAAGAAATCGAAACCCACCGGCATCCAGATATTGGATACACTCAAGCATGTCGAGGCTGGTCTTTCCGTTGAACCTGGCCAAGACTGCTTGAGTCCCTTTTAGGGCACTACCAAGTGTCACTTCGACTGTTCGTACTCACCCCTTTTGCAGGTAGTGATCCTTCCTGGCGATATATACCGTGCGCTCGACCACAGCATGGACGATATCGTTGCTATCTTTCACTTCTACGCGGTAGATACGGTCGACTTCCGGCTGCCGGGTCAGTATCTCGCGCACCTCGGTGATTTCTTCTGCCGTGATGATGCAATCTGCGAATAGCGTTGTACGCCCCGGGCGTTTGTACTGGATGCTGGCGGCTTTGTCCCACACTACGTAGCCTTCCCCAAGTGCCATGATCAACAGAAACGGATGAGGGCCATCAGTGATGGCGAACAGTGATCCGCCGAACATCGTACCGACCAGGTTGCGCGTGCGGCGATTGAACGGCAGCCGCACGCGAATCAGCGTCAGGTCAGGCGACACATAGTCAACGCGTCCGCCCGTCCTGCGATACGCCGGGTGCCAGTTGAATCCATAGCGAATCACATGTGGTTTCCACGATTGGGGCAACTTGTCCAGCAAACTCATCTCTCAGTATGCTTCTTCAAATTACCAGATCAGGCAGCAATACGCTCTGCCATACCTCCCTTGCTTGGTTCGACATTGCGCTTGTTCGCGGTCGCAACGTTAAAGTCGAACGGAAAGTCGTCGACGCGCACAACGATGTCACGAAGTTCATCGCGTCGTTTCAGCACGGCATATTCCTCCGCGTTGACCACGCCCTGCTTGAATGCCACATGTGCGATGTCGCGCACGTTGGCGTCCGGGTTGTTGGCGAACACGCCGCGCTTTTCCGCTTCGCGTACTTTCGCATCCACAGGCTCGGCGGCGATGGTTGCGGCAAGCGCCTGTTCTATGGCACCCACCGGTTCGTCCGTTGTTTTCGGAATGTGGCAGTCAGCGGTAAAGCGGTCACGTGTTGCCGACGGTGAGATCATCAGCTTCGCCACTTGATGGCCGATCTCGTCAGACTGCACTGCAAACGGACGACCGAGCGGGAAGATAACGAAGTTCAGGAACAGGCTGACCAGCTTGTTCGGGTAGTTGGCGATCACACCCTTGAACGCTTCCTGAGCCAGATAGCGCGCGTTCTGCATGTTCCAGTGCAGCAGCGGCGCATCGGCTTTTTCGCCGACATCCTGATAGCGTTTGAGCGCGGCCGACATCAGGTACATCTGCGCGAGGATGTCGCCCAGACGCGCCGATATTTTCTCGCGTCGCTTCAGACTGCCGCCGAGCACCAGCATGGATACGTCGGACAGAAATGCGAAGGCAGCCGAAAGACGTGTGATCTGTCTGTAGTACTGCTTCGCTTCCGGTGCAACACCGGACGGGACGCTGATAAAGAATCCTCCTGTAATTCCGTGAAAGAAAGCGCGTACGCCGTTGCGGAATGAAAAGGCCATATGCCCGAACAACGCGGCGTCGAAATCGCGCAAACCCTGCGTCGCATCCGGATTGTTCGCGGCCTGCATTTCTTTCAGCACATAAGGATGGCAACGAATCGCGCCCTGACCGAACAGGATCAGGCTGCGTGTGAGAATATTGGCGCCTTCGACCGTAATGCCGACCGGCACTTGCTGATAGGCACGAGCGAGGAAGTTTGATGGGCCGAGACAAATGCCTTTACCGCCGATCACATCCATGCCGTCATTAACCACTTTGCGTGCAAGTTCGGTGACATGGTACTTGGCGATGGCAGAGGCCACCGAGGGCTTTTCGCCAAGGTCGATTGCGCCTGCAGTCATGGAGCGTGTTGCGTCCATCAGATATGTGTAGGCACCGATGCGGGTCAGCGCTTCTTCGACGCCTTCGAATTTTCCGACTGCCATCCGGAACTGGCTGCGCACACGCGCATAAGCACCGACCGCACGCGCGGTGAGTTTGGACATGCCGGTGTTCGACGACGGCAGTGAAATGGAACGCCCTGCGGCGAGACATTCCATCAGCATGCGCCAGCCGCGGCCTGCCATTGCCGGGCCACCGATGATGAATTCCAGCGGCATGAACACATCCTTGCCGCGGGTCGGGCCGGTGGTGAACACGGCATTCAGGGGAAAGTGGCGATTGCCAACCTCGACACCCGGATGATCGTGCGGCACCAGCGCGCAGGTAATGCCGATTTCCTTCTTGTCGCCGAGCAGGCCATCGGGGTCATACAGGCGGAACGCGAGGCCGAGGATGGTGCACAGCGGCGCAAGCGTAATGTATCGTTTGTCCCAGGTGACGCGCATGCCGAGCACTTCCCTGCCCTGCCACTGTCCCTTGCACACGATGCCCGCATCGGGGATGGATGCCGCATCGGAACCGGCCCAGGGTGAGGTCAGCGCAAATGCCGGAATTTCAATGCCTTTGGCAAGCCGCGGCAGATAGTAATTCTTTTGTTCGTCGGTGCCGTAGTGCAGCAACAATTCTGCGGGGCCGAGCGAGTTCGGCACCATTACGGTCACGCCCAGTACTGACGATCTTGTGGACAGTTTTTGCACCACTTGCGAATGCGCGTAGGCAGAAAATTCCAGGCCGCCATATTTCCTGGGGATGATCATGCCAAGGAATCCCTTGTCCTTGATGTACTGCCATGCTTCGGGCGACATGTCGTAGTCTGTCTGAGTCGCTTTCCAGTCATTGACCAGGCGGCAGGCCTCGTCGACTTCGTTGTCGAGAAATGATTGCTCGGTGGCGTTCAGTTTCGGCTGGGGATAAGCGTGGAGTTTGTTCCAGTCGGGATTGCCGCGAAACAGTTCGCCTTCCCACCAGACACTGCCAGCCTCCAGTGCCTCGCGTTCGGTATCTGACATCTGCGGCAGTATCTTTTTGTAGACGGCAAGCAGCGGTGCGCTGAGCAACGCACGCCGCAATGGACGTACCGTGATCAAAGCGATCAACGCGACAGCTGCAAACAAAAGTGAGAATGCAATAGTGGACATGATGTTTATCTCCTGAATGTTAGGTTATTCGTTTGTGTTTTGTTATGTCGCATCTTTATTCTGCTACGCCTGTCGTCGGCACGTCGTTATCCTCAAATTGCGGCAACGGTGCACGCAGACCGCCGATCAGGAAGGACATCAGGCGCGGCAGGATCTTTTTGTCCTGCACCGCCAGACCTTCTTCCACCTGCCAGTCGGTAACCAGTTCCAGTGCATCGGTACCGGCAATCGCGTATGAAGTCGCACCCAGCATGAAATGGAAACGCCATACGATTTCCGCCTTGGGCACATCCGGCAGGGAACGGAACATCGCTTCCTTGTAGCGCTCCAGCACATCGGCATACTCCGCCGACATGAAAGTGCGGATGAAATGCGACGGATCGGTGATCGTGCGCCCGAGCAGTCGCAGGAATGTTTCACCGCCTGTTTTCTGGTCGGCGGCGACCCTGAACAGGGTGCCGAAGAAGCAATCGATTACCACTGACGGCTTCAGCGGTTTTCCGGCCGCCCTGGACTCGGCCTCATCCAGCAGGCGCAGCCGCTCCCGGTTGATAACCTCCAGCCGCCGCCGCAATACCGCCTGCATCAGCGCTTCCTTGGAACCAAAGTGGTAATTGGCCGCTGCCAGATTGACTCCAGCTGCGCTGGTCACCTGCCGCATTGATGTCCCGTCGTAACCGTTTTGCATGAACATCAGCTCGGCTGCATCAAGAATACGCTTGCGGGTGTCCTTAAGGTTTTGTTCAAATTGAGGTTTTTCCATAGAT
This sequence comes from Sideroxydans sp., assembly GCA_050287265.1. GTDB lineage: Bacteria > Pseudomonadota > Gammaproteobacteria > Burkholderiales > Gallionellaceae > Sideroxyarcus. The sequence goes on along the minus strand of JBNKBO010000030.1, from coordinate 10,669 downwards.
CCAGGTCCTTTACCCAAACTATTCAAACGTTCGTTTTAATTCTAGGTACAACCTCCTTTCAACGCAAGCACTTTTTTTATTGCCAATGGAAATACCGCGATTCCGTCTGCTCGAAATTTCAATCCCGATACACCATGAGCAGATGAAAGAGAGTTGAGGTTCTCGCCAGCAAGCCAATTGATCCTGTGTTTGTAAGGAATCGGCACACGCCTCGACTAACACTTGCATCCGCCATTTCGGCCTTGCCTTACCTTCAAGGAGAGCACCATGAAATTCAATACAATCGCAAAGTCCATCCTGTCTTCCGGTGCACTGGCTGCCGCCATGAGCGGTGCAGCCCTGGCCGCCCCCTGCGGTGCAGCCAATCCCTGTGCAGCTCGTTCGCGCCAGATGTCCAGTGCCAACCCCTGCGCCGGGAAAAATCCCTGTGCGGCCAAAAGCAAACACGGCAAAACGAATCCCTGTTCCGCCAAACATAAAAAAACGGCCAATCCGTGTGCTGCCAAAAACCCCTGTGCTGCGAAAAATCCCTGTGGTGCAAAAAACCCATGCGCAGCGCACTAACCATGCACGCAACATCGCCTGACACCAGCCTCGCACCGGGGTTGGTGCTTGCGCCCGATCTTTCGCAGTTATCGTTATCTCAATTGCATACCATGGAGCGTGCGGGGATGGAGATTATGGAGAGCTATCGCGTTCTGGAAAATGCCGGACTGAACATCGTCGGCGAAGTGTTGCGCGACAGCCTGAACCGGGGCGAGACCTTCTACGAATTCAACCACTACCCCGAAGACGACGTATACGACCGTGAAACACATGCGCAGTATTACTACCACGCGCATCGCAGCGAAGCCGGCGAGCACGGTCACTTTCATTGCTTCCTGCGTCCCAAGGGCATGCCTGCCGGTGCAGCACCGATTGACTACCCCGCCACTGATCCATGGCCACAAGGCGACGAAGCGTTATCGCACCTGATCGCCATCGCAATGGACAGCTACGGCTACCCCAACGGACTCTTCACCACCAACCGCTGGGTGACCGCCGAAGCCTGGTACCCCGCCGAGCATGTGATTGCAATGCTGGACCGCTTCGTCATCGACCACGCCTTCCCCTCGCTGCCTGTGAACCGCTGGATCAGCGCGATGTTCATTCTCTACCGCCCGCACATCGAAGCCTTGCTCAAACAGCGCGATGAAGTCGTGTGGGCCTGGGCCGCTACACATCCCGGTGAAGACGTATTCGAAGACCGCGCGCTGGACATCACCAGTCAGATAACGGTTTCAGTGGAAGATATTCTGAGTAAAATCGAACAGGAGATCACCATCAGAAAACTTTGATCATGCCCACATTCAAACCCGTACTGGAATCATTGCTCACCTGCCCGCACTGCGGACACCAGAAACTGGAAACCATGCCAACAGACTCATGCCAGTGGTTCTACGAATGCACCCACTGCCATACGCTGCTCAAACCCATGCCGGGGGATTGTTGTGTGTATTGTTCATACGGCAGCGTAGCTTGTCCGCCGGTGCAGGAAAACGGCAAGGGGTGTTGCGGCTAGACTAATGCGCAACCGCCGCCCCAGCCAATCCCTCCAAAGTCTTGCGCAACTTCACAACTACTGCACACTTGCCCGCTCCATGACGCCCGGCCAGATATTCAGGATCGTTATAGCCCAGCCATACCTGGCCGGATGCGTCCTCCCACACCAGCACTTTTAACGGCAGATCTATGCCCACGGTCTGCGCGCATTCCATGAATGTCGTGCCGCCTTGCGGGTTGCCGAAGATGATCACTTGTGTGGGACGCAGGGTTTTACCGATCCTGGCTGCGCCTGCTGCATGATTAATGCGGGCGAACACAGTCAGCTTGCTTTGTTTGGCGAGCGCTTCAAATTTATCCATGGTGGCGGCGACGCTGTGCGGACTCTTTACAGTAACGAGTCCGTCTGCGGCTTGCGCCGGCAATGAGAAAGTGGCGAGTAGTGCAGCGAACATCGGCAATAGCAATTTCATGATTGTCTCCTTTGAGAATGATGTTGCGACGATCCCTTATCTGCCGTTACAGCGTGCGGTTGTTCCCGTTGAATGCCCTGAGACCGGCTCAGGGCGGACAGATCAAGGGGATATCTGATAATTCGTCACACCGGCGAAGACCGGTATCCGGAAAAATAGTGGCGCGCTGCAACACACTGCCATCAAGGCATTATAAAAAGTCACTGGATTCCGGCCTTCGCCGGAATGACGGAATTTGAATTATTGGTGATGCCCTTAAGTCAGCGCTTCCCTATATCCAGAATTCGCCCAGCCAGTTGCCGCGCACGAAATCCAGTTTGACGCGTCTGGGAGCGATCTTGCGAACATTGGGAGTATCGATTTCGATCTCGGGCTGTCTGCCCAGGCGGTCTGCGACTTCGAACGAACAAGCGGTGGAGGTGACGGGGCGAAAGAAAACGGCGAGTTTGTCGCTTACGGGGACGGTGGCACGTTGCGGAACTGTTTCGTGGAAGTGGACGAACTTCTTCACGAGGCAGGAGAAGTAGAGTTCCATCTCCACCACCAGCGGCTGGGTGCGTCGCGCGAGTTCGCGCGCGGCGGCTTTGGTCCATTCCACCGACACCGGTCTGCCGTTGATCTGCACTGTGTTGCCTAATTCGGACATCTCAGACCTCACTTTCCTTCCCTCACCCTAGCCCTGATGGAACTACTAGCCATTCGACTAGGCCCGCAAGCGGGCAAGTCGCTGGTTATCTCCCTGAGGGAGAGGGGACTGGTTTGGCGATCACCTCACAATACATGCGGCGCGATCTCTTCCACCATCGTACCGATCAGGTCGGTGTCGCAGTCCGGTGCGAGCACGGATGCATCGCCCACCTCCCCGGTCATTTCCAGTTTGCGCGTATCGCCCTGTTTGCTCAGACGCGATTCGCCGCCGCAACAGTGGCAATACACATGATCGCCGTCGCGTTGTGCGCTGCGTATTGCCAGCGGCGCACCACACCCGCATTGCAACAGCGGCAAACCGGGTTCGCTGTGGCCGACGATATGCGCCAACCGGTCGGTTCCGCTCAGCGCCAGAAAATGTTTCGCCAGCGATGCGTCAAACTGGTGGCCCAATTCATCGCGAATGATATTGAGCGCTTTTTCCATCGGCATGCCTTTGCGGTATGCGCGCGTGCTGGTCATCGCATCGAAGGCGTCGGAAATACTGACGATGCGCGCGACTTCCGGAATAACCTCGCCTGCCAGGCCGTTCGGATAGCCCTTGCCGTCCGGACGTTCGTGGTGGCCGACCACAGCCTCGTAAGCCAGGTTCGCCAGCGGGTGGTTGGACAGCAACCGGCCGCCGACCGAAGGATGGGTCTTGATCACGTCGTATTCGCCATCGGTGAGCCGGTCCGGTTTGTTGAGGATAGCGTCGGACACGCCGACTTTGCCGAGGTCGTGCAGGAAGCCGCCGATTTCGCACAATGCGATTTCGCGCTGCGACAATCCCTTCTCCTGTGCCAGCAATTTGGAGAATTGCGATACGCGCCACAGGTGACCACCGGTGTAGGGATCGCGCGCCTCGACGATCATGGACAGACCGAGCAGTGTATTCAGCAGGGATTCTTTTTCGGACATCCGCGTCTCCTTTGCGTCGTGCTTGTCTCATGGGCCGTTCGGCCCGAGCCTGTCGAAAACCATTTGCCGTTCGTGTTTCGACAGGCTCAACACGAGCGGATAACTCTGATTGATTCAGTAGCGAGTGGTCAGGGTGATCATCCAATCCGGCATTGCATTGACGGCCCACTTCTCAAAACCTTTGTCCGCACCCGACAACACCAGCACGCCAATCAACAACAGAGCGACACCGAATAGCTTCCTGGCCTTCTGGCCTGCCTCCATCATACGCCCACGCCAACGACCCAACGCCTGTCTCGAAAGCATGCCGATGGCGAGCAACGGCAGCCCGGCGCCCAGACTGAACATCAGCATCACCGCCGCAACCTGCGCCAATGCCTGACCCTGGCTGGCCAATGTGATCGCCACGCCCAGCGTGGGGCCAACGCACGGGCTCCATACAATGCCGAGCAGCATGCCCAGTAAAAATTGGCCGTGCAATCCATCCAGACTGAAACGCGCCAACAGTCCCTGCCCCACACCCAGACGGCTCACCGCCGCACCGAAGCGATCCTGCAAACGACTGGAGTACAGCACCGCGCCGAACAGGATCAGCAGCACGCCGCCGACCACGCGCAGAGTGTCCTGCTCCAATCCAACCGAACCACCCAGTGAACCCAGCCCCACGCCGATCAAAGTGAACGAGAGCATCAACCCGCCCACCAGCGCAAAAGTGCCGAGGCGATGCGTGCTGGCTGCCGAACCCATCAGAATGGGTAGCAGCGGCAACACGCAGGGTGATAATGTGGACAGCACACCCGCCAGGAACGACAGGCCATAGCTGCTTATGCTCAGCGCCATCTGTCTGCCTACAGCGCTTTGCGCAGCAAAGCGGCAATACGATCCGGGTCAGTATCGCCGGTTATTCGCGCCACTTCCTTGCCGCCCTTGAAAACGATGAGCGTACTCTGATATCTCACGCCGAACGCATTCACCACAGGTTTCTGCGCATCGAAATCCACGCTCAATACGTTGATACCTTTGAATTCGTCCGTCGGCAACAGCTTTTCCAGCACCCTGTCCTGCGCACGGCAGGTCGGACACCAGTCGGCATAGATGAACACCAGCGCGGGTTTGCCTGCCTTGTTCAGTGCATCCAGTTTGTCCTGTGTATAGGGTTCGCCGACGGCATGCGCAAATAGCGGAACCAGCAATGCCAGCAACAACCATACACTTCGAAATGTTTTCATCATTTTCTCCTGAAAGTGATTGCACAAAAGGTCACGACGGTTAGTCGTGCGGCCTGTTCATTTCTTACACCTCAATTCAGGCAATTCTGCGGCCCGTTTTGTAAGGATCGAACACCTGACTTCGACAAAGCAGCGTCACCAGACAAAACACGTGACCGTTTTATTCATTGCCACACTAATAACAATCAAGGAGAACAATATGAAACACACTAAACTGGTTAACGCACTGATTACTTCCGGTGTGCTGAGCCTGTCTGTCGGCGGCATGGCCATTGCCGCACCCTGTCGCGCCAATCCGTGTGCCCCGCGCAACGCAATGCGCATGAATCCGTGTGCCGCCAGAAATCCCTGTGCAGCGAAAAACCCATGCGCCGCGCAAAACCCGTGTGCTGCAACCAATCCCTGCGCAGCGGCGATGGTCAAGATGAACGCGAGAGAAGTGATGCGCCCAAAACATTACCGTCCCTATAAAGGCAACCATGCCGGACTGGTGAAGTACGGCGAAAAACTCTTCAACGACACCAGATTGAGCAGCAACGGCCTGTCATGCAACACCTGCCATCAAAGCAACAACGCTTTCCAGAAAACGTTCGCCCAGCCCTACCCGCACTTCGTGCAGATGACCAACGATCGCGCCGGGGTGAAGAATGTGCATCTGGATGAAATGGTACAGTTCTGCCTGGTGGTACCAATGAAGACCAAGCCGCTGCCCTGGAACAGTAAAAAACTGGCCGCACTCACCGCCTACACTGCATCGCTGCAGAAAGGCTTCAGGGCGAGTGCAAACCCTTGCGCAGCCGCCAACCCCTGCGCTGCCAAGAACCCCTGCGGCGCAAAAAGCATGAACCCCTGTGCAGGAAAGAACCCATGCGCGGCGAAGATGCAATAAGAAGACCGCACAGGTAGAGCGGCAACTTGCACCCACCTTGGTCCGGTGGGTGTTTTTTCATCCGGGGAATATAGTTATCTGATAATTCGGGACCGGTCTTCCTGCTCAGGGCACACCACGAACAGAATAAATCAGCGCTTCGCCTCGTCGGACATACAGCAACCTTCCTCACGCATCAGGCGGCACAACAGCACGCCAATATATGCGCCTATGGCCGGAGCCAGGAGATAGATCCACAGGCTGGCAAATTCACCGGATACCAGTGCCGGTGCCAGTGAACGTGCCGGATTCATGGATGCACCGCTGATGGGGCCGGCAAAAAGTGCCTCCAGCGCGATGACCGCGCCGACAACGATACCGGCAGTGATACCCCGCTCTCGCGAGCCGCTGGATACCTTCAGGATCACGAACATGAGGATGGCCGTCAGGATCGTTTCAAGTATGAATGTCTGCGCATCGGAACCGGCAGGCAGCGTCGAACCCAATGTCGAATGAGATGGAAAAAGAACATGCAGCACCACGCTGGCCAGGATGGCACCCAGGCTCTGACTCACGATGTATGGCAACACCAATCTGCCGCTGAAGCGATGCGCCGCATAGAAACCCAGTGTGACCGCCGGGTTCAGATGCGCACCGGAGATATCACCTACCGCATAGATCATCGCCAGCACCACCAGCCCGAAGGTCAGCGCGACGCCCAAGTGGGAAATAACACCCCCGGAAATATCATTGATGACGATGGCCCCCGTACCGGCAAAGACCAGACAGAATGCGCCAAAGCATTCTGCGTACAACTTCCTTGCTTCGTCCTGGGTCAGTGCGAAGTGATGCGTCTGTCCTTTGTTCAGAATTATGCCGGTCATATTCTCGCCTCGTTCCTGAATTCGAATCCAGACTAGCAGCAGCCTGAAGTGCTTGCGCCCCTGTCTTGAACGAACGGTATGTCGCTGCCGCATCCCGCAAAGATTCCATAATGATCATGGAAGTCACCGATGAACTCGAAATGTTGCTGGAAGCGGGTGTCGTGCAACATGCGCCATGTATTGCCGCACACCGCAAACACGCGACCGGTTTCGATATCGTGATGGCTATCCAGCACAAAACGATGCGGATGTTCTGGAATCGTTCCGCGGTAGATCACTGCCTGGCCATAGTCTTCGCAGGCGGTTTCCAGTCCGTCGAGTTTAAACAGACGATAGGTTGCCGAGTAGAACTTCAGGTTGCCCACGCGCGGCGCCAGTTTGGGATCGGTGATCTCCAGCGGGCGGTCTTCAACCAGGCGCGGGTCGGTGAATCCGTGGCGATGCGACAAACGCAGAAAATCATTCCAGTACAAGGCGCCGCCCAGACACTCCCCATACAGCACCGGGTCATTGCGCACGGCGTCCGGCACGCGGCGATCGGCATACACATCCGAAAAATAAAACTCGCCACCGGTCTTCAACAGGCGATAAATGCCGCGCAGCACGGCATCCTTGTCCGGCGACAGGTTGACCACGCAATTGGATACGATCACATCAAAACTGCCGGGCTCCAGATCCAGCTCGTCCAGTTTCTCGATATAGCCTTCCACAAAGCGCACATTGTCATAGCCGAACTGTTCGGCATGCCAGGCACGATGCTGCTCGGCAACCGCCAATTGTTCCGGTGTCATATCGACGCCGATGACTTCGCCGGTCTTGCCGACCAGTTGCGCCAGCGCATACACATCGCGTCCGGAGCCGCTACCCAGATCAAGCACGCGGCAACCCTCCAGCAAGGGCGGACACACCAGACCGCAGCCATAATAACGAGACAGTACCTCGGGATGCACCTTCGCCAGCAATGGCTTGAGCCAGGCCGGCAGCGCGCTGGCATCGCAGCAGGCGCTGGTTTTCAGGTCATCCGAGTTTTGCAGTTGCTTGCCGTAATAATCCTGTACGATTTCATGCATGATCAATCCTCCGATAGGGTTGGAGATATCTATTCAGTCGGGCAATCCGGCGATTCCTTACACTGCTTTTCGAATCTCTTGAAGCAAATTGCCGGAAACGTATCTGTCCGGAGAAGCGCTGATTTACGCCTCGGTTCCTGATGACCCCTGGACAGTCTCAGGGCAAACGGATTCAATCGGCGCATACCCGGCGTTTTTTTATGATGCCGCCACATTCGAATCCTGGCCAAATGGAATACTGGAATGCGCTTGTGTCTCGCCCGCTGCCCTTTGCGTAGCGAACAGGGCCGGGCCGTACAGCCCTGCACGATCATTCAGGATTACCTTGACCGGTATCGCCGCGAGGAGCGGTTGCATCCTCCCTTTATCGAGGAAGGCGTCGAGGAATGCGCCTGTTTGCAACAGCGGCAATATTTTCGGGGCAATGCCGCCACCCACATACAGACCGCCACAACTCTTCAACTTGAGCGCGAGATTGCCCGCCTCGGCACCGTACAAACGGACAAACAATTGCATGGTTTCCACGCACAGCGCATCACTGCCTGCCAAAGCCGCCGCAGATATGGCCGCCGCCTTGCCGCTTTCGCGCATCGACTCCAGCAGCCATGACGGTGTGGATGCCTTGCGATAGCCCAGAAAAAAATCGTACATATCCAGCAATCCCATGCCGGAGACCACGCGTTCCCAACTGACATGATCATGTGCTTGCTGCAAATGATTCAGCAAAGCAAATTCCTGCGCATTGCGCGGACTGAAAGTGGTATGCCCCCCCTCTGTGGCAAAGGGGTGATAAGCCCGGCCGTCCCAGTACAAACCCGCTTCGCCCAGCCCCGTCCCGGCCGCAATCACTGCCGCATTGCCCTGTGCATCGGGCGACCCGGCCTGCAATGTCAGCAGGTCATCCCTGCCCAGCGCAGGCAAACCCCACGCCGTGGCTTCCAGATCGTTCAGTAAATTGCAGCGTGCAAAACCGAATTGCCGGCGCAGCACAGCAACATCAATGCGCCAGGGCAGGTTGGTCGTTTGCGCAACCCCACCCTGCACCGGTCCGGCAATACCGAAAGCCGCATCGTCCACAGGTTTGCCGGACGACAGAAACTCGCCCAGCAATTCTTCAAAAGTGGTGTAACGCTGGCTGGCATAACTGTGTTCATGACGGATTACAACCTGGCAACCTTTCACCTCGGCCAGCGCCAACCGCGTTTTGGTGCCGCCCACATCCCCCGTCAGAATCTGCTTCATTTCAAACATGCCTCCAGTTTTGCATCATCCGGTTGCCATGAATACCACCGGAACCGGTTATTCCGACTGAATAAACGATACTTTCTGCTCGGGCCCCATGATTCGCATCTCCATACAACCCCATCTCGGTGCTGTTCTGGCATGGGACATCGGCCATGCAATTATCGCCCAGATAATGCTGTAACTTCCTCAATGTATCAATCATCAATGCTGCACGGCAACATATGACTCCAGTGCGCGGGCAAGTATTGCAAATCCTGCGGCTCATCCACATCGTGCAGCATCTGCCCGACACGAACCGGCCATCCGAGCTGGCCAAGACGCGCAATGGTGGTGCTGGCGACCATATCGGTGCTCCAGGCAATGTTGCTGAACAGAAACGGGCTGTACTGCTTGAGTCCCAGCAAGGCATACCCGCCGTCAACGGTGCAATGGATCACGGCAACATGATCGCGCAACACCTGCACCGCATAGCGCAGCAAATCAGCCGACATTTCCACACAATCCGTCCCAACCAGCAAGACCGTTTCGCCTTGTGCGACCGCTCTGGCTGCTGCCCGCGACATACGCGCGCCGAGATCGCCCTCGCCCTGATTGGTGATTTCAATCCCCGTCGGCAGTTGTATCTCGCGCCATGCCGCAGCATCGATGGCCGGTGTCACGCACAGTTCCACTGTGCCGATATTTGCAGTGAGCGCCGCCTGCAAGGTACGCAACAGCATATGCTGCGCCAGTGCCGCCGCTTCTTCCGCTCCCAGCGCCGGGATCAGGCGTGTCTTGGCCAAACCGGATTGCGGCGCCTTGGCGAAGACAATGATGCGTACGGCACTCATCGGTATAACCTCGCCAGTTCACCCGCATCGGCACCGCGCCAGTAAGCCCAGCGCAAACGCCACATCAGCAGGATGGTGCGCCACACGCCGCGTGTCTCCCAACGGCGGCCGGAGGTGAAAACACAATGCGCGATGCAGCCCGGACGGGAATATTTCAGCAGGCGTTTGCACATTTCCACATCCTCCATCAGCGGCTGATCCGGAAAACCGTGCGCGCGCTCAAAAATGATGCGACGCATGAATATCGCCTGGTCGCCGGTGGCGATGCCGCTCAGGCGCGAGCGCCAGTTCATCAGCCGGCCGACCACGCGCAACATGAGTGGTCTCCCTGTGATGCACACATCGAAGCGGCCCCAGCCCCTGGCCCCCTTCAACGCCAGTGTGATGTGCTGCATCGCACCCTCGGGCAAGCGCGTATCGGCATGCAGAAACAACAGCACCCCGCCGCTCGCACGGGCAGCGCCCGCATTCATCTGCCGCGCCCGTCCCCGCGCCGATTTCACCACGATGAAACCGGCCACCTCGGTCAGCATGGCCGAACCGTCGCTGCTGCCGCCATCGGCAAAAATGATCTCGCACCCGGCGCGCTGGTAAGGAAGCAAATGCGCGAACAGCTCCGGCAATTGCGCCGCCTCGTTCAGCATTGGAATGATGATGGAGAGCTTCATGTTAATTGCTCCGTTCACCCGTCATTCCCGTGAAGGCGGGAATCCAGTCAGAAAACAGATTCCGCAACGCGGACAAAATCCGGGCTTGCCCTACTTCGTGGGTATTTATTACGGTCTGGATTCCCGCCTTCGCGGGAATGACGCGGTCTGCTGTTTGTGGATAATGCAGATTCATATCAGCCCCGCTTCCATGCATGATATTTTTCCAGCCAGCGCAGCACCCCCTGCGGCGCATGCGCGCGCTTCCATTCC
>JBNKBO010000029.1:0-33256 GCA_050287265.1 Sideroxydans sp. | reverse complement strand
CGAACAAACCGTTTTGCTTCTGCGCAAACAGCCTGCGCGGGGCACCCTGCCCGGGTGCGTCAAACAACAAGATTTCGCGCAGCGATTCGTTCGCCCCCTCGCCCGCTTGCGGGATAACCAGCGACTTGGCTGCGGTTGTTTGCAGCCTAGTCGAATGGCTAGTTGTTTCACCCAGAGGGTTGGGGAGAGGGGCTTCCGCTGATATGCGCCACTCCCCTTGCGGATACGGCTTGTTGGCCAATGCCTGCCGCGTGCGCTCGAACTCCTCGCGGTATTTTTCGCGGAAGCCTTCCACACCGAAACGCTCGACCAGGAACTTGAGCCGCGATTTCGCCCGCAACGTACGATCCGAATATTTGTTGTGCAGCGCCACCAGCGCTTCCATCGCGAACAGCAATTCGCGCTCGGGAATGAATTCCTCGATGACGATGGATTCGCGCGGCTTGTGTCCCAGACCGCCGCCCGCCCTGATCCGGAAACCGGGCTGGCCGTCCTTGACCGTGGCGATCACGCCGCAATCATGCAGCAGTGACTGTGCGCAATCCGTTTCGCATCCGGAAAAGGAAATCTTGAATTTGCGCGGCAACTGCTGGTTGAGCGGGTTGCGCAGGAAATGCACGGTTGCAGCATCCACATGCGTTCCCACATCCACATGCTCTTTCGGGCATACACCTGCCAGCGAGCACGCTGTCATGTTGCGTACGGCATTGCCGCACGCTTCGCGCGAAGTCAGTCCGACCTTGGCCAGGCGGCGCATCGCGGCCACCATCTGCTCGATCTGAATATAGTGCACCTGCAAGTCCTGGCGCGTGGTCACATGCGCGATCTTGTGTCCGGAATAATCCTCGACCACTTCGGCAATCGCCTCCAGTTGCGCAGCCGTCAGGCGGCCGCCCGGCACCTTGATGCGCAGCATGTATGCGTCCTGCTGGCGCTGACCGTACGCACCCTGTTGCAAACGGATTGCAGTAAAGCGGTCGGGATCGATTTCGCCCGCCTTGAAACCGGCGATGGCCTGTTCCAGACGATCGATTTCTTCCAGATCAGACAAATTACGTGTGTTCAAACTCATTTCAATTTCCTTTTCAAGACAAAACCAGCCGCGTACCGATGATCAGCAGCATCGCTGCGAGAACCGGACGTAAAACTTTTTCGGGGACTTTTGCGGAAAGGTGACTGCCGAAATAAATGCCCGGCAACGAACCCAGCAACAGGCTGCCCAGCAATACGAAATCGACCGTACCTAACGCCACATGCCCCATACCGGCGATGGCGGTCAACGGTACGGCATGAGCAATATCGGTGCCCACCACTTTTGCCGTGGACAGGCGCGGATACAGGAACAGCAGCGCCACCGTGCCCAGCACGCCAGCGCCGATAGAGGAGATGGTCACCAGTATGCCGACGGCAATGCCGGTGACGATGGTGGCAAGCGACAAGTGACGGCGATGCAGTTCGCGTACAGTGCCGTCTTCGCGTTGTGCAATTTTCCTGATCCGGTCCTTGAACAGCAATGCGACTGCGGTCAGCACCAGCGCAACGCTCAGCACGCTGGTGACCAGGCCTTTCAGGGTCTGCGCATCCAGCGCAAGATATTTCAGCAAAGCGATAGTGATGAGTGCGGCCGGCAGGCTGCCCAGGCTCAGCAGCCCGACCACTTTCCACTCCACCGTACCGTTGCGGCCATGCACCCAGCCGCCTACCGCCTTGGTCAGGGAGGCATACAGCAAGTCAGTGCCGACTGCCGTAGCCGGAGAGATGCCGAAAAACAGCACCAGCAGCGGCGTCATCAACGACCCGCCGCCGACGCCGGTCACCCCGACAATCAGCCCGACCAGAAAGCCGGAAACGGTAAAAAGCCAATCCATCATTGCCTCGTCATTACTCGAATGAGGAGCATTCTAGGCGGGCGGCTTTATATTCTTAAATACTTTTATGTTAATATCTTATAACAATATCGCATATATAAAACGACTGTAGGTTGGGTTGAGCGTAGCGATACCCAACAAATCAGCACTCTGCAAAGCACTTGATGGGTATCGCTACGCTCAACCCATCCTACGGGCTGAACAGCATTGGCGCTTATATAAAGGAATCGTTATGAACCTGCAGCAACTGCGTTATCTGAATGAGATCGTCCGTTGCGGACTGAATATCTCCGATGCGGCCGAGGCGCTGTACACCTCGCAACCGGGTGTAAGCAAACAGATCAGGCTGCTGGAAGAAGAGCTGGGCATAGACATCTTCGTGCGCAACGGCAAGCGCATTGTTGCCATTACCGAACCGGGCAAGGCCGTGCTGGAGATCGCTCAGCGCATGCTGCATGAGACGGAGAACCTGAAGCAGGTCGGGCTGGAATTCCGTACGCAGGACAGCGGCTCGCTCACCATCGCCACCACCCACACCCAGGCGCGCTACGCGCTGCCGCATGTCGTGAAGCAATTCACACAAAGCTATCCCGATGTAAAGCTCGGACTGCACCAGGGCAACCCGACGCAGATCGCCGAGATGGTATTGAGCGGCGAGGTTGATATCGGAATTGCGACGGAGAGTCTTGCGTTATATGATGAACTGGTCACCCTGCCCTGCTACGACTGGCATCACTGCGTGGTCGTACCGCCCAAACACCCGCTGCTATCGGAAAAACGGCTGACGCTGAAAAGGCTGGCGGATTATCCCATCATCACTTATGACTTTGCTTTTACCGGACGCAACAAGATCAACCAGGCATTCCGCGATGCCGGGATCGAACCCACCATTGCACTCACCGCCATCGATGCCGATGTGATCAAGACCTACGTTGAGCTGGGGCTGGGTGTCGGTATCGTGGCGCAAATGGCCTTCATTCCGGATCGCGACCGTCACCTGCGCATGATCGATGCTGGACATCTGATTCAACCCAGCACCACGCGCATCGCCATCCGCAAGAACCAGTATCTGCGCGGTTTCGGCTATCACTTTATCGAGTTGCTGGCACCGCATCTTACGCGCGAGGTGGTATCGAAAGCGTTGCACCTGACTGCCGGGGTTGCAGGCTGACACTTAAAAAAGACCGCAACCGCATTGATTAATGAGACAGTCTGCCTTGCCGCACTTCCCGATAGAATTTCCAGGTGTTTTTTCCGCTTTGCTTTGCCAGATACATTGCCTCATCCGCTTGCTGAATGAGTTTTTCCGGCTCTTTGGATTCTTCCGGATACATGGCAATGCCAATGCTGCCTCCGACTCGGCAAGGCTCATCCTTCAAAACAAACGGTTTCGCCAGAGCAACAAGGATTTTTTTGGCAACCAGCGCTGCATTCTCTTCCGATTCAATATTATCCAGCACAAAGACGAATTCATCGCCGCCAACGCGCGACACCGAATCCGATGCCCTGATCGTTTCCCTGAACCTGTTTGCCACATCTATCAGCAACAGATCGCCCACATCATGGCCCCGCGCATCATTGACGCTCTTGAATCCGTCCAGATCCAGGAAAAGCACTGCCACTTTGCGTCTACTGCGTTTGGCCAAAGCAATTGAATGATTAAGAACGTCCACAAACAGCGCCCGGTTTGGCAGATCGGTCAAGTAATCGTAGTGCGCCAGATGCGCGATTCTTTTCTCGGCCCGTTTGCGATCCGTAATATCGCGGGTAATGCCGATGAAATAGCGATGTCCGCCCAACACCATTTCCGACACTGACATTTCCATGGGGAACTCATCGCCGTTCTTGCGGGCGGCAACCACTTCGCGCCCGCGCACCCCCAGAATCTTCGCCTGGCCGGTCTCCAGATAGCGTTTAATATAACCGTCATGCCTGCTCCGATCCGGCTCCGGCATGAGTATCTTCAGATTACTGTTTAATGCCTCCTGCTGCGAATAACCGAAAATTTCTTCGGCTGCCGGATTGAACCCCTGAATCTCTCCAAGCTCATTGATCATGATGATGCCATCCATCACATTGCGGATAATGGATTGCAATTGATAATGGCTTTTTTCAAGCTCCCCTTTGACTTTTTTCAGGTTGGTGACCATCTGCCAGAACAGATTGACCTCGGCACCACTGGCTACGCGCTTGTCGCCAAAGATTTTTTGTGCCTCGTCTGCAATGGTATCGTCATGCGATAAATTGTAAATGAGGCAATTATCATGATCCCTGCAGGCCTGCATGGCTTCAACCGGGTCGTCGTAGGTTGCAATCCCGTGTTCCCGGGCGAGCAGGATGCCGGGAGCCAGCGCATCCTTGTCGGCAACGGCAATGACTTTGACCAGACTGTCTTCCAAAAACATTTCCAGCAATGCTGCACCGCCACGCCCTGCTCCAATGATCAGGACAGGGTATCCGCGGACTTTTGGTATTACCATGCCTCCCCCTGGGATTGTCACAATTGATGACAAGAGCCGAGATTCTTGCACATATTGCGCTGCTCCGCCCAACATCTGTTAGCGGAGAACAAAAACAAAGCACTGGCGCTGTATTTGTCGTTTCCGGCGTCACGTTCTATTATCCAGACTCGGCGTACTTCTGCGGCCACACAATATTCTCAGATGGCATGTGCGGCTATACCGGTCCCGCCGAACACGGGTGATCCAAAACAATATGGAGAGCAACCATGAAAACCCTATTGATTACCGGCGCCAACAGAGGAATCGGACTGGAATTCTGTAAACAATATGCCGCCGGGGGCTGGCACATTCAGGCGTGCTGCCGCCATCCCGACAAAGCGGATGCCCTCAACAAACTGGCGGCCCAACACCCTGAACAGATCACAGTTCATGCGCTGGATGTAACAGATCATGCGCATATCGATCAACTCGCGCATGAACTATCCGGCGAAACCATCGACCTGCTCATCAACAATGCCGGCATTTACCCTGCATCGGACAAAAGCGGCTTCGGTCACACCGACTATACCGAATGGAAGACCGCCTTCAGGATCAATGCCATGGCGCCGCTCAAAATGGTCGAATCGTTCATCAAGCAAATCACGCGCAGCGACCTGAAACTCGTTGTCACCATCACCAGCCAGATGGGCAGCATTGCAGACAACAGCAGCGGCGGAAATTACCTGTATCGCAGCAGCAAAGCCGCGGCCAATATGGTGGTAAAGAGTCTTGCCATTGACCTTGAGGAGAAGGGAATTACCGCCGTCGCATTCAATCCCGGATGGGTCAAAACCGACATGGGCGGCCCCAACGCAATGATCACAGTTGAACATAGTGTGAAGGACATGCGAAAAGTCATCGGCCGCCTCACTCATGCAGACTCGGGAAAATTTTTTGGTAATGACGGACAGGAAATTCCGTGGTGATCTTGTGCCGGAATGGCAAAAACCGGTCAGCCGTATTTCGGACCCGGATCGCAGCGGATATCAGTCGTTGTTTGTTCAAGGCGCCTCGCTGACATACCGTTTACCGAGAGAATAAACTCCGGTTACGTCAATGCTTCGAGTGTCGATCCGTAATGTCTTCTATGGCCAGCAGGATGGTCTGTGTCTTGCCTGCGATACGCCTGGCATTGAGCAGCATTTTGCGTTTACCGATAACGGGAAAAACATGTTCAACTTCGAATCCTTCTAAAACCTGATCCTGCGGCAGGATGGTTTCCAGCAGTTCCTTCAGTTTTGGAATATCCCATTGGCGGTTGCCCAATTCGTATAGCTGGCGCCCCACGGTGTCTGCCTTGGAAACGCGAAATTCATGGTAGAACGAACGGCTGGCGGAAATGACCTTCAACGCTTCATCCAGCACGATCAGCGGCTCGCGCACCGTATCTACAATGCTTTCGGAAAACTCACGCGACTCTCTAATTTCCGCTTCGGCCTGAATGCGCTTGGTGATATCGGTAAAAGTCAGCACCACGCCATCGATCACATTATCCAGCGTACGATAGGGCTGGATACGTGCAAGATACCATTCACCGCCGACGGTACTCACCTCACGCTCGCGCGGGACCAGTGAGTCGAGCACAGCCTGTGCATCGCCGAGCAGGTCGTCGCCTTCGATGTCCGATTTGATATCGCCGAGCGGACGGCCCACATCCGAAGCAACCAGACGATAAACCTGAGCAGCATCGCGGGTGAAGCGCTTGATGGTCAGTGCATCATTAAGGAAGACCGTACCAACATTGATGTTGTCGAGCAGATTCTTCATGTCGTTCTGCATGCCTGCCAACTGTTCGATCTTGTCCTGCAATTCGGCATTCACAGTGACCAGCTCTTCATTGACGGACTGCAACTCCTCTTTGGAAGTTTCCAGTTCTTCGTTGGTTGACTGAAGTTCTTCGTTGGTGGATTGCATCTCTTCATTGGTGGACTTGAGCTCCTCGTTGGAAGCTTGCTGTTCTTCAATGGTGGCATGCAGATTTTCTTTTGTGTAGGCCAACTCGTGCTCAAGTTCTTCTATGCGGCGGAGTTCAGCCGAGTTGACACTGCGTTTGCCGCGTGCACTTTTGGCGGTTGTAGCAGCCAATTTCTCCAGCACCGGAACCGCCAAATCCTGAAAACTCACCAATAGCAAACTGTGGCCTGCATCCAGATTTGGCAATGGCCGCACGCTGAAACTCACATAGTGAGTGTCGCCATTTGCACCGAACGATGTCTCGCGATTCAGGATCGGCATGCTCTTGCTGACGACGGCCTGAATAGCGGAACGCAATTCCAGTTGCAATCCCTCGCGCGCCATCTCGATCACGTTAAATGCTGCATGACCGGGTGCCGGACGCAAGTAACGGCCGGTGTCGCCATATACATACAGGATGTCACCTTTCAGATCGGTCACTACCGAAGCTGGCGCAAAGAGCTGCAGCAGCACGCGCCGGGTCAGTTCAGCGAAATTGGTTTCCTTGATTTTCTTTACCACTTCGTTCGACTCCTTTGTGTTTGCATCACCAGCCCTGGGCAATCCGCCGGATATCATTGCACGTGTGGAAACGGATGAGGGTATCGCCTGATAGATTTTCCATTTGCGATTGCGCGGAGAGAACAGGTCGACACGGTTACTGATACTTTCCGAGGGCGAAAGCAGCAGCACACCGCCCGGCTTAAGCGCGTAATGTAAAGTCGGAATGAGCCGATTCTGCAATTCCGGTTCCAGATAAATCATCAGATTGCGGCAACTCAGCAGGTCCAGTTTGGTAAAAGGCGGGTCTTTGACGACGTTCTGGGTGGCGAACACCACCATCTCACGCAGATCTTTTTTTACCCGGTAACCTGTTTCATTTTTGACAAAAAAACGGCGCAGTCGCTCTGGCGTGACATCCTGTGCAATATTCGGCGGATATATCGCGGCTCGCGCTGTGGCGATGGCATCATCATCAAGATCGGTACTGTATATCTGTGTCTTGAATTCGCGGTGTGTTTCGTCCATGATTTCGCGTAGCAGAATGGCGATGGAATAAGCTTCTTCCCCGGTGGCGCAACCAGCCACCCAGATGCGAAAAACATAATCTTCCGGTTTGTCGGCGAGCATCTGCGGCAGGATGTCGTTCTTCAACGTAGTAAACACCTCTGCATCGCGAAAAAAGCTGGTGACGTTGATCAACAGCTCCTTGAACAGCATATGCACTTCGGCGGGATTTTCCCTGAGATAACGCGCATAGGTTTCCGCATCTTCGATATTGTGTTGTGCCATACGCCGCTCGATGCGGCGGCCTATGGTGCTTTTCTTGTATAACGAAAAATCGTGTCCGGTTGTGGAACGCAACAGCATCAATATCTGGTTCATGCTGCCCGCTGTGCCGGCAGTGGGTTGCAACCGCTCATGACGGATGCCCGTTACGATCGTTTTGCTCAGCAATTGCCCCGGCATTTGTTCTACTGGCAGGATGTAAGTCGCGTAACCGGCCCGGATGGCACTGCTCGGCATGCCGTCATATTTTGCCGTGGCGGGTTCCTGCACCAGCGTGATGCCTCCCGCCCCCTGGATAGCGCGCAACCCCAAGGTGCCGTCAGTGCCGGTGCCGGAAAGGATGATGCCGATCGCCTTTTCTGCCTGATCTTCCGCCAGGGAACGCAGGAAAGCATCGATCGGCATGCGTTGTCCGCGGGGAATTTCAGGCACGCTCAACTGCAACATCCCGTTGAAAATCGCCATGTCGCGGTTAGGCGGGATGACATAGACATGATCGGGCTCTACTCGTACCTGGTCTTGAGCTTCTACTACGGACATTACCGTGCTGCGCTGCAGGATTTCAGTAAGGATACTGGCATGGCTGGGATCCAGATGCGGAACCAGAACGAATGCCTGACCGCTGTCCGGCTTAACATTGCGAAAGAACTGCTCGAACGCTTCCAGCCCGCCTGCGGATGCGCCAATGCCGACTATGTTGAAACCGGTATTGGCTTGACCTGTGCCTTCCCCGGCATGAATGAATACGTCATCCGGTTTTTTGCTTTTTTTCAGTATTTTCCTGGTCGCCACGAAACCCCTTTCACACTCGGCCAGTTTGAGGACTATACAATCCTACCTTATATTCGCTGGCTGCCGAGTCATTATGTAGCATATGGCATACAGAAATACGGCAACCTGCGCACAAACTCCCTGTCGCATTCGTACGGGCTTGTACTACAGAATACTCAAAAAGCAGATAGGTGGTTCGGTACAGGAAGTTATGTCTCAATGTTTCCAGGCAAGAATCAATGGTTCTTCTCTCGAGGAGATGCGCGTTTCTTCTTTCGGCATTCCCGCAATGATTGGGGCAACTGCAATATATTCATCCGGAATACCTAATTCCGTTTTCACTGTGCGTATGTTCAGGGTGGAAATGGATGAGCCGATGACACAACTCCCCACCCCCATCTCGCAAGCCGCCAGCA
The DNA here is from genome assembly GCA_050287265.1 of Sideroxydans sp. Taxonomy (GTDB): domain Bacteria; phylum Pseudomonadota; class Gammaproteobacteria; order Burkholderiales; family Gallionellaceae; genus Sideroxyarcus. The sequence continues at coordinate 24,457 of JBNKBO010000029.1, read as the reverse complement.
TCATATTTTCGGCAGCCAGCCAGCAATCAGCCACCACAAATGGACTCAATGGCTTGGCGCAAATGATTATCAGCGTGCTCGCGCCATAAAAAATGTCGAAATCGGGATTGGTAAAATGTTCGAATGAGTAGCGGGCACCCTTGATATTGCGATGTCGCATCTCTTCTACGAAGATCGGCTTGGCGCGATCGGATAACCGCTTTAATATCTGCCTGTTCTGGATCACGACAAACGCCCAAGGCTCTCCATGCATTGCTGTCGGCGCGCGTACTGCCGCTTCCAGCAACATTTGCACGGAGTCGCGGTCAAGTTGTTGCGTAGAATATGCGCGTATCGAACGTCGTGCCAGAATGGCCTCGACCACATTCTTACCCCGTGGCGTTTTGGGAAAAGACTGAATCATGCCCGTGACTGTCCAATCAATTTACAACTTTTTACGTAAACTGCGACCAATACATACCTGTACCAGAACAAATGCATATGCAGTTGCGGCCACTTTTAACATCTGAAGATGGGGGCTTATCAGGGACTGACTTGGCACTATCTGCACATTCATTATAAAAACTGACTCGCTAGCAGTTGGCAATAATGCGATAGGCATCCGGATTGGCGGATGCGGGTGATACGGCGCGTTTGGAATCGTGACCGTAAATTAAATGAGGGGCCGAATGCCGGATCCTGTTATTTTTACAGTCAGCTGATATCACCAGCGCCAGATTCAGCCGGTCCGAAACGCCGAGCTTTCTATAAATTTCGGTCAAATGCGCCTTTACCGTACGTTCTGTAATTGCACACAATTTGGCAATACTTTTATTGCTTTCGCCATTGCCAACACACAGGGCAATATCATATTCACGCTGAGTGAGTTTATTCAATAATCCATAAGAAGTTTGAGAAGCTTTGTTCTTTTCCATGGTTTTGCCCAACTCATCTATCAGCCTGCACGTTAGCGCTCGACGCACCCACAATTCACCTCCTCGAACTGCTTCGACAATCCGCCGAAGCAGTATCGGACTGGAATCGCCGCGGCAGCATCCGCGCACACCGGCTTTCAATAACTCCCACTCCATATTTTCGGATATGTTGTCGCCGATAATAATGATTTTTATCTCTGCACAGATACGTGTCAGATTTGCCACCCCATTTGGACGAATCAAATCGAGATCAAGCACCAGAATGCTTGGCCCAACCCACATTACATCCTCAAGTTTATCCAGTCTCTCAATAACGAAAGCAGTGTCGGCAAATCCGCTAAGCCGCTGCTTCCAGAAATCGAGTCTATCCTGGCTGGAACTGGCAAATATCAAATCCGTTGTCATGTTTCTTGTATGGCTGAAATAAATATATTGAACTGGAATAAGATGTTCTTCGATGACAGGCAATCCCTGTCCTTGAAAACATCCAGCATGTTCGAATCAACACCAACTGATTGCTAACGCCGTTTTAACCGGCTGACAATTGATGATTTTCGATTTGTCAGGTTAGCACCAAACCGGGCATGGCAATATCAGTAGGAATACCTATGCACAATCGATCCGGCTATCATTGCGAGGCCAGGTATGTGGCGAAGCGGGCTAGTTCCAGCATGTTGGTTGCACCTGATTTACGCATGACGTGTGCGCGATGGATTTCCACTGTCCTGTAACTGATGCTCAGGCGCTGGCCAATTTCCTTGCTGGTTAATCCCTCAACGGCCAGCAACATGACTTCACGCTCGCGTTCGGTAAGCATTGCCAGCCGTTCAGTAATGGCTTGAACTTTCCTGTTTTGTTTCAACAATCTTGAATATTGCTCCATTGCCTGTTGGACGCTTTCCAGCAATACCGTTCCCTTTACCGGTTTGGTCAGAAAATCCAGCGCACCAGACTTGAGGGTTCGCACCGTTAACGGAATGGTTCCCTTCCCCGAAAGAAAGATAACCGGCATACTCAAGCCGCGGCGGTTCATTTCTTCCTGCAGCCTTACGCCATCCATGCCGGGCATATTCACATCGAGAATGACGCAACCCGGCATGTCGAGAGTACATGCTTCAAGAAAATCGAGAGCGCATGAAAATGCTGCAACGGCATAACCGGCCGCCTCAAGCAGCATGCCGATCGAATCACGTACCGATTCGTCATCATCCACAACGAATACTTTGGCCATGTCGTTCATATCGCAAATGGTATGGTCAGATGGAAGGTGGCACCGGGGCCTTCTTGCGGGTCGATCCAGAGTTGCCCGCCGTTCTCCTCGATCAGCGCGCGGCTGATCGCCAGTCCCATGCCGATACCATTTTCCTTGGTGGTAAAGAACGGTTCAAACAACCGCTGCGCATCCTGCTTGTTTACGCCCGGCCCATTGTCTTGAATAGTCACCATGGCAACGTTTGCTTCTTTTTGAGTACGCACCGTCACCGTTATGGCAGGCTGCGGCACACCCGCCTGCTTCATGGCATCGATCCCGTTATGCAGCAGATTCAGGAGCACCTTTTCAAAATGCATGCGGTTGGCACGTACCGGAGGCATCCCCTCCTCCAGCCGAAGCACAGAATGAAACTTTAGTTCATGCTCCAGGCTGGCAAGATCGATCACTTTGACGATCTCGCCATTTATATCGAAATCTTCGGCCGGATATTCTCTCAGGCTTAAAAAATCGAGCAATTCGCGGATGGATTGACCGGCACGGAGCGCTTGCTTCCCGCTTCCATCAACGGCCTTGCGAATTTTATCAAGGCTGGGCTGCTCAGCCTGCAACAGCATGAGTGCAGCTTCGCTATATGATGCGATGGATATCAGCGGTTGATTCAGTTCGTGCGCAATGGCAGCGGCGGTCTGGGTGGCGATTTGAAGCTTCTGCAATTGTTCCAGACTATTTCGCCGCTCATTGATTTCCATTTCCAGTTCTTTGTTTTTGGTGATATCTTCTGTTGAAATAATAATGCCGCCGATTCCGGCGTTTTCATCGATCCAGGGCTGTACTGCCCAGCGCAGCCAGTGCTTGGCACCGTCGCACCGGATCCATGAGTCTTCTTTTTTTTCAAAAGTAGCTCCGGCAAGAGCCTGCTGATGAATGGCCGCCCACTCAGCCGGCATGCACGGGCAACTTCCGTAAAGATTAAGGCCGATCAGATCGTCACGCCCCCCACCGTAATCCTCTGACCAGCGTCCGCTGGTCGCCAGATAGTTCATGTCCCTGTCGAACATGGCAATGCTGATGGGAGCCTGGTTGATAAATGTTTTTAACTGGGTACGGGATTTTCTGAGCGCTTCCTCGCTTTGTTTGCGCTCGGAAATGTCGCGAAAAAACGCATAATTGACTCCGCCATCGATTGAAGAGTGCGTGACGGAAATCTCCATATCGACAAGATGCCCCCGTTTGTGACGCTGACGCGTCTCGAAACGGTCATGGCCTGTTTCCATAATCTTCATGAAATGCGCTTTTATTTCTTCCTGCGTTTCGATCGCTTCCACGTCACCGACATTCATGGTCAGCAATTCTTCCCGCGAGTACCCTATCATTTTGCAATATATATCATTGACCTCAACTATCCGCCCATTTCCGGAGTCCACCATCCAGAAACCGTCAAGGGAGGTCTGGACGATTTCACGCTGCTCCAGCAAGTGCCGGTGCATCTCGCTTTCGCGCAAAGCGATCTCCATCTGCTTCAGCGCAGAAATATCGGTCAGCGCAATACGCACGACAGGCATTGCACCTTCTTTAATCAGCCGTATTGAGTCCAGCTGAACATTCAGGCGTGACCCATCATTGCGCAGAATGCATAGTTCGCAGGTCCGTTTGCCGTCATTTTGCTTCACGGCCATAAAATACCGATGCCAGAAATCGGCATCTTCCGGTGATACATAATTGGAAAAACGACGGTTTACCAATTTGCGACGTTCCTTACCGAGCAGGGCAGCACCGGAAAGATTGATATCCGCTATCACCGCATCGCCGGTGAGTGTGATATAGCCGGCAGGCGCGAAGTCATAGAAATCAACGTAGCGGTCGCGCGACTCCTCCAGAGCAACCTGTGATCGCCGCAACTCATCGTTTTGCATTTCCAGTTCGATCTGATGCACCTGGAGTTCGTGCAAAAGTTTATTGGCCGTGCGTTTCCCCTGCCCCGTTTCCGCCTTCTGGGCAAGCCGGGATTCGGCTTCCCGGCGCAGCAAGAGTTGTACTTCCGCAATGGAATCGACATCAGTCTTTTTGGTTTTTTCAGGCATCAGGATTTGTTCCTGAGAAATTCACGCAAGTATTCCGGAAAATGGTTTGTGCGTACCTGGAAACAAGCTGCAAAATGATAAAAATCATGGAAATAAATATCTTCCGGCTGATTGCAACAGCCCATGAACTTGCGTCCCGGACCGGATAATTCAAAACAAAATTAATTGATCTGCTCGACATTGATGTATCCCTATATGTAATGTAATTGAAAAAACATTAATTTGTTTAAATATACGTATTACTACGTACGTATTAGCCGGTATATTATTCATTGCCAACTCTCTGTAAATTCACTCGTCCGTTGATTCATTTCCCCAAAACAGAACGAGGAGCGATAGATGAATTTGCAGATCAACGACATTACACCTGTCAAATCCGGAACAATTTTCCTGGCTAAACAAAGACGGCGTACAGAACAAACGCGACCCGCGTGGCATGAGCCGCCAGCTTTGTCGCTTGATGAACGCGGCATGATCAAAGACTGCAGCAAATCCTTCGAAAGGCTGGCCGGTTACCGCCGTAGCGAGCTGGTTTGGCACCATGTCTCAATGGTATTTCCTCAACTCGGTGAAATCGAGTTGTTTCAAGCAGGACAAATAAATCCGATGCTTCATTATCTCTCCCACTGCGGCCACATTTACCAGATGCTGAATCATCTGGGATATTCTCTTTCCAGCAATATCAGCTTCTTCACTCTCGAAAACAGCGGGAAAAAGATATTGAGATTGGTTGTGTGTCCACTTGAAAGCGCGCAGGCATGAAATTCATTTGTTGGGATATGTGGATTTTACTGGCAAGAAGCTTCCGGGCAATGCACCAACATTGCCCATTTGGCCATACCCGCAAATTAAACCAGGGAGAATTTTTATGAAACTCGCAGAAGTAAGTGCTATTGCCAAGGCGCAAAACATCAATCCCGGCAAACTTTCCAAGGCTGAACTGATCAAGACGATTCAGACACACGAAGGCAATTTTGACTGTTTTGCTACCGCCATTAGCGGCGAGTGCGATCAAACCGGCTGCAGTTGGCGTGAGGACTGTTTTGAAACCGCTAAAGAAGGGGGGCTATCATGAATCTTGTCAAATGGAATCCAGTCAAGGAGTTGGAGGATGTTTCCAGCCATTTGAATCGGCTTTTCGGGCGAATGCCCAGCCGCCCGGAATCGGATAATGAGATGTTGACAGTGGCAGACTGGATGCCTTCCGTCGATATCAGCGAAACAGATGCAGCATATTTGGTCAAAGGTGAAATTCCCGGGGTAAAGAAAGAGGACGTCAAAGTCACCATTCAGGACAGCATGCTTACCATTCAAGGCGAGCGCAAACAGGAAAAAGAAGAAAAAGGCAAAAAATTCCACCGCGTAGAATGTTCCTACGGCAGCTTCGTGCGCAGTTTCCGCATTCCCGATGATGCCGATGAGTCTGCGGTAAAGGCCGAGTTCAAAGACGGTATGCTTAACGTCACCCTGCCCAAATCCACCAAGGTAAAGACCAAGTCCATCGACGTTTCTGTGTCATAACGAACCTGCGGGGAGACCCTGTTCAGGTTAGGAATTAATGTACATGGCAACCGGTTTTGCGCGGCGGAATGAAATTCGAACCGCAAATCAGGATGGATATCAAGGAAGCGGACGGCATGTACAAGGTCGAGGCGGAAATCCCCGGTGTAAGCAAGGACGATATCCATCGTGACCATCGACGGTAACCGTGTTTCCATCAGTGCCGAAATCAAGCTGGAAAAGAAAGAAAAAGCGGGTGAGCATTTGATTCACAGCGAGCGCAGCTACGGCATGGTTTCACGCAGCTTTAGCCTGGCCGACGAGGTGGATCCAGGCCAGGTCCAAGCCAAATATGCCGATGGCGTACTTGAACTGAGCCTGCCCAGAAAACCGGGATCGTCGCGCAAGAAAATTCCCATTTTGTAACTTTTACGCAATGGCCGTCATTTGAAGAAAATCATGCCGCAAAGAACATGGCAATGACAGCGTTGGCCGGCGCGATGTGTTCCACTGGTAAAGGAGGTCTTCCGCAACCAACTCGAGGAGGAAATATCATGAGTCATGCGACCGTGCCTGACGGCTTCCGCCAGATTAGCCGTCACGATGGATTATTCCAGGAGTATGTACATGACGCATACAATGCAGAAAGCAAGCAGATTGAACCGGCAGTGTGCTCACAATGCGGTGCCGTCTTTTACGCCGGACGCTGGCAATGGATCGTCGAGCCGGTGAACGCTCATCGTGAAACCTGTCCGGCCTGCCAGCGCATCCTTGATCACCATCCCGCCGGCTTCCTGACTTTGCAGGGCGTGTTTTTCCTGTCCCACCTCGAAGAAATCATGAATCTCGTGCATAACCATGAGCGGAGCGAACGTGCGGAACACCCGCTCAAACGCGTCATGGCGATAGAAGTGGCAGAAGATATAAATGATGCCCTATTGGTAACCACAACTGACATCCATCTTGCACGCGGCATTGGAGAGGCATTGCATCATGCGTATATGGGCGAATTGAATTATCACTATAACCCGCAAGAAGACCAATTGCGCATAACCTGGATCCACTAACAGTATGGCGATGAAATAACCCCCTGCATTTCTCTCGCCAAGTTGACGGTACGGGAATGCACTATTTGTTTTCCGTGGATGTTTCGCGCCGCGTAAACACAATATGCCGGATCACGGCCGGCACAAACTACGCGAAAGGAGATATGCATGAGACAGGAACAAACTGAACCTTCCAGCAAACCGATAAGCGGTGAACTCGATTATCTTGAGCCCCCGAAAGAGCAGTACCTATCTCTCGGCAAAAGGTTGTTTGCCATGGAAAGATTTTTACTGGCAAAGGTGATGCGCGCCTTTGGAGACCCCCCCTTGCATATTGTGTTGTGGAACGGGCTGGAAATTCCGGGCAATAGCGGCTGCTCCGTTGCCCGGATAGTCATCCGTGACCGGGATGCATTATTCAAACTATTCGCCAACCATGAGCTTTATTTCGGCGAGTTGTACTCGACCAAGCGCATAGAAGTACAAGGTAACCTGCTGGATTTTCTCGAAGCCGTTTTCAAAGTCTGCCCGCTGCCTGCTCAAGACAAGATCATCGACAGGCGGCTGGTTCCGTTCTTTGATATACGGAACAACACCATCACCGGCTCGCGCCGCAACATCCATCACCATTACGATATCGGCAACGATTTCTACAGGCTCTGGCTCGATGAGCGCATGCTTTACACCTGCGCCTATTTTCCGAATGCGAACACGAACCTGGAAGATGCACAACTTGCCAAGATGGATCACATCTGCCGAAAACTTCGCTTGCGACCGGGGGATACAGTCGTGGAGGCCGGTTGCGGCTGGGGAGCCCTGGCAATGCATATGGCGCGGTATTACGGCGTAACTGTGCAAGCCTACAATATTTCCAGGGAGCAACTATCCCATGCGCGGGAACGTGCGCACGCCGAGGGACTGGACGGGAAAGTCGAGTTCATTGAGGACGACTACCGCAACATCCGGGGCAAGTGCGATGCCTTTGTTTCCGTCGGCATGCTCGAACACGTCGGGATTGAGCATTACCGGGAGCTCGGGGAGGTGATAGACCGCGTCCTGAAGGACGACGGCCGCGGCCTGCTGCACACGATAGGCCTGAATTATCCCCGTCCGATGGATGCCTGGGCAGAACGTCACATCTTCCCCGGCGCCTGCCCTCCGACGCTTGCCCAAATGATGCAGATATTTGAGCCCTTGGATTTCTCTGTTCTGGATGTGGAGAATTTGCGCCTGCATTATGCCAAGACGCTGGAACATTGGCTGCAGCGGTTTGAAGATAATGTCGGGCACGTAACACAGATGTTCGATGAAGAATTTGTCCTGGCATGGCGTTTGTACCTCGCAGGTTCCCTGACTTCCTTCAAGACCGGAAAGATGCAACTGTTCCAGGTAGCCTTCTCCCGTGCAAGCAACAACCGGATTCCCTGGACCAGGCAATACCTGTATGAGCCGAAATACCGTCCGGATGGAGAAAACAATGGAAACCTGTGACGCACTCATAGTTGGCGGCGGCCCCGCAGGTTCAAGCTGTGCGTGGCAGTTGCGCCAGCATGGCCTGGACGTGGTGGTGATGGACAAGGCGCAGTTCCCGCGCGAGAAGGTCTGTGCCGGCTGGATCACGCCTGCCGTGCTGGCAACGCTGCAGGTGGATGCAGGGGAATATGCCCGGCAGCGTGTGCTGCAGCCGATCAGGGCTTTCCGCACCGGATTGATCGAGGGCGGCAACGTGGAGACAAGGTATCCGGATACCGTCAGCTACGGCATACGCCGTTATGAATTTGACGACTATCTGCTGCGGCGCTCGGGTGCGCGTTTGCAGCTTGGTCAGGGACTGGATTCCCTGCTAAGGGACGGCAACCGCTTCATCGTCAACAACGCCATCTCGACCCCCATGATCATCGGCGCGGGCGGTCACTTTTGTCCGGTTGCACGTTTCATGGGCGCACGGGTCGGTGCCGGCGAACCTACCATTGCGGCCAGGGAAATCGAATTTCGGATGAGTCCGGAACAAATCAGTCATTGCGAAGTACAAGGCGACACGCCCGAACTTTATTTTTGCCGGGACATGAAGGGTTACGGCTGGTGCTTTCGCAAAGGCAATTATCTCAATATCGGGCTGGGCCGCGAAGAAAGCCACCGTCTTGCGGAACACCTCGAGCAGTTCTGCCGCTTTCTCAGACAGCGCGGCAAAATTCCGGACGACATTCCGGAGCGCTTCCCCGGTCACGCATACCTGCTGTATGGACATGCTGTACGCAAAATAATCGATAAAGGGATCCTGCTCGTCGGCGATGCAGCCGGGCTGGCCTATCCGCAAAGCGGCGAGGGAATCAGGCCCGCAGTTGAGTCCGGGCTCATGGCCGCCGACACTATCCTTGAAGCAGGGGAATGTTACAACCGTCGGCAATTGCTGCCGTACAATTCCCGTTTGGTTACACGCTTCGGGAATGCACCCGCAGCAAACAGTATCGATCTGCCATTCATGCACAAATTCTTCGCCGTAGCATTGCTGAACAACAGGTGGTTTACCCGGCACGTGGTGTTAAATCGCTGGTTCCTGCACACCCACGAGTTCGCCATGTATTCCGTATGAGCGTGCTCTCTGCCCGTATGCCGCAGGGTTATTTGATTTGCAGTTTTCAGAAAAACGCTAATTGTTACAGTGGGGCAATGCTCTTGCATGAACCCTATCCGGTCCAGGAGCATTTCTCTCCCCCTATATCCATCGAGTCTAACCTGCCCCGAAACGTTTTCCATCCAGTTGCTGCTGTGCGTGCTCATAGCCGATGGCAATGATTTCCTCGGCACGGCCGAATTCCAGAAAACGGATATCCCCCAGCGGCGGCTGAATGAGCACATCGGGACGATCCAGTGACAGGCGGCTCTGGGTAAGGCGGGTCTCCATAATGTTGATCGAAGCCAGCAACACTTCGAAGATGCTGGGCAACGGTTCTTCGGATATCCATTTCCTGAATTGCGCGGTGGCGGGTGAATCCATGGTGAGCAGCTTCTGCTTGATGTCTTTCATCGACAACCGATAGTCGCCCACCCAGCGAGAAAACAAGCCGGGTTCATTACTGCTGTTTTTTTCTTCGGATTTTGCTGCGGACAATAACGGTTTCAGGTTTTTGCCGGATACGATCTCGTGATTGAGATCGACCGCGATTACGATATCTGCTCCCATGGCGCGCACCGCGCTGACCGGCACCGGATTGGTCAAGCCACCGTCCACCAGGACGCGTCCGTTGCTGCGCACTGGTGTGAAAATACCGGGAACGGAGATGCTGGCACGCACTGCATCGATCACATCGCCACTGCGGATGACGACTTCCTCGCCGCTGACGATGTCAGTCGCCACAGCAGCGAAAGGTTTGCCCAGCATTTCGATGGCGTCGGCATGAATGTGCGTACGCACCAGTTCGACAACCTTGGCGCCATCAAGCAATCCGGACTTGGGCAGCACCACGTCAAAGAAAGAGGCGGTCTTTCTCCAGTCGAAGTTGCGGAAGGAGGCTTCCAGTTCGTCCAGTTTGCCTGCGGCATGGATCGCGCCGATAAGTGCCCCCATGCTGGTACCGGCAATGCAACTCACTTCGATGCCGGCTTCCTCGATGGCACGGATCACACCCAAATGTGCCAGGCCGCGCGCAGAACCGCTGCCTAGCGCAAGACCGACTCTGGGGCGGCTGCCGGGTTTGCTGTCATCCAGCTTTTTATTCATCGCAGCATTCTCCATTCCCGGCTGGTCTGCAAAACGCAGATCAGCCGGTCATTCGTGCGTGCCAGTAGCGGTTTAACGTGACCAGTTCACGCGCAGCAAATTCTGTTCTGCGTTGTAATGATATTCCAGTTCGCCCTGATAGGCATGATGCAACGCGTCTCCGATGCCGCGTGCCAGATGGATGTCGGTGGTGGTCACCACCGTGCTGACTTTGGTCTTTTCGATATTCATGATGCGCTGCAGCGGATGCTCGGTCTTTTCGTGCGCTTCATGATTGTGTATCAGTTGCAGGATTTCCTGCTCGTGCTCCCCGATGAAGTCGCCAGTGATGGTCACGTATCCAGCCGGGAATTGATCGCTTATCCGGTGACAAGCGGGACAGCGGGTCTGTTCCCCCTTCTCGGGCCTGGGCAACCATTGCCAGCGACCGCCAGAGAATACGGCACCACATTCGGTGCAGAGGGTAGGCTCGTGGAGTTTTCCCTTGTTCTTGTAGCTGTCGTGTACCGCTTCTTTTATCAAGCGATCGCGCCGGATCGGCTGGAATCCGGCCGGACGTGATTGTTGCGTCATGCTTCCTCCTGAACTGTCACCGCGAACCCGCCCAGGGGGAGCGGATATTGCGGCATTGATTATGAACCGGGACTCAATTTTAACTTTGCTTTCCCTGATACTGGTGGCTTGTTAAAGCCCCGTACAAAGACCATGCTGAAACTATCGTCGGGATGGGTTTTCCTGCTTCACTTCCCGTTCCCGCGTGAACCACGCCTTTGGAGGCAAGCATACCATTTCAAGCCGTGACGCTCATACACCCATTTTTTCAGCAGAAATATCTGCCTGATATATCCCAGTCAGTGTCGAAGAAAGACACTCCATTCGATGGAGTTTATGAGAGCACTCCTTTTGGGGAGGCTACCATGCAATCTCCGCGCCAACTGCAGCCGATTTGATCACACTCGCCGTTGACGGCTTTTCCAAAACAATCGAAGTTTCCTTCCTTGGACTGTATTGCCCTCACCAGTTCGGTAACGGAAAGCATGCCTGGGTTGATGCTATGCAATTTGGCAATTGAACGGATTTGTTCCAGTTTCATATATCCCTCTTGTATAGACGTTGAACAACAGGTTGGCGAGGAACTACCGAAAAGGCCGATCACAGCAAAAACGATTTCCGGATTCTTCAGTTTTTCCCCAGATATAGATACTCGAAACACAGATACACCATTTCGAGAAGAGGGCATCGTAAACCTTAATATACTTATTACAATATGCTAAAAGGTCTATATCGCGGTCTATATCTCGACTGGATTCAGGCAGGTGCAAGTAGTCTGGCCAGGGTGTTCCAGGCTTGTACATTGGCTTTGCTGTCGGGAGGTTCTCCTGTGGTGAATCTGGCTGCAAACGCAAGCTCGGATGGCGAGAGTGGCTGTTGCACCGACATCAGCATATCCAGCACTGCAACATCCGCTTCCGATGCGTCGTTACGACGCTGCACGATACGTTCGCGCAGTGTGGTGACTTTCTCATCCAGTGTCGCAATGGCAAACGGCACCGACATGTCTTGCGCCAGTCTTCGAAATGCCTCGCGTTCCTCCTGCTTGAGAAAAGCAGCATCCACGATCACGGGAAACCCCGCCAGCAGAATTTGACTCGCCAGTTCGAGCAAGCGCGCATAAGTGCGCCGGGTCGCATCAGGACTATAGATGTCGCCAGCAATGGAGCGGCTGCTCTCCAGCCCGCCCAGCCCGAATAACCGCTTTCGCTCGACATCGGAGCGGATACGTATGGCGCCCATTTGCTGCAGCGCCAGTTGGGAGAAAGTAGTTTTGCCTGAGCCAGGCAGGCCGTTGGTGATGATTAATGCCGGCGCGTATTGCGAAAGACATTGCCGGGCCAATGACAGATAGCTGTGGCACGCCGTCAGTTCGGATGATCTGGCGTGCTTCGATAGCTCAGCCTGCACCGCACGGATGGAAAATACCTTGGCTCGCACTGCAGCCCGATACGCCAGATAGAAACGCAGCACGGTGATACCGCCGTAATCGCCGGTCAACTCCAGCCAGGCATTCAGCAAACGCCAAGCCAGCTCGGGCCGGTTGCGATGCAACAGATCCATCACCGAGAAAGATATCTCATCCATCACATCGATCCAGCGCAACGCGGGGTTGAACTCGATACAGTCAAACGGAACCGGCTCATCGCCGACCAGCACGATGTTACCAAGATGCAGGTCGCCATGGCATTCACGCACAAAACCCTGCGTGCGCCGCGCCTCGAATATCTCACGGCATTCGACATATTCTGCCGTGGTGGCGGCTTCCAGTGCGGCAATGTTCTTGTGGTCTCTGGCAGTTGTCAGCAACTCGCGTAACTGCTCGTAATTTTGCAGCGCCTCCGCCTCTATCGTTGCCGCAGTGCCATATGTCGAAGCCGCATCCGCTTTCGGCAGGTTGGCGTGGAAACGGGCGATCACGGCGGCCAGAGTATCAATGTGCTGCTGTGTGATCTTGTCGCGCAACAACAGGCGGTCCATGAGGTTGCCGGATTCAAAGCGTCGCATCCTGACCGCGTATTCGAGCACGGGTCGTACGCCAAACCGCGGGCCGTCCGGACTGCCACCGATAATTATCGTGTCAAGATAGATATCAGGCGCAGTGCGCCGGTTAAGCCTGACCTCCTCGTCGCAAAAAAATCGGCGCGCTTCCAGTGTCGAATAATCCAGAAAACCCAGATTGATCGCCTTCTTGATCTTGTAGGCATATTCCCCGGCCAGCAACACCCAGGAAATATGTGTCTCAATCAGTTGCACGGAGGAGGTGATTCCAGCATGACGATGTGAATCGCACAGTGCCGCGATTATCTTTTGCTGGTTCGTGTCATTGCCATGAAGATCACTCATTGTTTGCGCATTCCCGGGAACACATCAACTTTGCCAACTCACGATTGAAATATCATTTGTCACGATCCGCGCGTTCATCCTGACAGACTGCATTACTTTTCCTGTCCATCATACCCGAATACGCGGGGGTAGAACGTTACCGCCGCAGCCTATTCCTTCCAGCGTGTTGAAGCATCGACCAATCCCGAAGACAGGTGCCGCTTGTGACCCAGGAATGCTTGAGATGCACTTGGCCTTGAACGTCATTAATGTATGTGATTTGAAATTTGCAGCACAAATAGCGCCGCTGGAAATTTTTGATACTTGCGCCTACACTGTACCAACACTGAATCGGCAGGAGCGAACATGGAAGGCAGTACCGGATCATTGAACCATGGCGTGGTTGTCTCGGTGCGCGGCAGTGTTGTGGATATTCGCTTTGAAGATCGTCTGCCTCCGATCTATTCCCTGTTGCATGCGGGTACTGACAATCAGATCGCGATCGAGGTGCTGTCCCAGCTTGATGCACAGCGCGTGCGTGGCATTGCACTGACGCCCACCCAGGGTCTGGCGCGCGGCACCGTGGTGCAAGACAGCGGCGGACCGCTGAAAGCGCCGGTCGGCAAGACCATCCTCTCGCGCATGTTCGACGTGTTCGGCAATGTCATCGACCGCCAGCCGCTGCCAGCCGCTGTCGAATGGCGCAGCGTACACAACACCCCGCCGCCCCTGGCGCGCCGTTCCACAAAATCCGAGATATTCGAAACCGGCATCAAGATCATCGACGTGCTGGCCCCGTTGGAGCGCGGCGGCAAGGCAGGCCTGTTCGGCGGCGCGGGCGTGGGCAAGACGGTGCTGCTTACCGAGATGATCCACAACATGATCGGCCACCAGGAAGGCGTGAGCATTTTCTGCGGCATCGGCGAGCGCTGCCGCGAGGGCGAAGAGCTCTATCGCGACATGAAGGAAGCCGGGGTGCTGCCGAACATGGTGATGGTGTTCGGCCAGATGAACGAGCCGCCCGGCAGCCGCTTCCGCGTCGGCCACGCCGCGCTGACCATGGCGGAATATTTCCGCGATGACGAGCACCGCGACGTGCTGCTGCTGGTCGACAACATCTTCCGTTTCATCCAGGCCGGCATGGAAGTGTCGGGATTGATGGGGCAGATGCCGTCGCGCCTCGGTTACCAGCCGACCATGGGCACCGAACTGTCGCAGATGGAAGAACGCATCGCCAACACCGACACCGGTGCGATCACCTCCATCCAGGCGGTGTATGTGCCCGCGGACGATTTCACCGACCCGGCGGCGGTGCATGTGTTCTCGCACCTCTCCGCGTCCATCGTGCTGTCGCGCAAGCGCGCAAGTGAAGGCTTGTTCCCGGCCATCGACCCGCTGCAATCCAGTTCCAAAATGGCCACGCCGGGCGTGGTCGGCGAACGCCATTACAGGATTGCGCAGGATATCCGGCGCACGCTGGCGCAGTATGCCGAGCTCAAGGACATCATCGCCATGCTCGGCCTGGAGCAGCTTTCGCCCGACGACCGCAATGTGGTCGGGCGCGCGCGCCGCCTTGAGCGCTTCCTCACCCAGCCGTTCTACACCACCGAACATTTCTCCGGTTACAAAGGCAGGCTGGTCAGCCTGGAAGATGCGCTGGACGGATGCGAACGCATCCTGCGCGATGAATTCCGCGACTACCCGGAAAGCGCACTTTATATGATCGGCAGCATAGACGAGGCGGCCGCAGCAAAAACGGAAATGGAGGCATCCCATGCCGCCTGAGGAATTCCGGCCATGATGAACCTGAAGATCCTGCTGCCGTTCAAGGTGTTCGCGGAAATGGGCGGCGTGTCGCGTATCGTGGCGCACACCAGCGAGGGTTCGTTCGGACTGCTGCCGCACCGGCTGGACTGCACCGCGTCGCTGGTGCCGGGCATACTGAGTTACGAGACAGCGACGGAAGGCGAAGTTTACCTGGCAGTCGACGAAGGTGTGCTGGTAAAGACCGGACCGGATGTGCTGGTGTCAGTGCGCAACGCCATCGGCGGCACCGATCTTGCAAAGCTGCACGAAGCAATAGGACAGGAATTCCTGAACCTGGACGACCAGGAAAGGAAAATGCGTTCGGTGCTGGCCAGGCTGGAAAGCGGATTCATCCGCCGTTTCGCGGAGTTCCATCGTGAGTGAGGAACCGGAAGCAAAATCCGCCGCAGATGAAACCAGGTTCGGCCAGCAGGTTGGCGAAGCGGCGGAACTCAAGCTCAAGGCGCAGCGCCATGCCACGCGCACCGTATGGGCGGGGCTGGGCATGATGGGACTGGTTGGCTGGTCGGTAGCGATCCCCACCCTGCTCGGCACCGCACTCGGCATCTGGATAGACAAGCACTTTCCGGGCAGCCATTCATGGACGCTCGCGCTGCTGGCCATCGGACTGGGACTGGGTTGCTTCAACGCATGGCACTGGGTCGCGCGCGAAAACCGCGAGATTCACGCACACAACGAGGAGGACAAACATGATTGAACCGTTGGCACTGACGATCGCATTGATCGCGGGCATGCTGCTGGGCGTCTTCTTCTTCGGCGGCCTGTGGTGGACCGTACGCAAGGGCCTGGCGTCCGAACGCCCGGCCCTGCTGTTCAGCATCAGCCTGCTGGTGCGCACTGCCGTCGTGCTGTCCGGCTTCTATTTGGTAATGGGCGATAATTGGCAAAAACCGCTGGCGGCATTGCTCGGCTTCGCGCTCGCACGCGTCGTGGTGACGCGATTGGTACGCACGGCGCCGCTGGCACAGGAGACCGACCATGCATCTTAGTCCCGACGAAATCGTGTTCTGGCAACACGGCATCTTCAGGCTCAACGCCACTATCGTCTACACCTGGGGATTGATGGGCGTGCTGGCGCTCGGCTCGTGGCTGGTCACACGCAAACTTTCCAGAACGCTGCAACGCAGCCGCTGGCAGAACCTGCTGGAGATCGTCGTCACCGGCATCGAGAAGCAGATCAGGGAGGTCGGTCTGAGACGGCCGCGCAAATATCTCGGCTTTGTAGGCACGCTGTTCCTGTTCGTGGCGAGCGCGACCCTGTTTACCATCGTTCCCGGCTACGAGCCGCCGACCGGCTCGCTGTCGACCACCGCCGCGCTCGCGATCAGTGTATTCGTGGCGGTGCCGCTCTACGGTATCGCGGAAAGCGGGTTGCGCGAGTATCTCGGCGATTACCTCAAGCCGACCTTCATCATGCTGCCGTTCAACATCATCAGCGAACTCTCGCGCACGCTGGCGCTGGCCGTGCGCCTGTTCGGCAACATGATGAGCGGGACCATGATCCTTGCCATCCTGCTGACCATCACACCGTATATTTTCCCGATCGCCATGAGCGCGCTCGGACTGCTGACCGGCATGGTGCAGGCCTACATCTTCAGCATCCTGGCGACGGTCTATATCGCCGCCGCCACACGCACCAGCAAACCCGATACCGAACATGAAACGTAAACCTTGACCCCGAAAGGAATAACCATGGATAGCATGACCATTATCGCAATCGCCTCCATTGTCACCGCCGGACTGACCATCGCCATCGGCAGCATAGGCCCCGCGCTGGGCGAAGGGCGTGCGGTCGCCACAGCCTTGACTTCGCTGGCACAACAACCCGATGCCGCGGTGACCATCACGCGCACGCTGTTCGTCGGCCTGGCCATGATCGAGTCCATCGCGATCTACTGCTTCGTGGTGTCGATGATCCTGATCTTTGCCAACCCGTTCTGGAATCATGTGATCACACAGGTAGCGGGAAAGTAAGCATATGCTCATCGACTGGTTCACCGTCATTGCGCAAGTCGTCAACTTCCTCATCCTGGTGTGGTTGCTGAAGCGCTTTCTTTATCACCCGATCCTCGATGCCATCGATGCGCGCGAGAAACGCATCGCGGATCAACTGGCGGATGCCGCTGCGGAGATGACCAAGGCCGCGCGGGAGCGTGAGGAATTCCTGCGCAAGAACGACACCCTGGACCGCGAACGCGCCATGCTCATGAGCCAGGCGACGAACGAGGCCAAGGCCGAACGCCAGCGCCTGCTCGACGAGGCGCGCAGGGCCGCCGATGACCTGAGTGCCAGGCGGCTGGAAACGCTGCGCAGCGAAGCGCGCAACCTCGACCAGGCGCTGGGCCGCCGCGTGCGTGACGAGGTGTTCGCCATCGCGCGCAAGACGCTGGGCGATCTTGCGGATACCGGCCTGGAAGAGCGCATGACTGCAACGTTCGTGCAGCGCCTGCGCGAACTCGACGATGGCGCAAAGGCTAATCTCGGATCGACGCTTAAAAGTATCTCTGAAGCTGTGCGTGTCTGTAGCGCATTCGAGTTGCCCGCGACGCAACGTGCAGCAATTCAGCAGGCGCTTGATGAGACTTTTTCCGTATCCATCCCGGCTCATTTCGAGACCAACCCCAACCTGGTCAGCGGCATCGAACTCGTCGCCAACGGGCAAAAGGTGGCGTGGAGCATAGGCGGTTACCTGAACTCACTGGAACACGGCGTCGATGCGCTGTTAAAAGCGAAAGCGCACCCCTTCGCCAATGCCAAACCGGAAACAAAACAGCCGTGACCATGGAACCCGCCAGTCTGCAAAACATTTTCGACAGCGCGCTGGATGACATCGGCCGTACGCGAAAAACTCATGCACCGCAACTGGCGCCACGCGAAACCGGCACCATCACCAGCATCGCTACCGGCATCGCCATGGTATCCGGCCTGCCCGGGGTAAGTTTCGAGGAGGTGCTGAGATTTCCCGGCAATATCTACGGCATCGCGTTCAACGTCGACGAGCACGAGATTGGCGTGGTGCTGCTGGGCGACTATTCGCACCTGCAGGCGGGCGACGAAGTCGAGCGCCGCGGACATGTGATGGATGTGCCGGTGGGCGACGAACTGATCGGCCGCATCATCAATCCCATGGGCCACCCGCTGGACGGCAAGGGGCCGGTGGATTCGGGCACACGCCTGCCCGTCGAGCGCCCCTCCGCTTCCATCATGGACCGCGCGCCCGTCACCGTGCCGCTGCAGACCGGCATCAAGGTCATCGACGCGCTCATTCCGGTCGGCTATGGCCAGCGCGAGCTGATCCTCGGCGACCGCCAGACCGGCAAGACCGCCATCGCCGTCGACACCATCCTCAACCAGCGCGGACGCGACGTACTGTGCGTATATTGCGCCATTGGTCAGCGCGCGTCCGGCGTGGCCAAGACCATCGCCGCTCTGCGCGAAAACGGAGCACTGGACTACACCGTCGTGGTCGTGACCGAAGGCAACGACCCGCCCGGCCTCGCCTACACCGCGCCTTACGCCGCAACCAGTATTGCGGAATATTTCATGGAACAGGGACGAGACGTGCTCGTTGTTTACGACGACCTCACGCATCATGCGCGCGCGTATCGCGAGCTGTCGCTGCTGCTGCGCCGCCCGCCCGGCCGCGAGGCTTTTCCCGGCGACATTTTTTACATCCACTCGCGCCTGCTTGAGCGCGCGACCCACCTGTTGCCCGAGCACGGCGGCGGTTCGCTGACTGCATTGCCCATCATCGAGACCGAAGCACAGGATATTTCCGCCTACATCCCGACCAATCTCATTTCCATCACGGACGGACAAATTTATTTGTCGCCCTCCCTGTTCGAATTGGGCGTACTTCCCGCGATCGACGTCGGCAAGTCTGTTTCGCGCGTGGGCGGCAAGGCACAACGTGCGGCCTACCGTGCCGTCGCAGGCGACCTCAAACTCGCTTATGCACAGTTCGAAGAACTGGAAACCTTTGCCAAATTCGGCGCGCGGCTGGACGAGAACACGCGCAAGATCATCGAGCACGGACGGCGTATCCGCGCATGCCTGAAACAAACCGAATTTGCGCCGGTATCAGTGCCTGCGCAAATCGCCATTCTGCTGGCATTGACCGCCGGGCTTTTCGACAACGTGCCGCTGGATAGCATGAAGGATGCCGAACAGGCCGTGCACAAAGCCGCCGAAAACATCCCGGCAGAAATGTGCACTCGACTGGATACCGCCGACAAGTTGAGCGATGAAGACAGGAAAACAATGATCGGGATCGCCCAGCAGGCGCTTGAACCATTCCAAACCAGGCCGGAATCCGGACAGAAATCATGAACGAATCCGCCGCCAGTCTGCGCCACAAGATCATCAGCGCCGGCGATCTCGAATCCGTGGTGCGCACGATGAAAGCCATGGCGGCATCGAACATCGGACAATACGAGAATGCAGTGCGTTCGCTGGGTGATTATTACCGGACCGTGCAACTGGGCCTGGCCGCGTGCCTACGTCAGGACCGGGCGCCTGCAGCCGCTGCACATAAGATGCACCAGGAAACCAGTGCGATCGGCGCGATCGTGTTTGGGTCCGACCAGGGGCTGGTCGGGCAATTCAATGAAGTGATGGTGGAATATGTGGTCGCCACACTTGGAAAGCAGCCGGGCAAAAAAATTATCTGGGCCGTGGGCGAACGCATCCAGTCCCGTCTCGAGGAAACCGATCTCTCACCCTTGGCCGGTTTCGCATTACCGAATTCCATCAGCGCGATCACGCCGCTGGTCGGGCAGATACTGATTGAAATGGAATCCCGCCGCGAGAAGGACGAAATCACGCAGGTTTATGTTTTTCATAACCAGCCCCAAACCGGGGCGGTCTATTCCCCCGTGAGTCAACGGCTATTGCCGCTGGATGCCGAGTGGCGGCGCGATCTGGCCGCGATCCGTTGGCCGACGGACAAGTTGCCTGAAGTTATTGGCAAAAATGTAAAAGCATTGCGCGCACTGGTGCGCGAATATCTTTTTGTTTCGCTTTTTCGCGCCTGTGCGGAATCGCTCGCCAGCGAAAACGCCAGCCGCCTCGCCGCAATGCAACGCGCCGAAAAAAATATCGGCGAATTGCTGGAAGATCTGAACCGGACGTTTCACCGCCTGCGCCAGAGCGGGATCGACGAAGAGCTGTTCGATGTCATTTCCGGTTTCGAGGCGCTGGCTGTTCCACAACCGCATGAAACGCAATCCGGCAACAGGAAAGCGGCTCAATGAGTTTGAGTCAATGGATTTTCGGGTGCGGGACAGGCAAGAGCAGCATCACCCCTGCCCACCCGCCACGGATTACTTCACCAGCAACCTGACCCACTGTTCTCCCCAACGATGCAGGCACAGACCCAGCACGATACTCGCCGTGCCCAGCCACACCTGCGGCAGCACGGCTTCGTTGTTCAGTCCGTGCCCCAGCAGCAAGGCCATCACCGGCGTGATCAAAGTGATGAGCGCGATGCGTCCCGCCTCCATGTGCTTGATGAGGTAGTAGTACAGTGAAAACCCCAGCACTGAACCGAACACACCGAGATACAGCGTTGCCGCGATGGCGCGTTCCGGTACGGCGACAGGCACGTGCCCGTCGATCAGCCACCAAGCTGCGAAGAACAGCGGCAACGCCACCACCAGGATACCCAGCGTCATCGCCAGCGGCGGGCTGTCGTCGCCGATGCGCTTGAGCATTACCAATCCAAACGATTGCGACACCACCGCCAGGGTCAGTGCGATCAGGCCGGCCCCGGAACCTGCCTCCAATCCACCGCGGAATACCAGATACAAACCTAGTACCCCCATGCTTATTCCGGCCAGCTTGTTGAGCGTGAGTGTTTCATCTTCCAGCCACAGCATCGCACCCAGACTGGTGATCAGCGGCGACAAACCGAACAACACCGCGATCATGCCGGAACTGACGAACTGCGACGACCAGTAGGTAAGCGCCATCGCAATAAACATGCTTAACCCGCCCGCCACATAGGCCAGCAACGCCTTGCGGTGCAGCGGCACGCGCACGCGGAACGCCGCCAGCAGAACCGTGCACAGCATCACCCCAACAGCCATACGCGAAAACACCGCGAAGCTGAAACCGATACCCAGCGCGCTCCATTTGATGGCGAGCGGCGTGGTGGACCAGATCAGGATGACCGTGACGAATGCTGCTGGAAGCGACATGATTTTCTCCTTGGCTCCATGTACTGCCACCGTCCCACTGAGCCTTGAGGTGGAACGGCCAAAAACAAAAAGGCCACAGAGTTCGTCTGTGGCCTTTTGAAAGTATTTGCTGCAAAAACGTTACGCTAACTCTCCAGACCACCCGGCGTGCAATGCCATGCCTTGCGCATAAATGCGGCAGGCAGTGCTCGGACGTTGCGAATGGTGTGCATTGAGTTCATGGTTCGGATTATGCGGGGACGAATCAGATTCCGTCAATGTTAATTTGCAGCCACCACTCCAGCAGGGCGAGATGCCACAGTTTGCTGCCCTGGATGCGGGTGAGGTGCGCTTCCGGATCGGCCAGCAGCTTTTCCACGTAGTTGCGCTGATAAAGACCGCGCCGCAGGCAGGCTTCGGAATTCAGGATAGAGCGCATTTTCTCCAGGAAGTCGCCACGCAGGTATTTCAACGCGGGCACCGGGAAATAGCCTTTGGGCCGGTCGATCACCGCGTCCGGGATCAATCCCCGCGCGATGGCCTTGAGCGGAAACTTGCCGCCTTCCTTGAGTTTGAGCGACGGCGGCATATGCGCGGCCAGTTCCACCAGTTCGTGGTCGAGGAAGGGCACGCGCGCTTCCAGCCCCCATGCCATGGTCATGTTATCCACACGCTTCACCGGATCATCCACCATCAGTGCGGTCACATCCAGGCGGAACACTTCATCGAGGAATTCGTCCGCCTGCGGCTTTTCCAGTTCGCCCGCCACCCATTCGCTGGTGACGTCATGCACATGGTACTCGGGCGCGACCATCGTCAGATATTCGGCATGGTCGCGGTCGAAATAATGTTGCGAGAAACGCTGCAGTGGCGAACCGTTGGCTGCATCCATGCGCGGATACCAGAAGTAGCCGCTGAACACTTCGTCCGCGCCCTGCCCCGCCAGCACCACTTTCACGTGCTCGGACACTTTCTGACCGAGCAGGTAGAACGCTGTCACGTCATAACTGGGCATGGGCTCGCTCATGTACGCGATGGCTTCCGGCAGACACGCGAGTACTTCCGAGTTGGGAATGGAAAAACGGTGGTGTCTGGTACCGAAATGTTCCGCCATCAGATCGGAGTATTCGAACTCATTGGCCGTTTCGCCTGCCACATCCTCGAAGCCAATGGAGAACGTATTCAGGTCGTCCACATGATCGGCCAGCATGCCCACCAGCAGGCTCGAATCCAACCCACCGGACAGCAGCACGCCAACCGGCACGTCGGATGCCAGACGATGCCGTTCCAGCGCACGATACATCACGGCGCGCGTCGCCACGATCCAGTCCTGCTCCGAAAGTGCCACTGCAGGCCGCGTTGCATCCAGCGACCAGTAGCGGCGCAGCGCCACCTCACCGGATGCGGTGAACTTCATGGTATGCGCGGGTGGCAATTTTTTGATGCCGGACAGCATGGTGTGCGGCGCAGGCACCACACTGTGCAAGGTAAAGTGATGATGCAGCGCCACCGGATTGATGCTGGTATCGATCCCGCCGCCAGCCAGCAACGACTGCATGGTGGAAGCGAAGCGGAGATGTGCGCCATCCAGCGCGTAATACAAAGGCTTGATGCCGAAACGGTCGCGCACCAGCAGCAACGACTTGTCGCGCATATCCCACATTGCGAAAGCAAACATGCCGTAGAAACGCTGCACGCAATTTTCACCCCATGCGTGGTAGGCCTTGAGAATGACTTCCGTATCCCCTTCGGAGAAAAAGTCATACCCCATCTCCACCAGTTCGGCGCGCAGTTCCTTGTAGTTGTAGATCGTGCCGTTGAATACCAGCGCCAGCTTCAGGTCATCGTCCACCATCGGCTGGTCCGAATGCGCAGACAAGTCAATGATGGACAGTCGCCGGTGACCGAACGCCACTACCCCACCATCGAAAAAACCTTCGTGATCCGGTCCGCGCCGTGCCAGTTTCGCCGTCATGTGTTTCAGCACATCCATATCGGGTATGGATTGATCGAAACGCAACTCACCACAAATGCCGCACATGCCATGCTCCACAAAAGAATGGTTCAATTATCACCCAGTACCGGACTTCCTCTCCATCAGTTTGTCCACGAAATGCACAAAAGACACGAAAAAGATCAAAATCTGATGTGGATGAATTAATGACAGAGCAACCTGATTATCCTGTTTTCGTGCTGTTCGTGTTTTTCGTGGATGGTGGCTTTTCGCCTGATAAAATATCGGCAATGCAAACACCTCTCACTCCGCAACGCGAAAAGTATTTCCTGCTCACCCTCGCCGGAATCCAGTTCAGCCACATTCTCGATTTCATGATCATGATGCCGCTCGGCCCAATCCTGATGGCAGAATTCGGCATCGGTACGCATGAATTCGGTTTACTGGTTGCTTCCTACAGTTTCAGCGCCGCATTCTGCGGTCTGCTGGCTGCCACGTTTGTCGATCGTTTCGAACGCAAAAGCCTGCTGATCGTTGTGTTCACCCTGTTCGGCCTGGCAACGCTGGCCTGTGGCCTCGCCCCCGGCTATTTCACGTTGCTTATTGCGCGCGGCCTGGCCGGGGCTTTCGGCGGCGTGCTCGGCGCACTGGTGCAGACCATGGTGGGTGATGCCATCCCGTTCGCTCGCCGTGCCCGGGCCAGCGGCACCATATCAACCGCGTTCTCGTTCTCCACCGTCGCCGGGGTACCGTTTTCCCTGTGGCTGGCCAATCACCTGCAATGGCGTGCACCGTTCATTTTCATTGCCGTACTCACCTTGCTGTTCATTTTTATCGGCGTGCGCAATTTGCCGGAACTTCGCCACCACCTGAGTTCCGAAAAACGCTCGCATCCGTTCGCTGCCATGTTCGATGTCCTGCGCGATAGCAATCATCTGTATGCGTTGCTGTTCAGCGCGATGATCATCTTTTCCGGTTTTACCGTGATCCCCTACATCACCGTGTATGCCGTGTATAACGTCGGCATCCTGCAGCAGGATATCCCGCTGATCTATTTTGCTGGCGGTGCAGCAACACTGGTCACTGCCCGCCTGATCGGACATTGGGCTGATGTACACGGTAAGGTTGAGGTCTATCGGATGATCGCC
>JBNKBO010000028.1:0-35016 GCA_050287265.1 Sideroxydans sp. | reverse complement strand
GCCGACCGCAACGTAGATACAGGTCATGTTCTGACCCTTCTGGTTGATGATGGTGTCAACTGCAACAGCGGTCTTGCCGGTCTGGCGGTCACCAATGATCAGTTCGCGCTGGCCGCGGCCGATAGGCACCATGGAGTCGATGGATTTTAAACCTGTCTGTACGGGCTGGTCGACGGATTTACGTGCGATCACGCCCGGCGCGACTTTTTCGATCTTGTCGGTCATCTTGGCATTAACCGGACCTTTGCCGTCAATCGGCTGGCCCAGTGCGTTTACCACACGGCCGCACAGCTCGGGACCGACAGGCACTTCCAGAATGCGGCCGGTACATTTGACCGTGTCGCCTTCGGTGATGTGTTCGTACTCGCCCAGAATAACGGCGCCGACGGAATCGCGCTCGAGGTTCAGCGCCAGACCAAAGGTGTTGCCGGGAAATTCCAGCATTTCACCCTGCATCACATCGGATAAACCATGCACGCGAACAATACCGTCGGTCACACTGACCACTGTTCCTTCGGTGCGTGCCTGGGACAGCGCTTCGAAATTCTCGATGCGACTGCGGATCAAATTGCTTATTTCGGAAGGGTTGAGCTTCATCTGGATTTCCTCATTCTTGAAAATTCTTTATCAGGCTGATTTGTTTGCCATCAAGCTAGCGCGTTTGCCATCTCACCGAGCCGGGCGCGTGCGGAGCCGTCAATTACCTTGTCTCCGGCACGAATTACGACACCACCCAGTATTTCCTTGTTTACCTTGCAGCTCAGTTTGATCTCGCAACCCATGCTTTTTTTGAGCGAACTGACGATCTTGGTTTTTTGCGCAGCGGAAAGCTCGAATGCGGAATCCACAACCACGTTGATCGTTTTTTCCGCTTCAGATTTCAAGGCCTCGAACAATGCGGCAATTTCGGGCAACAACAGCAAGCGCTGATTGTCAGCCAGGATGCGCACGAAATTTTTTTGCTGCTTGCTGGCATTTTTTTCGAGCAGCGATTCCATCAGGTCTTCAACCTGTTTTTTCGCAACACGCGGGTTGCTGACGACGGAGATCATTTCCGGATGGTTAACTGCCTCGGCCAGAGACAGCAGCATTTCCGACCATGCCTGCAATGCTTTCAGTTGCTGCGCTTCGTCAAATGCCGCCTGGGCATAGGGACGAGCAGTGGTTATGGCTTCGGACATGGCGTTCAGATTTCCGCGACGAGTTTGTCGAGCAGATCGTTATGCGCCTTGGCATCGATTTCACGACCAAGTATCTTGCCTGCGCCAGCCAGTGCGATCGCGGAAACCTGCGTACGCAATTGCTCTTTGGCGCGGAACACTTCCTGATCAATTTCGGCCTTGGCACCCGCAATGATGCGCTCGCCCTCGACTTTGGCTTGTGCCTTGGCATCTTCGATGATCTCGCTGGCGCGCTTTTCACCGCCCGCCATGATCTCGCCGGCTTTTTCCTTGGCTTCGCGCAGGATATCTGCGGAACGTTTGGCAGCCAGTTCAAGATCCTGCTTGGCGCGCTCTGCATCTGCAAGTCCGTCAGCAATTTGCTTTTTACGTTCATCCAGCGCTGCCATGATAGGCGTCCAGACGAACTTCATGCAGAACCACACGAACAGTGTGAACATGATCAGTTGGGCGAGGAGAGTTGCATTGATATTCATGCAAGCTACCTTTCTTAAGTTATGCGTTTCGCGTTGTGAGGATTAACCGACAACTGCGAACAGAACGTACATCGCGATACCCACTGCGATCATCGGAACGGCGTCGACCAGGCCCATCACAATGAAGAACTGGGTACGCAGCATTGGAATCAATTCCGGCTGACGTGCAGCGCCTTCGAGGAAGCGGCCACCCAGAATACCAATACCGACGGCTGCGCCGAGCGCGCCCAGACCCATCATCAATGCGCCAGCGATGTACAGCAGTGCGTTTGCCATTTCCATTTTGTGATTCTCCTATTTATATTTACGTAAAGTTAGTGAAAACAAAAATCAGTGATGCTCCTGATGCGCCATGTCCAGATAAACCACTGTTAGCGTCATGAAAATGAACGCCTGCAATGTCACGATCAGGATGTGGAATATCGCCCAGCCCAACGACAACAGAATCTGCGAGCCAAACAAAGTAACGCCTCCAGCCGAAAAGCCCGCCCAGGCTCCGCCCATCAGCGCGATCAGGATGAAGATCATTTCGCCGGCGTACATGTTCCCGAAAAGACGTAGTGCCAGCGAGATCGGCTTGGCAATCAGGTTCACGCCTTCCAGTATCAGGTTGAACGGCAGCAGGAATTTGGGGAAAGGCTGGAAAGCCAGTTCAGCGAAGAATCCGCCGGCGCCTTTCATTTTGACGCTGTAATACAGTACCAGCAGAAAAACGCCGATAGCCATGCCGAATGTCGCATTAGGATCGGTGGAAGGAACGACTTTGAAAAAAGGAACGCCCAGCGCTTTCATCAGCAATGGAACCCAATCGATGGGAATCAAGTCCATCAGGTTCATGCTGAATACCCAGAAGAAGATCGTCAGCGCCAGCGGCGCGACCATGCTGTTCTTGCTGCTGAAAGATCCGCGCACGCTGCTGTCTATGAATTCTACAGACCATTCGCAGAAATTCTGCAACCCGCCCGGCGTGCCGCTGATTGCTTTTTTTGCTGCGCTGCGGAAAAAGAACATGATCACCGCGCCCAGCAGCAGGGACATAATGAAAGTATCGAGATTCAGTGCCCAGAATCCCATTGCCTTGGCTTCTTCTGCACTATGGGCTATGCCCCATGTTCCATCAGGGAACTGACCATAAGTCAGATTTTGCAAATGGTGTTTGATGTATTCCGCAGAGGTATGCGCTTCGCTGGACATGGTTTAGTCGCTATCTTCAATCTTGATTTGAAACTTTAAAAACAACCGGGCCACTATCAGCACCGTTTGCCCCAATACAAAGCCGCCCAGAAATGCGAGTGGCGATAATTTCAATACCGCCAGGCAAATGCCCAGCATACCCACGACTGCCAGAAAACGCTCGGCAGCGTAGAAATACATAAGACGTAATTGTTGATGTGCGTCATGGGTAGAATGCATTGCTGCACGGTTTTGTCTCCAAGCCAGCAACGCTCCATTAAGAACGGCTGCGCTCCCTCCCCCTAGAACCGCTATCGCATATTGTGTCGAGCTTAACCAGCCATAGGCTGCGCCTGAGACGGCCAGCGTAATCAGGATTTGCAGCCCGACCACCCTTACCGCCAGTTGTTGTTCTTGGACTTCGGCCTTGAAAAGCGGCGGGATGATAGCGGCGTTTAGCTGGGGTGTCAATCGTTGCCCGGCGTTTTCGCCCCTATTTTTGCTCGATTCAGCGTCCCTTTCTGAGTCCATTGAGCAACTCATCCAGATGGTCGTTGCTGGAATACGCAATTACCAGTTTGCCACCGCCTCTATTGTTTGGTTTGATTTCCACATGTGCGCCCACGTGCGCGCTTATTTCTTCCTGCAATTGCAGTGTATCGCGGTCTGTTTTTTTGGGCTTGCTGGTGGCGGCCTTATGCGATATCTGCTCGCCTTGCTGTTGCACCAGCTTTTCGGCTTCGCGTACTGAAAGCCCTTCCAGAATAATTCTATTGGCCAGCATCACCTGCTGGGCACCCTCCAGCGGCAACAATGCACGCGCATGGCCCATGTCCAGTGAGCCTTCCATCAGCATGTCCTGCACAGCTTGCGGCAACTTGAGCAGTCGCAGCAGGTTGCTTGCCGCACTGCGCGAGCGGCCGACCGCATCGGCCGCACCCTGGTGCGTCATCTGGAATTCGTCGATCAGGCGCTGGATGCCGATGGCCTCTTCCAGCGGATTCAGGTTTTCGCGCTGGATGTTCTCGATCAGGGCCATGGCCAATGCCGCGTTGTCCGGCACGCTGCGCACGATGACCGGCACGATTTTCAGTTCTGCCAATTGCGCTGCGCGCCAGCGGCGTTCACCGGCGATGATCTCATAGCCGCCATCGGCCAGTTCCCGCACCAGAATCGGTTGCATCACGCCCTGTACCTTGATCGAAGCAGCAAGTTCATTCAGCGATGTTTCGTCCATGCGGCTGCGCGGCTGGTATTTGCCCGGTCTAAGCTGTTCGACTCTCAGGTCGCGCAGTACGTCGTTCTGTTTTGATGTGTTGTTGCTGGAAAGCAGCGCGTCCAGGCCGCGCCCCAATCCCCTGATCGGTTTTGCCATGATTTTCCCTTTATGAAATCCGTTATGCAGCTGCTTGCGCGGTCGCGTTGTTGAGCATTTCGCCTGCCAGTGCCAGATAGGCCAGTGTTCCCTTGGATTGGCTATCGTGATACAGCGCCGGAATGCCGAAGCTCGGCGCTTCCGCCAGGCGCACATTGCGCGGAATAATGGTGCGGTAGACTTTATTGCCGAAATGCTGCTGCAATTGATCCGAAACTTGTTGCGCCAGGGCGTTGCGTGGGTCAAACATGGTTCGCAACAAACCTTCAATTTCAAGATTCGGGTTCAGATTTTCACGCACTTTGCGGATGGTATTGACCAGGTCGCTCAAGCCTTCCAGCGCGTAGTATTCGCACTGCATGGGAATCATCACCGATTTCGCTGCGCACAAGCCGTTCAGTGTCAGCAGGTTCAGTGCCGGCGGGCAGTCGACCAGGATGTAGTCGTATTCATGCAATACCGGTTGCAATTCTTCTTTCAGGCGCATTTCGCGCCCCTCTACATCTACCAGCTCGATTTCGGCACCGGCCAATTCGCGGTTAGCGGGCAATATGTCGTATTTGCACGATTCCGACTTGATACGCGCTTCGGTAATTGTTTTTTCGCCCAGCAACACATCGTATATGGTCGCGTCCAGACTGGATTTATCGATGCCGCTGCCCATGGTTGCGTTACCTTGCGGATCCAGGTCAACCAGCAGCACGCGCTGATATGCCGCACCCAGGCTCGCCGCCAGATTGACGCTGGTCGTGGTTTTGCCCACGCCGCCTTTTTGATTGGTTATTGCCAATATCTTGCTCATTTTTTCACTCCCAATACGACCAAACTGCGGGCAGCCTCCAACTCGGGAACCTGCAACGTAAAAACATTCTCCACTATTACATCTTCGGGAAGTCGCGCCAGTTCCTGCTCCGGCGCCCCTTTCATTGCCGCCCAGCGACCGCCCTGTGCCAACAAATGCCGCGTCAGCGAAATAAAATCCGCCGCTTCGGCAAAGGCTCGGGAAATAATCCCATCGAACTTTTGCTCCGCTTGCCATTGCTCCACGCGTTCGCAACGGACTTCCACGTTGCGCAATCCCAGCTCAATGACCGCCTGTTGCACGAAACCGGTCTTTTTGCTGTTGCTGTCCAGCAGCGTAAACGACCAGTCCGGCCGCACTATTGCCAACACCAGCCCCGGCAATCCGCCGCCACATCCAACATCCAGCCAGCGTTGCGGCCATAAGTACGGCAGCACAGCAAGGCTATCCAGCAAGTGATTGCCCACCATCTGTTCCGGCTGGCGGATGGCGGTAAGGTTGTATACGCCATTCCATTTATGCAGCAGCGCCAGATATTCCAGCAACTTTGCCTGTTGCTCCCGGGTTACCGTCAACTGCATCCGGGCAATGCCTGCCGCCAGCTGTTCTTCCAGATTCATGCTGCTTTTTCTTGTTTGGCGCCCCGCTTCAAATGTACCAGCAGCAGGGAAATCGCCGCCGGGGTGACGCCCGAAATACGCGAAGCTTGCCCTACTGTCTGTGGCTGGTGCAAATTCAGTTTTTGCCGAACCTCGGTAGATAATCCGTGTACGACCGAATAATCCATGTTGTCCGGCAATTTTGTCGTTTCCTGGCCTTCCTGGCGCGCAATCTCATCCGCCTGACGCTCTATATACCCTTGATATTTAACTTGAATTTCAACCTCCTCAGTGAATTCATGCTTATCCGCCGCCTGCGCACCCGGCAAGGTCATTAGAGTTGCATAACTTACCTCGGGACGGCGCAATAAATCGTACAGGCAATATTCCCGTTCGATATTTTTGCCCAGTACGCGCTCAGCTTCGGTTTTATCCAGGATACGCGGGTTCACCCAGGTCGATTTCAGGCGTTCCAGTTCACGAGCGATCTTCTCGCGTTTGGCTTCGAAGGCCTGCCAGCGCTCATCATCCACCAGACCCAGTTTGCGTCCGGTCTCGGTCAGGCGCATATCGGCATTGTCTTCGCGTAACTGCAAACGATATTCCGCGCGACTGGTAAACATGCGGTAGGGTTCCGACACGCCGCGCGTGATCAGGTCGTCCACCATCACACCCAGATAGGCTTCGTCGCGGCGCGGACACCAGGCTTCCTGTTCCCTGGCCTGTAACGCTGCATTTACTCCTGCCAGCAACCCTTGGGCAGCAGCTTCTTCGTAACCGGTCGTGCCGTTAACTTGGCCGGCCAAAAACAGTCCGGCGATTGTTTTGCTTTCCAGGGAAAGTTTCAGTCCGCGCGGATCGAAATAATCGTATTCGATGGCATAGCCGGGACGGGTGATATGCGCGTTCTCCAGTCCGTTGATCGAACGTACCAGCGCCAACTGGGTTTTATAGGAAAGGCTGGTTGAGATGCCGTTGGGATAGAACTCGTGTGTGGTCAGGCCTTCCGGCTCCAGGAAAATCTGGTGCGACGACTTGTCCGCAAAACGTGTGATCTTGTCTTCGATGGACGGGCAGTAGCGTGGGCCCACCCCCTCAATTACACCCGTAAACAAAGGCGATTCATCCAGTCCATTGCGAATGATTTCGTGGGTGCGCTCATTGGTCTGGGTGATCCAGCACGGCAGTTGCAGCGGATGTTGTTCCGCGCGCCCCAGAAACGAGAACACCGGAACGGGTGTATCGCCAAGCTGTTTTTGCATGACGGAAAAATCGATGCTGCGCCCGTCGATCCGGGGTGGCGTTCCTGTTTTCAGGCGCCCGAGCGGCAAGTTCAGTTCGCGCAGGTTTTGCGCCAGTCCCACGGACGATGGATCGCCTGCACGGCCTGCAGGGTAGTTCGTCAGGCCCACATGGACCAACCCGGCCAGGAAGGTTCCTGTTGTCAGTACAACGGTCCTGGCACGGTAACTCAGCCCCAGTTGTGTCTGCACACCCACAACGCGCCCTTGTTCAATAATCAGTTTTTCGGCTGTCTGCTGAAAGAGCAAAAGGTTGGGCTGGTTTTCCAGACGTTTGCGGATGGCCTGTTTGTAGAGGATGCGGTCGGCTTGTGCGCGCGTTGCTCGAACTGCCGGGCCTTTGGAGGCATTCAGGATACGAAACTGGATGCCACCTTCGTCCGTTGCAGCCGCCATGGCGCCACCCAGTGCGTCTACCTCTTTGACCAGATGACCTTTCCCGATCCCACCAATGGAAGGATTGCAGGACATTACGCCCAGCGTTTCGATGTTGTGGGTGAGCAAAAGCGTTGCGCAGCCTGCACGGGCACTGGCCAGCGCGGCTTCTGTCCCGGCATGACCCCCGCCAATCACTATTACATCGAATTGTTTCAGGTCGCGCATTCGTCACCTGCAAAAATGAGGACGCGCATCATAACTCAAAACTTATTCACAACGATAACTTTGCTCGGGAAGTTGTTTCACGTGAAACATTTCCGGGTGTGGATTCCCAATGCAGAATAATGTTTCACGTGAAACATTCTGGTTTTGGGACTATTTCCCGATGCAAAAGCGGCTGAATATCTCACCCAACAGGTCGTCAGCAGAAAACTCGCCTGTAATGCTGCTGAGCGCATTCTGTGCCTGCCGCAACTCCTCGGCGAACAACTCGGCGTAGTTCAGCTGCAGTTGTGCCTCTTCCAGATGGTGCCCTGCCAGTGAAAGCGCCTCCAGATGCCGGGCACGCGCCATAAAGATGCCTGTTTCCTGATGCCAGCCTATGTTTTCCAGCAACTTTTCCTGTAACAGCTCCATCCCCTCCCCTGTTTTGGCTGAAAGGTAAAGATGGCACTCCCCGTTTCGCGTTTCGACACCCGCAGCATGGTCGCTCAGGTCGATTTTGTTATGCAAATATATCCGGGGCGCTTTGGCGGGCAATTGTTCGAATATGGCCTTGTCGTCCGGTTCGGTACGCGGCTGCGATTCATCCAGCAGGATCAGCACGACATCTGCCCGCGTTAGCGCCTGTTGGGTACGGGCAATGCCCATCCGCTCCACTTCATCTGCCGTTTCCCGCAGTCCGGCGGTGTCAATCAGGTGTAGCGGTACGCCTTTCACTTGAAGTGCCTGGCGTATCGCATCGCGCGTGGTACCCGGTATTTCGCTCACCAGCGCCACATCCTCACCGGCCAGGCGGTTCAACAGACTGGATTTACCGGCATTGGGCGCGCCCACCAGCACGACTTGTGCGCCTTCGCGCAAAATACTGCCCAGCTTTGCCAATTCTTCGATGTGCGCCACTTTTTGCAGCAAGGCCGTCAGCTTGCCGGCACAAAGCTGGCGGTCGGTATCGCTGATCTCTTCTTCAGGAAAATCCAGGGTTGCCTCTACCAGCATACGCAACTCGATCAGCTGGGCAACGGTGTCATTTATCGCGGCAGAAAACTCGCCCTGCAAGGAGCGCATGGCGCTGCGCGCGGCTTGTTCGGTAGTGGCATCGATAAGGTCG
This sequence comes from Sideroxydans sp., assembly GCA_050287265.1. GTDB lineage: Bacteria > Pseudomonadota > Gammaproteobacteria > Burkholderiales > Gallionellaceae > Sideroxyarcus. The sequence continues at coordinate 26,401 of JBNKBO010000028.1, read as the reverse complement.
GCCACGCTTTCGGCCTGCGCCAAGTCCATCTTGTCATTGAGAAAGGCGCGCTGGGTAAACTCTCCCGGATGTGCAAGGCGCGCGCCCAGTTCCAGGCAGCGTTGCAGCACAGACTGCAGTACGGCAGGACCGCCATGACCTTGCAGCTCGAGTACTTCTTCTCCGGTATAGGAATGCGGGGCGGGAAAAAACAATGCAATACCCTGATCCAGCATTGTGCCGTCGGCTGTCAGAAAAGGGGCGTAAGTAGCGACTCTGGGGATTAACTGGCGTCCGGTCAGGGCGTTGGCCATTGCGGCCAGCCCTTGCCCCGACACCCGCACTACACCGATGCTGCCGCGTCCGGGGGCGGTAGCGATCGCTGCAATATTGTCAGGCCTTGGCGACACCTTTGCGACCGGCCTCAAGGCTGCGGGTGATGTACCACTGCTGCGAAATGGAAAGCATGTTGTTCACAACGGAGTACAACACCAGACCGGCAGGGAAAAAGAAAAATATCACGCTGAACACGATAGGCATGATTTGCATCAGCTTGGCTTGCATTGGATCTGCTGGTTTTGGATTAAGCTTGGTCTGTACCAGCATGCTGATACCCATGATGAGCGGTAAAACGTAGTATGGATCGGTTGCCGAAAGATCATGAATCCAGCCAAAGAAAGGCGCATGGCGCAGCTCAACACTGGCCAGAATCGCCCAATACAGGGCAATAAACACCGGTATCTGGATCAGCATGGGCAGGCACCCACCGAAAGGATTGATTTTTTCGGCTTTGTAAAGCTCCATCATGGCTTTGTTTAATCGCTCGCGGTCATCGCTATACTGTTTTTTGATCCTCTCCAGCTTGGGAGCAACCTGGCGCATTTTTGCCATGGAACGGTAGCTGGCTGCTGAAAGCGGAAAAAATGCCAGCTTGATCAACACCGTCAACAAGATGATGGCTATTCCCCAGTTATTTACCCAATCGTTGATATAAGACATCAACCAGAACAGCGGGGTTGAGAAGATCGTTAGCCAGCCGTAGTCCACGGTCAACCCAAGCCCGGGGGCGATTTTGTCCAGCTTGGTTTGCGCCGGACCAACATACAATGTGGTGGATATCTGCCCTGTCTGCCCAGGCTCAATATTGGCTACGGGCAGAATCACGCCGGCCGAGAATTCGTTCTCGCCCAGTTGTTTTGTATAAAACTCGCGGGGTCCTTTGTTTGCAGGCAACCAAGCAGATACAAAATAATGCTGCAGCATGCCGATCCAGCCATTGTCCGGATTTACAGGCAATTTGGCTTTGTTTTTTTCAATGTCAGAAAACTCGATCTTGTTGAACTTGTCCTCATCGGTGTAAACCGCCGCCCCGGTAAATGTCGGAAGGAATTTTGAGGATCCTGCTACCGGGCTGGAGTCGCGCACCAACTGAAAATACGCAGAGGGCAACAGCGCAGTTTTTCCTGAATTTTCTATTTTATATGTAATATCAATCTGATAGCTGCCTCTGTGGAATGTATATATCTTGGTAACACGAGCGGCGTTTGTGTCAAGCGCCGTCAAGCTTACTGTTAGGGTATCTTTGCTATCAGCCAGGCGATACTCTTCGGCCGAGGAAGAAAATCCTGCATTATGTGTCGGCAATCCCTTGCCTAACAGACCGGATTGGGCAACATATATGCTCTCGCCCTGTTTTTGAAACAGGATAAGCGGCTTGTTTTGATCATTTGTGTCCTTGTGCTTCAGCAACTCCAGGTGTTCAATGTTGCCGCCACCAGTATTGAGTTCAATGCTGAAAGTATCTGTTTGTACAAAAATTTTCTTACCCACAATTTTCTTGCTGGCTGGCGCCATTGTGGTCTCAGCAGGTGTTGCGGATACTGGGGATGATGTCCTGGGTGGGATTCTTGCAGGGGCAACAGGTATGGACGGATCTGCCGGAACGGTCTCAACTACTGGCGCAGCAGGCTGGTTTTGCTTAACCCAGGCACTCCATAACATGAAGAGAGAAGAAGAAAAAATCAGAAATAAAAACAACCGCCGCATGTCCATCAAACTATCACCTGTATTTTATTATGGAACGGGATCATATCCGCCCGAACTCCAAGGATTACAACGAATTACCCGCTTAATTGACAGCCAAAACCCTTTTAAAGCGCCATATTTGGAAATCGCCTCTATGGAATACTGCGAACAAGAGGGAGTGAATCGACATGACTGCGGAAGTACGGGGCTCAGTAAAAGTTGATAACCTCGAACCAATAGCAACAGTATGTGTTTCATTTTGCCGCCAGTACTGTCTTCAACATTTCACCCAGAGTAGTCCTTGCCGCTTTGAGATCTTTTGTATCCAGGGGTCTGCGCAAACGAATTACCAAATCAAGCGCTATTCCGGACCGCGCATGGTTTCTGAAGCTCTCTCTAATCAATCGCTTAACAATGTTTCGTTGTGTTGCAGCGGGAAGAATCCTTTTACTGACCGACATGCCCAAGCGCGCATGCCCAGATGAATTTGTTTTGCTATAAACAGCGAACCACGATCTTGTTTGTGCTTTTTGTTGCAGTATTCCGGAAAACCCCTCCCGGCGCGAAAGCCTGTAGCACCGGGGTAAAGTCAAAACCTTTTTTTTGTTACACAGCAAGGCGTGCGCGGCCACGAGCACGACGAGCAGCAATAGTGGCGCGGCCCCCCTTGGTTTTCATGCGAACCAGGAATCCGTGAGTACGTTTCCTTTTAGTTACAGATGGTTGGTATGTGCGTTTCATGCTGTCTCCTGACTGGTATATCTTTTATTTGAAAAGCGCGCGATTACAATCGTTCGTGTAACTCCTGTCAAGTCTTTTTATGCTGTGGATAACTTTTTACAGAGCTTGTAGAATGCGTTTTCATCATTGAAGAGGTTATTTTCTCACATGTCTGCCCCGAGTTTGTCTGGCAGCTGCCTGAATTTTTTCAGGGAGCGCTTGCCATTACAACAATACAACTCATGGATAAAGCCGTTGATTTTTGAAATCGACGGAGACAAGCTCGTCCTCACAGCACCCAACAGTTTCACCTTGCGTATCGTACAGGAGCGGTTCCTGCCGGAGATTTCAAAGCGCGCGCTGCCTTTCTTTGCGAAACCGCCCCAGATCGAGTTGCGAATTGACAAGCGCGGCACCAAACCAGTAGAGCCTGTTGTTGCGGCATTTACGCCAGGCAAACAACAGTCGCCTGGCGTAAAAACCAGAAATCAGAACAAACTCAATCCCGCGCTCGTTTTTGATACCTTTGTTACCGGCAAAGCCAACCAATTGGCGCATGCAGCAGCCATTCAAGTCGCAGAAACTCCGGGTGTTGCATATAACCCATTGTTTATATACGGTGGTGTTGGTTTAGGTAAAACCCACTTGCTGCAATCCATTGGCAACTTGGTCAGCAAACAGAATTCCCAGGCAAAAGTCTGCTATATCCATGCAACAAACTACATTTCAGGCGTTGTCCGGGCGTTTCAAACGAAAAACTTTGATGAATTCAAACAATTTTACAACTCTCTGGATTTGCTGCTGATCGATGATATTCAATTCATCGCCGACAAGCCTGGGACGCAGCAGGAATTCTTTTATACCCTGAATTCACTTATTGACACTAATAAACAAGTTGTTATCACATGCGACACCTTCCCGAAGGAAATCACCGGTATTGAGCCACGCCTTACTTCCCGTTTCACCTGTGGACTGACGGTAGCCATTGAACCGCCCGGACTGGAAATGCGCGTAGCCATTCTTTTGCAGAAATCAGCTGCTAGCGGCTCTCCCATAAGCGAAGATGTTGCATTTTTTATCGCAAAACACGTTCGTTCAAATATCCGCGAGTTGGAAGGCGCCCTCAACCGCATTGAAGCTTACGCGCGCTTTCATAAACGTCAAATAACGATCGAGCTTGCCAAAGAAGCACTTAAAGACCTGCTTGCCGCACAAAATAAACAGGTTTCGATGGAAAATATTCAGAAAACCGTTGCCGACTTTTACCGCATCAGGATCGTAGACCTGCTTTCCAAGAAGCGCACGCGTATCATCGCAAGGCCACGACAGATTGCCATGTGTCTGGCACGCGAACTTACTCAATTAAGCTTGCCTGAGATTGGAAATGCGTTTGGAGGCCGGGATCATTCCACTGTGTTACATGCTTGCAAAACAATAGAGTCCCTGAGAAATTCTGACTCTGCTTTAAATGCAGATTTTAATTTATTGAACCAGACATTGCGGGGTTAGGTATACATAATCCTGTGTATAAATTGTAGATGACCCCATGATCAATGGAATATGAAATAGTTATACACAAACAATACAGGTTTTCAGGAGGAATTTTCAGCAGGAAAGTTATTAAATAACTGATTAAAAAATAATGAGAAATTTAATTATCCACAGATTTCTTGCCCATTATTATGATTGTTAAGTATTTAAAGAAAGAAACATATGTTCATCAAACAAATTGACAGAAACGAACTTCTGAAACCCTTGCAGGCTGTAGTCGGTATCGTGGAGCGCAAGCAACCCCTGCCTATCCTTTCCAATGTACTCATCAATAAAAGCAAAAACGATGTTCGCTTTATAACAACAGATCTGGAGATACAGATTGAAGCGCAATTGAAACAGAAGTTTGATGGAGCAGAGAGTTCGATCACCATTTCTGCAAAAAAGCTTCAGGAGATACTCAGGGCGATTCCTGACAACAGCATGGTTTCACTTGATGATCAGGAAAACAAGTTGCTGGTTAAGGCAAATAAAAGCCGCTTTAGCCTGCAGACATTGCCGGCACAGGATTTTCCGGTGCTCTCCGAGCAATTAGCTGGCGCATCCAGGATTACAATCGAACAAGGTGTTTTGCGCCGGTTGTTGAGTTCCGTGCAATATTCAATGGCCCAACAGGATATCCGTTATTATCTGAATGGCGTGTTGCTGGTAATTGACGGCTCTTCAATCAAGCTCATTGCAACAGACGGACATCGTCTGGCTTTTATTAGTGAAGAGTTGAAAGAATCCCACCAGAAACAAGAGGTTATTCTTTCCCGCAAAACCGTCAATGAGTTATTGAAGCTGCTGGCTGACTCAGAAGACAAGGTACAACTGGAGTTGGCCGAAAAACAGGTTCGTATCTCCTTTGCAGATGTCGTATTGACTTCCAAGGTTATCGACGGAAAATTTCCTGACTACAACCGTGTTATCCCAACGCATACCAACCACCTGACGCTGGACAGATTAACCATTCTGCAAGCTCTGCAGCGTGCGGCTATTTTGTCGAATGAAAAATTTCGCGGCGTTCGTTTGTTATTGACCGAAAAAAACCTGCGGATTATCAGCAGTAACAGTGAACAGGAAGAAGCCCAGGAAGATATCGAAAATGACTACAAAGGAGAACCCCTGGATATCGGATTTAACGTGAACTATCTGTTGGATGGAATAAACAACATCAGCACCCAAACAGTTACTTTATCTTTCGGGGATCAAAACAGCAGTTTATTAATTACTATTCCCGAAAAGACTGACTACAAGTATGTAGTCATGCCGATGCGTATTTAACTTGTTCCATGTGAAACAGAAAGTAAAGCAGACTCATGAGTGATAACTACGACGAATCAAGTATTCAACAACTCGAAGGTTTGGAAGCAGTTCGCAAGCGTCCCGGAATGTATATCGGGGATACTTCTGATGGAACAGGTTTGCATCACATGGTATTTGAGGTGGTGGATAACGCTATCGACGAATCGCTGGCGGGACATTGTGATGACATTAAAGTCATTATTCATGGCGATAATTCGATTTCCGTGTCTGACAACGGTCGCGGCATTCCTATTGGTATTAAATTTAACGACAAGCATGAGCCAAAACGTTCTGCGGCTGAAATTGTCATGACGGTGCTGCATGCTGGCGGAAAATTCAACCAGAATAGCTATAAGGTATCCGGCGGTCTGCATGGGGTAGGCGTAAGTTGTGTGAATGGATTGTCTGAGTGGCTTAAGCTGACCACTTTTCGTGATGGTAAAAAGTATGGTCTGGAATTTAACCGCGGCGCAGTACACGATCGTCTGATTGAAGAACAAAATGGGGTTGAAGTCTCCCCCATGCGTGAGCTCGGCGAAAGCCAGAAGCGAGGAACAGAGGTACACTTTCTTGCCGACAAGGATATTTTTGGCAACGTTGAATTTCATTATGAAATCCTTGCCAAGCGCCTGCGTGAATTATCGTTCCTGAATAACGGCGTCAAGATCGAATTGATCGATCAGCGAACAGGCAAGAGCGAAAATTTCGCCTACTCCGGCGGCGTACGCGGTTTTGTCGAATACATGAACAAAAGCAAATCTGTGCTTCATTCAACATGCTTCCAGGCAAATGGCGAAAAAGACCATATCGTTGTCGATGTCGCCATGCAATGGAACGACAGTTACAGCGAGGTTGTGCAGTGTTTTACCAACAACATTCCTCAAAAGGATGGCGGAACACACATGACCGGCTTGCGTATGGCAATGACCCGCGTCATAAATAAATATATTGAAGACAACGAGTTAGCTAAAAAAGCCAAGGTTGATACCACTGGCGATGATATGCGCGAAGGGTTGACCTGCGTTCTTTCAGTTAAAGTACCCGATCCAAAATTCTCTTCACAAACCAAAGACAAGCTTGTTTCAAGCGAAGTACAACCAGCTGTTCAGGAAGTAGTAGCACAGAAGTTGGCAGATTTTTTGCTGGAAAATCCTGTTGACGCCAAAATTATTTGTAACAAGATCATTGATGCAGCCCGGGCACGAGATGCAGCCCGCAAAGCGCGTGAACTGACACGCCGCAAAGGCATCATGGATGGTATTGGTTTGCCGGGCAAACTGGCCGACTGTCAGGAAAAAGACCCCACTTTATCTGAACTCTATCTGGTCGAGGGTGATTCAGCCGGCGGGTCTGCCAAACAGGGCCGTGACCGCAAATTTCAGGCTATCCTGCCACTCAAAGGCAAAATCCTGAATGTGGAGCGCGCACGTTTCGAAAAACTTATCTCATCACAGGAAATCGTTACGCTAATTTCCGTGTTGGGAACCGGGATTGGCAAGGAAGAATATAGCGCCGACAAACTGCGTTACCACCGCATTATCATCATGACAGATGCGGACGTAGACGGAGCGCACATTCGCACCCTGCTGCTTACGTTCTTTTATCGCCAAATGCCGGAATTGGTCGAGCGCGGCCACATCTATATTGCCCAGCCGCCGCTGTTCAAAATCAAACAGGGCCGAGACGAACGCTATCTTAAAGACGAGCTTGAACTGAAAAACTACATGCTCAACTCCGCACTGAAAGATGCCGCATTTTTTCCAGCGCTCGATGCGACTCCGATTGAGGGTGAAGCATTGGGCGAAATTGCCAAACAATATTTCCTTGCCGAAGCAGTGATCGAGCGCCTGTCGCATTTTATTGCGCCCGAGGCAAGCCACGCACTGCTCATCCTGCCTGCCCTATCGTTGGACGATGAAGTAAAGGCGAAAGAGAGCGCCAAGCTGCTGGAAAAAGCGTGCGGTGGTGTTATCCGGGCGGAGGTTGAAACAGACATCAATGGCGAATTGCGGCTGCGTCTGGAAAAGATATTCCATGGCAACCATTCGCTGAGCTACCTGGATAATGAATTCCTGCAGAGCGGTGACTATGTACAGATTCGCCAGACAGCCGACGCACTGGACGGCCTGATCTCACCGACTGCCTACGCGGTACGCGGCGAACGCAAACGTGGTGTGGTCTCCTTCAAACAAGCCATAGAGTGGTTGCTGGAAGATGCCAAGAAAGGTGTTGCTATTCAGCGCTACAAAGGATTGGGCGAAATGAACCCCGAACAATTGTGGGAAACCACCATGGATGTGAAAAACAGGATTTTGCTCAAAGTGCGCATTGAAGATGCAGTGGGGGCGGACGAAATATTCACGACACTGATGGGTGACGTGGTTGAGCCGCGCCGGGCATTTATTGAGAAGAATGCGCTGGGTGTGAAAAATCTGGATGTGTGAATGTTGCAGGTCCGGGACAGAAAATCCCAAGCCTTTCAAAGATGTTGCACAAAGACCGGGTAAGCCCTGACTTTCCAGCATCGCAAGCTTGCATGTAAATAAACATGCCTCAACACAGGTCGATGCTGGCTCATTAGCTTAATCTCTCTAAGCTGTTTTCCTGGTTGTCTTTTTGGCCGTCGTTTTCTTCAAGGCAGGTTTTTTGACAGCTGGTTTGGCCGCGACTTTCTCTGTTGCAGTCATGGTTGTGGTTTTCTTCGCAGTTGTCCTGGGTTTGGCAGCCGTTATTTCTTTGACTGTCTTCGCTTTCTTTGCAGCTGGCTTTTTCCTGGTTGTCTTGGCCTTGCCGGTTCCACCCTTCGCTGCCTTGATGGCAATCAGCTCAAGTGCTTCCTCAAGCGTTACAGCATCCGGCGTTAGATCCCTGGGAAGGGTGGCATTGATCTTGGCATGGCGCACGTAAGCGCCGTAGCGTCCGCTGCATACTTCGACAGGAGCTTTATCATCCGGGTGTTCGCCCAGTGTGCGCAGCACGGTATTTCCCCTTGTGCTGGGCTGTGCAAGCAGTTCAACAGCCCGATCCAGTGCGATATCAAAAATACTGTCGGTGCGCGGGATGGATTTGAATTTTCCGTCATGTCCAATGTAAGGGCCGAAGCGGCCGATATTTACAATAACATTTTTACCTGTCTCAGGGTGTGTGCCCAGTTCGCGCGGGAGCGAAAGCAGTTTCAGCGCAGAGGCAAGATCTGCATTTTCCAGCGGCATTTCCTTCTGCCATGAAACACGTTTGGGTTTTGTTTTGGCGCCTTCTTCCACTTCTCCAAGCTGTACGTAATGGCCATAGGGTCCACGCAGCAACAACACGATCTGTCCCGTTTCCGGATGTACACCCAGTTCTTTTCGCGCCTCGCCCGCCTCCTCTTCGCTGGCAAGGCTGCGCGTGTAATCGCATTCCGGATAACCAGTGCAGCCAATAAAGTTACCGCGTCTGCCGAGCCGCTTGGACAAGGGCTTGCCGCATTTCGGGCAGGCTTCTTCCAGAATCTCTGTACCGGGACGATCGACGTCTTTCTTTTCAAGAATGAGCTTATGAAAGCCTTTCCAGAACTCATCCAGTACGGGAATCCAGTCGCGCTTTCCCTCGGAAATCTCATCCAGCTCGTTCTCAAGATTCGAGGTAAAACTATAATCGACATAGCGCGTGAAATGCTCGTTGAGGAACTTGATGACCACGCGACCTACATCAGTCGGCTTGAAACGCTTCTTGTCGAGTGTGGCGTATTCTCTGGCTTGCAGCGTTGAGATGATGGAAGCATAAGTAGAAGGACGGCCAATGCCGTATTCCTCCAGCGTTTTCACCAGGCTGGCTTCGGAGAAGCGCGGCGGGGGTTGAGTAAAATGCTGTTCACCGTACAACTTGTCAATGGTAAGCACGTCGCCTTCCACAAGCGGCGGCAACTTGGCGCTGTCTTCTTCCTCGGCGTCATCCACATCTTCCATATATACACCGATAAAACCGGGAAACACCAGTGTCTGGCCGGAAGCACGAAACAGGGTGTCGTTGCTGCTTAAACGAATGTCGACACTCACGGTATCGAAACGCGCGGGTGTCATCTGGCTGGCAAGTGTGCGCTTCCATATCATTTCATACAAACGCATCTGGTCGATGTGGAGATAATCGCGCAAACTTTCCGGTGTGCGCAGAATGGACGTCGGACGAATTGCCTCATGCGCTTCCTGCGCATTCTTGGCTTTGCTTTTGTAGACAGGCTGCTTGCCTGGCAGGTATTCGGAGGAGAAGTTGTTGCTGATATAACTGCGAATTTCTGCTACCGCTTCATTGGCCAGAGCTACCGAGTCCGTACGCATATACGTGATCAGGCCGGTCGTTTGACCGCCGATATCTATACCTTCATACAATGATTGTGCTGTACGCATGGTGCGTTCGGATGTCATACCCAGCTTGCGCACGGCTTCCTGCTGTAGTGTGGATGTAATGAAGGGTGCGGCGGGACTGCGCTGCTTGGCTTTTTTCTCGACGCGTGCCACTTTGGGCGGCAACTTGGCATCACTCAATTTGGCATGAATTGCCTCGTACTCCGCCTGGCTACCGATACTCAGCTGTTCCAGCTTTTGGCCCTGGAACTGGAACAGTTTTGAAGTAAAAGGAATGCTGTTCTTCTGACTGTCCAGGTGTACCGACCAGTATTCCTGACTCTTGAATTTCTCGATTTCCTGCTCGCGTTCGACAATAAGACGCAGTGCGGGGCTTTGCACACGACCGGCAGATAATCCAGGGCGAACCTTGCGCCATAACAAAGGCGAAAGATTGAAGCCGACCAGATAATCCAGGGCGCGGCGAGCCTGCTGTGCGTTGACCAACGGAATGGAAATTTGGCGAGGGTTTGCGACAGCAGCCTGCACGGCAGATTGGGTTATCTCATTGAATACCACCCGCTGCATGGTTTTGCCTTTAAGTGTGCGTTTGCCTTTCAGCATCTCCGAGATATGCCATGCGATGGCTTCACCTTCTCTATCCGGGTCAGGTGCCAGATAGATGTGTTCAGCTGCCGCTGCCGCTTTGGCGATTTCGTCGACATGTTTGGCATTGCGCGCTATGGTTTCGTACAGCATGGCGAAGTTGTTATCAGGATCGACAGCGCCAGTTTTTGGAATCAAGTCACGGACATGGCCGTACGAAGCGAGAACTTCGAAATCCTTACCCAGATATTTCTTCAGGGTTTTGGCCTTGGCCGGAGACTCAACGATGAGAAGGTTGGTTGCCATTTGGGGGGTTAATGTGCCTGCGTTACATCAATTGGGGTGAGCAAATCCTCAATGATCATCGGATCCAGATCTTCATGCTGGCTCCACAACACCATCAGCACGATGAGTTTAAGTTTTTCCAGGGATAGATTTTTACGACCCAGCGCAAGCGCCCGGTCAATAATCATTTCGCGCTCAATGGGCGTGATGATCTTGTTGTGCTCCCAGAATGAAAGAAAAAGAAAACCTTCCGGACTGATGCGCTGTTCCTCAAAGTCGGTGTAATAACGAATGCCGCTATGATTTATGCTTTCGGGGTATTCGGCCTGTGTGAGTTGTTGCAGACCGGATAACCAGGTCAGCGCCTGATTGATATCGTCCTCTTCAAAACCAGCTGCGCTCAGTTTGAGCGAAAGTTTGTCGTGGTCGGGATAGCTACCCATATCGAAGTAGCTCTCAAATAGAAAAAGCAAAATATCGAACATGTAAGAATATTATTATGAGATGCGTTGATATAGCCCGCCGGGCAAAGAAGCGATATGCCCGTCGAGTTCCAGTTGTAACAGGATGGCGGATAGCTCGGCTATCGTCAAGCCGGACCGTTGCATGAGGGTCGCCATATCAAGGGGATCGAAGCCCAGATGCTCGAAAAATGGGTGTTCAGCCGGGGCAGACGAAGCTGCATTTGTGCAGGGAAAGCCCAGTTCTTCCAGAATATCCTGTGCGCTTTCAACCAGTTTTGCCCCCTGTTTGATCAGCGCATGGCAACCTTTTGATTGCGGCGAATGAATTGAACCCGGGATGGCAAACACGTCCCGCCCTTGCTCCAAAGCCATGCGAGCGGTGATAAGCGAGCCACTGCGGAGCGATGCCTCAACTACCAGGCACCCCAAACTCAATCCACTGATAATCCGGTTGCGGCGCGGAAAGTTGGATGCAAGCGGGGGGGTACCCAGAGAAAACTCGGAAATAATGGTTCCAGTTTGCGCCAGGCGATGCGCCAGCTTACGGTTGGCAGCGGGATACACTTTGTCCAAACCCGTTCCGACCACGGCAACGCTGGAACTGCTGCCTTCGAGTCCGCCAAGATGGGCGGCCGCATCAATGCCATGTGCCATTCCGCTGACGATGCACAGCCCGGCATCGGAAGCGGATTTTGCAAAAGCCTCAGCGTTACGAATTCCCTGTGCTGTTGCACTTCGGCTTCCGACAACAGCCAATGCGGGTGAATTCAGCAAATCCAGACGACCTTTTACATATAGCAACAGAGGCGGATCTGATGTGTTAAGCAGGGATTGCGGATATTCCTGGTCCGCAATGGAAAGAATGCGGTTCAGCGGATCCTCCAGCCACGCGGCGGCAGCTTCAAGCAGGGTCGAGTCTATTCCATCTGAAATTGAATGTGCAACCTCTGGTTTGATGTATTGTGAAAGCGAAGATGAGGAAGCCTGGAGTACTGCCTCAGGAGAACCGAAAGCCTGCAACAGACGTCGCAAACCCTCGTTGCCTAAGCCAGGTATCTGGCTCAGGGTAATCCACGACGCGAGTGAAGCGTCGAGAATCATCGCTTACTCGGGAGTAATTGCGCGATCCAGCAAGTGCACGGACAGCCGGGTTTGCATCACCAACGCGTATGAAACTTTTTCAAATACGCGGAAGACGAACACCAAACCATATCGAACGTCGGGCAATACATAATTTCGCTGGAAAAAATTCGGGTTATGTACGACTTCTCCTTTTTGGTACAGCGCCAGAACATTGCCGTTTTCCAGGCCGTCGCGCCTTCCCTTGTTCAGGGTAATCACGGCATTCTGACCGGCTTGGTCCATGCCACCATAAATTGAAATAACCTGGGCCGAGATATACTTGTCGGGTGCATGCGGAATAAAATTTGCCGAAAAGCCAGTAGCGGCCTGTGCAAAACGATCACCTTTCTGGATTTCAAGAACAGCATGGGTAATTCTTAAAGAAGAGATATCGTCAAACTTTTCAGCTGTCGCGTCACCCAGGTAGACCACCTCATGACCGAGCACCTCGCCACTATCGGGGTCTTTAAAAGTCTGGCCCGGACGATATATCTGCCAACTCACCCCTCTATCGCTTGGCATGTCTACCGCGTAAGCAACATCGTTTGGTCCCAGTAACTGTCGGCGTTCATAAGTGCCAATGAGCTTGGGCGCACCTTCCAACTCATCATCGTCAACTACCAGGGGTCGAGCCAGAAAAGGGCCGATTTCCTTCAAGGAAATTACTTTGATGGCTTCGCTGGTTCCCTTGAGTTCGCGTGCCCTTGGCGACAGTCTGGTGATGTCGGAATCCGACGAAACATTGTTTTCCGATACAGCAGGCACCGCTGCACTATCAGGCGGTTCACCCACTCTCAGGGTATGTGTTTTGGGATCAAAATAGACCACATCGCCTGGATAGATCCAGTGTGGGTCGGCAATCGTGTCCTTGTTGTAACCCCAGATTTGCGGCCACTTCCAGGGATCCTTGAAGAAGGTGGCAGAGATGTCCCAGAGTGTGTCGCCCTTGACGACAACGTACCGATCAGGTGCGTTTTCCTGCAACTGAAGTTCATCAGCAAAAATGGTGATGGGCAACAGAAGACAAATCAGCGATATAATCTTGCGCATGGAAAACCCCAGCAAAGTAAGTAAAATGCGGTGTGATGTTTGCACGGCGGTTTAAATTCTGCATCTAGTCTCTTCAGTTGGCAAGCTTTTATGGCAATTCTTCCTATTCTGCAATATCCGGACGAGCGGTTACACAAGGTCGCAAAAAAGGTTGAAAGCATAGACCAAACAATCCGCAAGCTGGTACGCGACATGGCCGAAACCATGTATACCGCCCCTGGTGTCGGTCTTGCAGCGACCCAGGTGGATAAGCATATCCGATTGATTGTAATAGATATATCAGAAAAACATGACGATTTGAGGGTATTCATTAACCCTGAATTGCTGGAGAGCAAAGGCGAAAAAATCAACGAAGAAGGCTGCCTTTCCGTTCCCGGTATTTACGAAAAAGTCAGTCGTGCTGAATTTGTCACCGTTCAGGCCCAGGATGCGCACGGCAAGTCATTTACGCTGGAGGCAGAGGGCATGATGGCAGTATGTATTCAGCATGAGATGGACCATCTGATGGGCCGCGTGTTTGTCGAACGCCTTTCGCACCTCAAGCAATCCCGAATCCGCGCCAAGCTGAAAAAGCAACGGCGCGAGACACTTTAAAGACGGCTTTCGTGAAGATCATTTTTGCAGGCACCCCCCAGTTTGCGGCCAGCGCTTTGGCTGAACTGATGCGGGAACACCAAATTATCGCGGTGTTAACCCAGCCGGATCGCCTGTCGGGGCGTGGTATGCAGCTGACTGCGAGTCCCGTAAAGCAGCTTGCTTTGCAACAAGGCTTGCCGGTATTGCAGCCTGCATCGCTGAAAAACGAAGAAGTTCAGCAGACAATTGTGCAGCTTGACGCGGATCTGATGGTGGTTGCTGCGTACGGATTGATCCTGCCCAAAGCCGTGTTGCAGATACCGCGCCATGGTTGCCTGAACATCCACGCTTCATTGCTGCCGCGCTGGCGCGGCGCAGCGCCCATTCAACGCGCTATTCTGGCGGGTGATGCCGAGACCGGTATCACCATCATGCAAATGGATGAAGGCCTGGATACCGGCGATATGCTGTTGAAAAAAACTTGCGCCATAGCCCCGGAAGATACGGCGCAAACCCTGCATGACAAATTGGCCAGTCTGGGTGCCCGGGCGATTGTTGAAGCCTTGAAAAAAATGGAACAAGGCAAACTGATTCCTGAAAAACAGGAAGCGCAAGAGGCAAGCTATGCTGCCAAGCTGACCAAACGCGAAGCGCAACTGGACTGGAATCAGGATGCTGCTGAACTGGAACGTGCGGTACGTGCCTATTTTCCCTTTCCCGTGGCAAATACGACTTTTGGTGAAACACCGATCAAGATATTCCGCGCCCATACATCCGAGGGGGGGAAAACCATTCCCGGTACGGTCATAGCCATGGACAAGCGCGGCATACATGTCGCATGCGGCAAAGGCGTACTGGTGCTGGAGATGCTGCAGAAGCCAGGTGGAAAGGCATTACCCGTTGCTCAGTTCATACAGGGATTTCCCATTCAAGTCGGCGACCGTTTCAGCACAAGCTGACCATGCAACGCATCCAGCTGGAAGCAGCAAAAATCGTAAACAAGGTTGTCCATGACGGGCAAAATCTCACTCAGGCATTAGGGGAAACGTTACGCAGGCATTCCAGCTTCACCGCACAGGAACGCGGCGCATTGCAGGATCTGTGCTATGGCACATTGCGTTACTATTCCCGCCTTTACTGCATACTGGATAATCTGCTGCAACGACCTGTGCAGGATTCATCGTTGCATGGTTTGCTGCTGGTCGCACTTTATCAATTGCAGCATACCAGGGCCGGGCAGCATGCCATTGTCGATCAGGCAGTACGCGCTGCAAAAAGCATCCTTCCTTCAGCCAGCGGATTGATTAACGCCGTGTTGAGAAATTTTTTGCGCAGACAGTCGGCATTGCTTGCGATTGCCGACCAAACAGATGAAGGTCGTTATGTGCACCAGCAATGGTGGATTGATGCGCTTAAAGCACAATATGGAGAAGAGGCATATTCAATTCTGGAATCCGGAAACCGGCATCCGCCGATGACATTGCGTGTCAATGCCAGGCGTACCACTGCAGTCGAATACAACACACTGCTGACTTCCCGGGGAATCGCGGCACGAATGCTTGAGTCGGGAGCATTGATTCTTCAACACCCTGTTCCGGTAGAACGTTTGCCGAAATTCGGCGAGGGCTGGGTGTCGGTGCAGGACGCCGGGGCGCAATTTGCAGCAAAGATGCTGGATGTGCAAAATGGTATGCGGGTGCTGGATGCATGCGCTGCGCCGGGCGGAAAAACCACACATTTGCTGGAATCGGGGGACATCGAACTGGTTGCAGTGGACAAGGACGAGCAGCGATTGGTACGGGTACGCGAGAATTTACATCGTCTGCAGCTGAATGCCAAAGTGGTTTGCGGAGACGCGGCCACACCGGGAAACTGGTGGGACGGTAAAATGTTCCAGCGAATTCTGGCTGATGTGCCCTGCTCCGCCTCAGGCGTGGTGCGCCGCCATCCTGACATCAAGTGGTTACGCAGACCGGAAGATATCGAAAGCTTTGCGGTGCAGCAGCGCCAGATACTGGAATCGCTGTGGTCGCTGCTGGCCGGAGATGGTAAATTGCTTTACGCGACATGTTCCATCTTTGCGCGCGAAAATCAGCAGGTAATCGCAGCATTCCTCAATCAGTACGATGATGCCGCGAGGATCGAATTATCCGTACCAGATATGATTGACGGACAATTGTTGCCGAACGAAGAACATGACGGGTTCTTTTATGCGCTATTGCACAAACAAGCTTGATAGCCTCTTCTGGTCAATTTTATTGACCGGTTTGTGGCTGTGCGCTTCAGTTGCAGTCGCAGAAGGTATTACGATCAGCAAAGCCGAAGCCCGCCTGACCGAAGGAGGCTATCAACTGTCGGCTGATTTCGATATTCAATTGTCTCCCATGGTGGAAATGGCCCTGAAGCGAGGCGTAACGCTGTATTTTGTGAGCGAACTCGCAATCAATCGTTCGCGCTGGTACTGGTTCGATACTGATGTTGCGCTTGACGAGCAGACAGCCAAACTTTCATTCAATGCACTTACCCAGCAATACCGGATTACACGCGGTTCGCTTTATCAAAGTTTTTATGAATTGAAGGAGGCGTTGCTTGTATTGGGGCACCAGACTGCGCCGCCCGTACCATTGGAGTTGCTAGATAAGGAAGGAGGGGGTTTTTTTTCACGGATGCTGAAAAAAGGCAGCGAGTGCTGCTCGGCACTGGCACGTATGAGGCTGGACGTCACCCAGCTGCCCAAGCCGCTGCAAGTGAACGCCCTGACCAACGAGGACTGGGATTTGAAGTCCGAGTCCTACCGCTGGATCATCAAATCTGATCCTGCTGAAACGGTGACGCTGCCATGAAATACCTGGTCATCATCAGCGGCCTGGTCGGGGCATCGCTCCTGTATTTACTGTCCAGCGCCAGCGCCAATACCGAATTGTTCTCACATAACTATTATGTGTTGCTGGTAATGACCGGATTACTGGCGCTGGCGCTGGCAGGGTTGCTGGCTTCGCAGGTATGGCAACTTCGCGTCAAACTGAAACAGAAAGTATATGGCGCGAAGCTGACCTTGCGATTGGTCATGATTTTTTCAGTAATTGCGATCATGCCCGGATTTCTGGTTTATGCAGTATCTGTACAATTTCTCAGCAAGAGTATTGAATCGTGGTTCGATGTGCGCGTGGAAAATGCACTGGAAGGCAGCCTGAATCTGGGCCGCAACTCGCTGGAAAACGGCCTTGTAGAGCTGGGTAAAAAAGGCCACCTGGTTGCGATGATATTGGCGGAACAAGACGTACGTCGACACAACAACACTCTGGCACGACTGATCAAAGAGGGCGGAGCAGAGAATGTTGCAGTATTTGGTGCCAAAGGACAGTTGCTGACATTTGCAAATGGCAAAGGCAGCAAGCCGGTTGACTTGCCAACGACAGAAATGCTGAAACAGGCATGGGCGAATGGGGACTATAGAGTGATAGAAACCATGCCGGACGAGCAAATGGTGCTACGTGTACTGATACCGGTGAAATCAGCGAGATGGAAGGAAGAGCGAAGAACGCTGCAATTCATGCAACCTGTTCCCAGCCAGATTGCAGCTGATGCAGAGACGGTGCAGTCGGTATATCGCGACTATCAGGAACTGTCATTGTCACGTCTCGGGCTGAAGCGATTGTATGGTGTCACACTGACGCTATCACTGTTGATCGTGCTGCTGAGTGTCAGTTCTGTCGCATTCTATCTGAGCGAACAACTCAGCGCCCCGCTGGCTGCGCTGGCAGAAGGCACGCAAGCCGTGGCTAAAGGTGATTTCAACGGCAATTATCCGGTGAAAAGCCGTGATGAACTGGGTGCATTGACCGGATTGTTCAACCAGATGACAAAATATCTCGCAGATGCGAAGCGCACCGGAGAGCAACAGCAACTTCAGGTTGAAAATGCCAAGGTATATCTGGAAAGTGTACTGGCCCACCTTTCTTCCGGCGTGCTGGTGGTAGATGAACAGCACCGTCTGCGCTCTTCAAATCCCAGTGCGAACCAGATATTGAGCGCATCACTACAGGAAATGACAGGCAGTACCCTGTCAGAAATAGCGGCTGAACACATATTGCTGCGCTCTTTCATCGATACAGTATTGCAGGGTTTTAGCGAAGAAACGCCAAACGAGTGGCAGAGGCAAATAAGACGGATAAGCAGGGAAGGTGACCAGATGTTGCTGCTTCGCGGGACGCAACTATCAACGACAGAAGATAAGGGCTATGTGGTGGTATTCGACGATATTACGCATTTGCTGCAAGCCGAACGCCAGGCTGCGTGGGGGGAAGTGGCACGACGCCTGGCGCACGAAATCAAAAATCCGCTCACACCGATTCAACTCTCAGCGGAACGCCTGCAACACAAGCTATTTTCCAAATTGGACGACCTGGATGCGCAGTTGCTGCAACGTGCTACCCAGACCATCGTAAGCCAGGTTGCGGCAATGAAAAACATGGTGACAGAATTTGCCAACTACGCGCGCGCACCAATGGCTCGCCTGGTGCCGCTGGATATGCATCAATTACTGAGCGAAGTAATGGGTTTGTACGAAGCGAACAGCAGCCCCATCATACTGCAACTCAATGCACAGAATACGTGGCTGAACGGCGACGCAACGCGCTTGCGCCAGGTAATCCACAATCTGCTGCAAAATGCCCATGATGCCTTACAGCAAACAGAAAATCCGCAGATCGTGCTGTGTACCGAAAATACCGTCGAAGGTGCGTTGAAACTGAATGTGTGCGACAACGGCAGCGGTATTCCCGAGCAACTGCTGGGAAGGGTGTTTGAACCCTACATGACAACCAAGCAGAAGGGAACCGGGCTGGGCCTGGCCATTGTGAAGAAGATCGTGGAAGAACACGGCGGTAAAATTACAATAGAAAGCCAATTAACAGGCGGAACATGCGTGAGCGTGATTCTGCCTTTGGTAGCTACAGAAGCTGAGGTGATTTGATGACGACAAAAGATATTCTGGTAGTAGACGACGAAGTTGGTATTCGTGAGTTGCTTTCTGAAATACTGTTCGACGAGGGATATCGGGTGCATCTCGCAGAAAATGCGGCACAGGCACTGAGTTTTCGCGAACGTAGTGCGCCTGATCTCGTGCTACTTGATATCTGGATGCCCGAGATGGATGGGCTGACACTGCTGAAAGAATGGGTTGCGCAAGAACAGTTGACGATGCCCGTGGTGATGATGTCTGGTCACGGAACGATCGAAACTGCGCTGGAGGCCATGCGAATCGGCGCAGCGGATTTTCTGGAAAAGCCCATTGCGTTACAAAAACTGCTGACTGCCGTTGCCAAGGCAATTCAACTGGGTGTGCCGAATCCAAAAAAACCAGTAACTGAAGAACAGTCTGCAGAAGTTGAGCGCGATGACAGTGTACAGATTTCCTTGCGTCTGGATATACCGCTACGCGAAGCCCGCGAACAATTCGACAGCCTGTATTTCAACCACCAGATGCAAAAAGAAGGCGGAAATATCGCACGCATTGCGGAAAAGATAGGCATTGAGCGCACACATCTATATCGAAAACTCAAACAATTGGGGATAAAGCCCATTAAGAGGGGTTCAGACGAAAGCCAATAGCAGAAAGACTTGAAAGTCCTGGGGATTTGCGCTTATTGCTCAAGGGTAAGCCGATAAGGCATAATTGACGTCTTTCGTAGGAATAGGCAACAGCTATTCCCCAGTAGCGATTCTAGGAGACAGCAAAATGGCTGCGGCACGCAATATTACCCCCCCAAAATTCAATGATACGACCGGCGCGATTCGCATGCTGGCGGTCGATGCCGTGCAACAAGCCAACTCCGGACATCCCGGTGCGCCGATGGGCATGGCGGAAATTGCCGAGGTATTGTGGAATCATCACCTGCGCCACAACCCGGCCAATCCCAAATGGGCTGACCGCGATCGCTTCGTGCAATCCAACGGCCACGGTTCGATGTTGATCTATGCTTTGCTGCACCTGAGCGGTTACGACCTGCCGATGGAAGAGATCAAGCGCTTTCGTCAAATGCATTCCAAAACACCGGGCCATCCCGAATACGGATACACCGTCGGCGTAGAGACCACCACCGGTCCGCTGGGCCAGGGCATTACCAATGCCGTCGGCATGGCGATGGCGGAAAAGCTGCTCGCCAATGAATTCAACAAACCCGGCCACGATATCGTCAACCACTACACTTATGTGTTCATGGGAGACGGCTGCATGATGGAAGGCATCTCGCACGAAGCCTGTGCGCTGGCCGGCACCTGGGGGCTGGGCAAATTGATCGCCTTCTGGGACGACAACAACATCTCCATCGATGGACATATTGACGGCTGGTACACCGATGACACGGCTAAACGTTTTGAAGCCTACGGCTGGCATGTGATTGCTGATGTGCAGGGCCATGTGCCGGAAGAGATCAACGCAGCAATCGAAGCCGCCAAGAAAGTGACCGACAAACCGACCCTGATCTGCTGCAAGACCGTCATCGGGGCAGGATCGCCCAACAAGGAAGGCACGCATGACGTGCACGGTGCTGCACTGGGTGCGGATGAAGTTGCGGCCACGCGCAAGCACATCGGCTGGAAATATCCGCCGTTTGAAATCCCGCAGCATGTTTACGAAGCATGGGATGCGCGCACCAAAGGCGAGGGTCTGGAAAAACTCTGGAACAACAAGTTTGCGGAATACAGCAAGGCATTCCCGAAAGAGGCTGCGGAATTCGAGCGCCGCATGAAGGGCGAACTGCCGGCCAACTGGGCCGACTTTGCGGCCAAAGCCATTGCGCAAATCAACGAGAAGGCCGAGACCATCGCCACGCGCAAGGCGTCGCAAAACGCGATCAACGCACTGGTTCCGGCATTACCGGAATTCCTTGGTGGCTCAGCCGACCTGACCGGTTCCAACCTGACCAACTGGACCGGTGCGCATCATGTTTCCGGCAAGAAACCCGGCAATTACATTTCCTATGGCGTGCGCGAATTCGGCATGTCGCACATCATGAACGGCATGGCGCTGCATGGCGGTCTGTTGCCATTTGGCGGCACATTCCTGATGTTCTCGGAATATGCGCGCAATGCATTGCGCATGTCGGCGCTGATGAAGCAGCGCGTCATTTATGTTTATACGCACGACTCCATCGGCCTCGGCGAAGACGGCCCGACCCATCAACCCGTCGAGCAGACCACGACCCTGCGCTATATCCCGAACATGGATACCTGGCGCCCATGCGATACCGTGGAATCCATCGTGTCCTGGGTGTGTGCAGTCGAGCGCACAACCGGGCCGACATCACTGATCTTCAGCCGCCAGAATCTGGCATTCCAGAAGCGCGATGCGAAGCAAATCGAAAACATTCGTAAGGGCGGTTACATACTGTCCGAAGCGGCAGGCGGCAAACCGCAGGCTGTTATCATCGCTACCGGCTCCGAAGTCGACCTGGCCATGAAGGCACAGGCTGCGCTGGCAGAAGAAGGCGTCAAAGTGCGCGTCGTCTCCATGCCGTCAACCAGCGTGTTCGACCGCCAGGATCAGGCTTACAAGGACAGCGTGCTGCCCAAAGGCGTCAAGCGCATCGCCGTCGAGGCCGGCGTGACCGGCTACTGGTACAAATATGTGGGACTGGAAGGCGCCGTGATCGGCATGGATTGCTTCGGCGAATCCGCCCCGGCACCCGAATTGTTCAAACACTTTGGTTTCACCGTTAGCAATGTGGTTGCAACGGTAAAGAAAGTCATCAGCTAAAACAAAGGCTGCACCGAAACGCGCTCAGGACCGCGCTGTAACTGAACAAATCATCATTAATAAACAGGAGAAGTAATCATGGCAATCAAAGTTGGTATCAATGGATTCGGTCGTATCGGCCGTATGGTGTTCCGTGCAGTGGCAAAGGAAGCCGAGTTTTCGAACATTGAAATCGTCGGCATCAACGACCTGCTGGAGCCTGACTACCTTGCCTACATGCTGAAGTACGATTCCGTGCACGGCAATTTCAAGGGCGACGTCAAGGTGGAAGGCACCAACCTGATTGTCAACGGCAAGAAGATTCGTCTTACCGCCGAGAAGGATCCCGCCAATCTGAAATGGAATGAAATCGGTGCCGAACTGGTCATCGAATCCACCGGTCTGTTTCTGACCAAGGAAACCTGCGAAGCACACATCAAGGCAGGCGCCAAAAAAGTGGTGCAATCCGCGCCTTCCAAGGACGACACCCCCATGTTCGTGTTCGGCGTGAACCATACCAAGTATGCCGGCGAGACCATCGTATCGGGTGCTTCCTGCACCACCAACTGCCTGGCACCTGTAACCAAGGTGTTGCACGATAACTGGGGCGTCAAACGCGGCCTGATGACTACGGTGCACGCTGCCACTGCAACGCAAAAAACCGTCGACGGCCCGTCCAAAAAAGACTGGCGTGGCGGACGCGGCATTCTGGAAAACATCATCCCGTCTTCCACCGGCGCAGCCAAGGCTGTGGGCAAGGTCATTCCCGAGCTGAACAAGAAGCTGACCGGTATGTCATTCCGCGTGCCGACTTCAGACGTTTCCGTGGTCGACCTGACTGTGGAATTGAACAAGGAAGCGACTTACGAGGATATCTGCAAGGCAATGAAAGCTGCATCCGAGGGCGCCATGAAAGGCGTGCTGGGCTACACCGAAGAGAAAGTTGTCGCCACAGATTTCCGCGGTGCAAGTACCCCGTCCGTATTCGATGCCGGTGCCGGCATCGCGCTGGACAGCACTTTCGTCAAAGTCGTCGCATGGTATGACAACGAATATGGCTACACCTGCAACATGCTGCGTTTCCTGCAGCACGTAGCGAAATAAGCAACTCCGGAAGGGCTGGCACATGCCAGCCTTTTTCGATTCGCATCTCTGAACAAGGGGACAATCATGTCTGTTATCAAAATGACCGACCTGGATCTCAAGGGCAAACGCGTCCTGATCCGTTCCGATCTCAACGTACCCGTTAAAGACGGCAAAGTGATCTCCGATGCGCGCATCACTGCATCCATGGCGACCATCAACTTTGCACTGGAAGCCGGTGCGCGCGTGATGGTGACCTCCCATCTGGGCCGGCCGGAAGAAGGCGTGTACTCCGAAGAAAATTCGCTCAAGCCGGTCGCTGACGTCATTGCCAACAAACTGGACAAACCGGTGCGCCTGATTCGTGACTGGGCGGACGGCGGGTTCAGCGTTGCCGAGGGCGAACTGGTGCTGCTGGAAAACTGCCGCTTCAACAAGGGTGAGAAAAAAAACAACGAAGAACTCGCCAAAAAATATGCCGACCTGTGTGACGTGTTCGTGATGGACGCCTTCGGCACCGCACACCGCGCGCAGGCATCGACGCACGGCGTGGCGAAATTTGCGCCGGCTGCCGCAGCAGGCATTCTGTTGATGGGAGAACTGGAAGCCTTGGGTAAGGCGCTGCACGATCCGGCGCGGCCTATGGTTGCCATCGTCGGCGGTTCCAAGGTTTCGACCAAACTGACCGTGCTGGAATCGCTGTCCGAGAAGTGCGAACAACTCGTGGTCGGCGGCGGCATTGCCAACACTTTCCTGAAAGCAGCAGGCAAGAATATTGGCAAATCCCTGTGCGAAGACGATCTGGTTCCGACCGCACAGGCTCTTATCGAAAAAATGCAACAACGCGGTGCTACCATCCCCATCGCGGTGGATGTGCTGGTCGGCAAACAATTCGACGCCAGCGAACCGGCCGTGCTGAAGAGCACGGACGAAGTGGCCGACGACGACATGATCTTCGACATCGGGCCGAAGTCGGCACAGGAACTCGCCGACATCATCATGAAGGCGGGCACCGTGGTATGGAACGGCCCGGTCGGCGTATTCGAGTTCGATCAGTTTGGCGGAGGTACCCGAACCATCGCGAATGCCATCGCAGAAACGGACGCTTTCACTTTGGCCGGTGGCGGCGACACTATTGCGGCGATCCAGAAATACGACATCTACGACAAGGTGTCTTACATCTCCACCGCAGGCGGCGCGTTCCTGGAATTCCTCGAAGGCAAGGTATTGCCGGCAGTAGAGATACTGGAGCAACGCGCCGGAAAGTAATAAACCTCGTCCACGAAATGCACGAAAAACACGAACAGATCCTTTCGTGACTTTCGTGTGTTTCGTGGATAAAACTGTTTTTCAGGTTTTATGAATCTTATGCTACGTAGAACCAAGATTGTCGCTACGCTTGGCCCGGCTTCCAGCGACCAGAAAGTGCTGGAACGAATGATACGTGCGGGCGTGGATGTCGTACGCATGAACTTTTCGCATGGCACTGCACAGGATCATATCGAGCGTGCTGCAAAAGTGCGCGCTGCAGCCAAAGCTGCAGGCCGTACGGTCGGTATTCTCGCCGACCTGCAGGGCCCGAAGATCCGGGTCAGCAAATTCGAGAACGACAAGATCATCCTGAACAAGGGCGACACTTTCATCCTTGATGCCGCGCTGGACGGTCCCGGCAACCAGCAGCGTGTGGGGCTGGATTACAAAAAACTGCCCGAGGATGTGGATGTCGGTACCGTGTTGCTGCTCAACGACGGCTTGCTGGAATTCCATGTCATTGCCATCAAGGGTGCGGAAGTGCACTGCGAAGTCGTGCGCGGCGGCGTGCTGTCCAACAACAAGGGCATCAACCGCAGGGGCGGCGGACTCACCGCACCCGCGCTGACCGACAAGGACAAGGAAGACATCAAGACCGCAGCACTGTTCAAGGCGGACTTTCTGGCAGTGTCCTTTCCGCGCTCGGCCGGTGATATGCAGCTGGCGCGTGAACTCATGAATGCCGGCGGCGGCAAGAGCCTGCTGGTCGCCAAGATCGAGCGCGCTGAAGCCATTCCGGTACTGGACGAGATCATCGATGCTTCCGATGCACTCATGGTTGCGCGCGGCGATTTGAGCGTGGAAGTCGGCGATGCTGCGGTGCCCGGCCTGCAAAAGAAAATGATCAAGATGGCGCGCGCCAGGAACAAACTGGTCATTACCGCTACGCAAATGATGGAATCGATGATCACGGCGCCGATTCCGACAAGAGCGGAAGTATCCGATGTGGCGAATGCCGTGCTGGATGGCACAGATGCAGTGATGCTGTCGGCGGAAACCGCCGTGGGCGACTACCCGGTGGAAACCATCGAGGCCATGGCACGTATCTGCCTCAGTGCGGAAATTGAAACGGAAGAAAGCGCATTGGATCGCCGCCTGGATACCAGCAAATTCACGCGCATCGACCAATCCATCGCCATGTCGGCGCTGTATGCAGCTTCGCATTTCAAGGTGAAAGCCATCGTTGCGCTGACGCAATCCGGCTCGACCGCACTCTGGATGTCGCGCATTAACGGCAATACGCCGGTCTATGCGATGACACCGGTGGAAGAAACACTGAGCAAGGTCACCCTGTTCAGCGGCGTGCACCCCATTGCATTCGAGGGCAAATCAAACGATCACTCGGTGACATTGCGCCATGCGGAAGATGAGTTGCATCGTCTGGGTCTGGTGGAAAACGGCGACCTGATCGTGATGACCGTGGGCGAAGCCATCGGCAAGGCGGGACACACCAATACGATGAAAATCGTGCGTGTGGGCGATTACCGTAAAAATTAGGCAGCACTGAATTGCAGATGTTTTGAGAAATTAATACCAGGAGAAAAAAATGGCACTTGTATCCATGCGTCAACTACTCGATCACGCAGCCGAGCACAGCTATGGCCTGCCCGCATTCAACGTCAACAACCTGGAACAGGTGAAGGCCATCATGGAAGCGGCCGACGAAACCAACAGTCCGGTGATCATGCAAGGCTCCGCCGGCGCGCGCAAATATGCGGGTGAAGCTTTCCTGCGCCACCTCATCCTGGCGGCTGTCGAGGCCTATCCGCATATTCCTGTTGTCATGCACCAGGATCACGGTGCCTCCGAAGCCGTCTGCATACAGGCCATCCGTTCCGGTTTCTCCAGTGTGATGATGGACGGATCGCTGATGACCGATGGCAAAACGCCATCCACATTCGAATACAACGTCAACATCACGCGCCGCGTAGCCGAGATGTCGCATGCGATCGGCGTTTCCGTCGAAGGCGAACTGGGCTGTCTGGGTTCACTGGAATCCGGCCAGGGCGAAAAAGAAGACGGTCACGGTGCGGAAGGCAAACTGAGCCACGACCAGTTGCTGACCGATCCCGACGAAGCCGCCGAATTCGTCAAGCAGTCCCAGGTCGACGCACTGGCCATCGCGATTGGCACATCGCATGGTGCCTACAAATTCACGCGCCCACCCACAGGCGCCGTGCTGCGCATCGACCGCATCAAGGAAATCCATGCCCGTCTGCCCAACACCCATCTGGTGATGCACGGTTCTTCATCCGTGCCGCAAGAATGGCTCAAGGTCATTA
>JBNKBO010000027.1:0-36246 GCA_050287265.1 Sideroxydans sp. | reverse complement strand
GTCGCTCAAACCCATTGCACGGCAGTCCAGCCACAACAGGTAGGTGCCTTCCGGTTCGACCATGCTGACCTGCGGCAGATGCTGCTGCAAATACTCCCGCACCATGTCGCGCGAACCGGCCAGATAGTCCATAAGCGCATCCAGCCAAGGCGCGCCTTCGCGATAGGCCGCTTCGAACGCCGCGATGCTGAATGGGTTGCTGGCGCTGACATGCAGCGTATCGAATGCCCGGGTGATGGCTTTTCGATCCTGTTCTTCCGGCACTACCAGCGCGGACAGGCCAAGACCGGGGATGTTGAACGTCTTGCTGGGGGCGACAGCGGAAACGATCTTTACTTTGTCGCTCAGGACAGCCAGCGGCACATGCTTGAAACCGGAATAGATCAGATCGGCATGAATCTCGTCCGAAACCACGGTAATGGCGTGCTTCTCGCAAACCGCCAGTAGCGCATGCAATTCATCGCGCTGCCACACGCGGCCGACCGGGTTATGCGGAGAACACAGGATCAACAGACGTCCGCCTTCCGCCGCACAGCGTTCGAGGTCGTCCAGGTCGAGCGTGTATTTTCCGTCTTGCAGTTTGAGCGGATTGAGCAGCAGCTTGCGCCCGCATATTTCCGGTGCGGAAAGGAACGGCGCATAGACCGGCGGCTGCACGATCACGCCGTCGCCGGGCCGGCTCAGCGCCATGATGCAGGCATGCAGGGATGGCACCACGCCGGGACAGAACAGGATGGTCTCGCGCGCCACCGTCCAGTCAAACCGCGTTTTCATCCAGCCGGTCAGCGAGTCATACAGCGATTCGGGAAAGATGGTGTAACCATACACGGGATGCTCCGCCCTTTGCATCAGCGCACGTTGCACCGCAGGCGGTACCGCAAAATCCATATCGGCCACCCACAGCGGGATGATGTCCCCCCGTCCGAATACGTTGCGGCGCGCATCGTATTTGAGGCTGGCTGTTCCTTCGCGCCCGATGGCATCATCAAAATCGTATATTTCCTGAATTCCTGACATCGCAAATCGTCCCTGAATTGTTATTGCCCCGGCTGATGCCGGGAAATAGCTGTCATTGTATCCGTGATCGGGAGACGCATTGCTCCACTGCCGTCAAGATTGCCAAATTACAGATCAAAGCCGATACTGTCACTGGGGAATTCATGTCCTTTCACAAAACAAACAAATAAACCATATGTCCTCAATTGGTCGCAAGTTACTGACTGCGCTTTGCCTGGCCGGGATGCTGTGGACATCGTTCGCGGCAGCGCAAACGGTAAAGATCGGCGTGCTCGCTTTCCGTCCCAAGCCGGAAATGTCAAAAAAATGGCAGCCGCTGGGCAAAGCGCTGAAGCGTGCCATCCCGCAGCATCATTTCAGGATCTATACCCTGGACTACCCCGAACTGGAGCAGGCTGTTTCAGAAAAACAGGTTGATTTTGTCCTTACCAATCCGGCGCATTTTGTATTGTTGAGCAGGCGCCTCGGTGTGTCTGCGCCATTGGCAACGCTTATTGTCGAAGATAATGGCGTACCTCTGGCCTCATTCGGCGGGGTGATCTTTACGCTTGCCGTACGCACCGACCTGAAACAATTCTCCGATCTTAAAGGCATGCGTCTGGTCGCACCTGAATTGGGCTCTTTCGGCGGCTATCAGATGCAGGCCTACGAATTGGCGCTGGCAGGAGTGCGGCTTCCCGATGATGCCGAGTTGAAAATCGTCGGCATGCCCCATGACAATGCCGTCAATAGTGTGCTGAACGAAGACGCCGATGCCGGATTCGTGCGTACCGGCTTGCTGGAATCAATGGCAAAGGAAGGCAAGCTGGATCTGGCACGGATCAAGATTTTGAATCCACAACATATTGCGAAATTTCCCCTGCTGCTTTCCACCCGCCTCTATCCCGAATGGACTTTCGCCGCCTTGCCGCATGTTGACGAAAATATTTCGCGGCGTGTTGCCGCTGCGCTGTTCCAGCTGGAAGAAGATTCGGCCACCGCGCGTGCCATTGGCATATACGGCTTTGCCACGCCAAAAGATTATTCAACGGTTGAAGAGCTGCAACGCGAATTAAGATTGCCGCCGTTCGACAGCACCCCAAAATTCACATTGCATGATGTCCTGACGCGTTTTTACTGGGAATCCATTGCGACCGGGGTGTCCGGTCTGGTCATCCTGCTGTTGACGGCCGGTTTGTTTTTGACGAATCGCAGTCTGAAAGCCAATAGCGCCAAACTCGAGAATGAAGTCCGTCTGCGCCATGGCTTGCTCGATGCGTTGGGCGAAGGCGTATATGGCGTGGATCATCGCGGGCGATGCATTTTTATCAATCCTGCCGCATTGCAGATGCTGGATTTCAGTGAAGAAGAAGTCATCGGACAGGATCAGCATGCCCTGTTCCATCATCACCATTCCGATGGGAGCCTTTATCCGGGAGACGATTGCCCTGTCTTCCGGTCACTGGCTGATGGTAAGACGCGTAGCGGAGAGGAATGGTTCTGGCGCAAGGATGGCTCCGGCTTCCCCGTCGCTATCACAGTCTCGCCCAACCTGGTGAATGAGGGAAACAAAGGCGCCGTGGTGGTGTTCCACGATATCACCGAACGCAAGCTTAACGATGAGCGTATCCACCATATGGCACAGCACGATTCGCTGACCGACCTGCCCAACCGGGCGTTGTTGACTGACCGCCTGCAACAGGCGCTTTCCTGCGCAAAACGGGAAAATCAGCGCGTCGCCCTGATGTTCATCGACCTCGATCATTTCAAGCCGATCAACGATACGCTGGGACATATCGTCGGGGACTGGCTCCTGAAGCAGGTGGCAATCCGCATGCGCAATTGTGTGCGCGAATCGGATACCGTTGCCAGGGTAGGCGGGGATGAATTCGTGGTGCTGTTGCGTTCCATTGAAAACACCGAAGACGCCGTCCTGGTTGCTGAAAAGATTCGTTGTGCGCTCAACAGGCCGTTCGACCTCGCCCAGCAGAGTTTGCGGATCTCCTGCAGCATCGGTATGGCCATGTATCCGGAACATGCCGAAAAAGAAAATGAGTTGCTGGATTATGCCGATATCGCCATGTACCAGGCCAAACAGCAAGGACGTGACAATGTACAGGTATATACGTCCAGATAATGCCGGCCCGTGGAAAGGCCCAGTGACCGTGGGTAACAGAGAGTAAATGAGCGCGCCGTCGGGGTATTTGCCTTCCTGCGGCATCTATTCTTTATGTAGCACAGGTATAATCCCCAATTCCATCAACTCACAGGAAATCAGGAAAAATCGTGTCTCTCTCCACTCGCGTTCAAGCCATCAAACCCTCCCCCACCCTTGCTGTAACTGCCCGCGCTGCAAAACTGAAAGCTGAAGGTAAAGACATTATCGGACTGGGTGCGGGAGAACCGGATTTCGATACGCCACAACACATCAAGGACGCTGCCATCGGCGCGATCAACAAGGGGTTTACCAAATACACCCCCGTCAGCGGGACACCTTCGCTTAAAGCGGCAGTTATCGCAAAATTCAAGCGCGACAATGGGCTGGATTACACTGCAAAGCAGATTCTGGTGTCCTGCGGCGGCAAACAGAGTTTCTTCAACCTGGCGCTGGCAGTGATCGACCGCGGCGACGAGGTCATCATCCCGGCACCTTACTGGGTGTCTTATCCCGATATCGTACTCATTGCCGAAGGCAAGCCGGTAATCGTACAGGCCGGTATCGAGCAGGGTTTCAAGATGACTGCCGCGCAGCTGGAAGCCGCGATTACGCCAAAAACGAAAATGGTGGTCATCAACAGCCCCAGCAACCCCACCGGTGCGGTGTATACGCTGGAAGATTTCAAGGCGCTCGGCGCGGTATTACGCAAACATCCTCACATCATCATTGCGACTGATGACATGTATGAGCATATCGCGCTGACTGACGAGAAATTCGTTAACATTCTCAATGCCTGTCCCGACCTCTACCCGCAAACCATTGTGATGAACGGGGTGTCCAAGGCGTATGCCATGACAGGCTGGCGTATCGGCTACGCAGCCGGAGCGGAAAATATCATTACCGCGATGGGAAATATTCAGTCGCAAAGCACGTCCAACCCGACTTCCATTTCGCAAGTAGCTGCCGAAGCTGCGTTGAACGGCGACCAGAGCTGCATCACCCCGATGTTGAAGGCTTTCCGCGAGCGTCACGAGTTCATCGTGAATGAATTGAACAGGATTCCCGGTGTGAGCTGCATCATGGCGGGAGGCGCATTCTACGCTTTTCCCGATATGCGCCAGGCGATTGCTGCACTCCACAAAAAAGGTGCCATCAAGGAGGGCAGTGATCTCGCATTCTCCGAGTATCTGCTGGTGGAAGCCGGCGTGGCTGTGGTGCCAGGCTCGGCCTTTGGCAGCGAAGGCTATGTTCGCCTGTCCTTCGCGACCTCGATGGAAAACCTGAAAAAGGCGTTGGAGCGTATCGCTAAAGCACTGGCCTGACTTGAGCTGTGCGCCCGCTTCTGTCTGTGCCATAAAAAGCCGGGCAACACATTTGTGTTGCCCGGCTTTTTAATGTTATTCGCCGTATTCCGGTTAACGCCCGGCGCGCAGCCTGGGTTCGATTGGGGTCCCGTATAGTGTCAATTGGTTGCTGCCAGGACGCATCTTGATCTCTGCATTCAAATTGCCGGAAAGGCGGTTATCCGGGGATACTTCGAACGAGCCATTCAAACTCAGCATTTCAGAGGCAGTTTTCAATCGGCGGAAATAGCTGGTGTGTTTTCCAAACTGTACGGTGCCTATCATTTCGTCAAAGCGGGTACGCCCGCCCACTATATGCTCGCGGCTCAACAAACGTGCCGTCTCGACCACATCGACGTTGACGGTTCCCGCCTTGACAGTAAACGAACCTTCCAGATACGGATTTTTGCCCAGACTGGAAAGATCAGTACCGCTCATTGAGAACGTGCCGTCACCGAACATCTCGCCTTCGACGTGGAAGTCCGGGAACATCTTGTCCAGATCGATAGTCTTGGCTTCGATACTTCCAGACAACTTCCAGACATTTCCCCATTTCAGCTTCGCTTTGCCAAGCAGTATGCCATTGAATATGTGCGCATCCATTTCGGTAAAGTCCACTTCTCCGTTATCCAGGTTTCCCTTGGCGCTCAGGTCACTGAATACGATATTCGGCAGAATTGGCAGGCTGCTTTCTCTCAGGTTAATGCTCACTTGCCAGGCTTTTTCCGGATTGGATTGCAAATCGATATCAAATTTATCGTCAGTACTATGCAGCGAAACGCGGAAGATAGTACCCTGAACCCCCAGATCGGCGATACCGCTCAAAACCGGCAGCGCAATTTCGTCAGTAACAATACGCAAACGTTGCAGAGTCAGATGGTGTACCGGATATTCCGCATCTCCTCCGATCAGTTTCAGGCTATCAATCTGTTTCTCGAAATACTTCCCCTGAATACTGACATTTTCAAGATCGGCATTACTGATGATTTTAATTTCAGAAAACAGGGAAAACACGTCAAAATTCAGCTTGATGTTTGCGGCCTTTACCTCTTCCCGGTTTCCTATAACCACGTTTTGAAGTTTCAAGGTAGGAGGAAATGTGGCGGCGCTCACCCCTTCGATGCGTACAGGTTGCTTCAAAAGCGCGGAAAGGCGCTGCTCAAGAGGAGTGATGTATTCATTCAACGGATAGACATAAGGCAGAACGACAACAACAATAAGTGCCAAAGCAAATAATACAAAGGTAATCTTGCCAAGCGGCAAAGGTTCCCGACGCTTTCTGGCTACAGGTATACGGGGGGTAGATTTGGCTTGCTGTAGTGCTGCCTGCTTGCTGGCCTGCTCGACCTCGACGACGGCTTGTACCATGGCACGTTGCTCCGCTTCTTCCCATGCCCTGGACTGCTCTTCCGACAGCGCTTTTTCCTCGGCTTGTCTGCGCGCTTCCTCTTCCATCTTGCGGCGCGCAATCTCTGCCTCATTTTTCAGACGTTCCATCTCGGCAGCAATGTCTTTCCCTGATCTCGTATCGGATGCTGCATGCTGCCCACCATGTTTTTCCTCGGCTACCCTGCCCCCCCCTTGCTGCGCATAATGTCCTGAAGGGGCAGCATTCTGTTGCAAACCGCCCAGAAAACCTTCCAGATCAATTTCAATTTCGTTTGAATCCGACTTGGTTCGTTGCTTGGCGAGCGCTTCTGCGGCTGAGTTGATTTCAGCCTCTGCGCGTATTTTGGCCGCAGCTTCCTGCTCAGCTTTGATACGCGCGGCTGCTTGCTCTGCTTTCAAGCGCGCTGCTTCGGCTTCCTGTTTTGCTTTCGCCTCTGCCGCCTTCCGCGCTTTTTCCTCAGCAGCTTTCCTGGCTCTTGCTTCGGCTTCTGCCTTGGCTCTTGCTTCGGCTTCTGCCCTGGCTCTTGCTTCGGCTTCTGCCCTGGCTCTTGCTTCGGCTTCTGCCTTGGCTCTTGCTTCGGCCTCTGCCTTGGCTCTTGCTTCGGCTTCACGCTTGGCCTTTTCTTCAGCCAGTTGCTGGGCACGAGCCGCCGCTTCAATCTCGGCACGAACTCGAGCATCTGCTTCCTTTTTGGCTTTTATGGCCGCATTCTCTTTGGCTTTGGCTTCAGCTACAGCTTTTGCACGAGCAGCACTTTCTGCTTCTTTTTTGGCTTTGTATTCGGCCTTTCTTGCCTCTTCTGCATCGACCAGGGCCTTGGCTCGCGCTGCACTTTCCGCTTCCTGTCTGGCTTTGGCTCCGGCTTTGGCTGCCGCCTCGGCACTCGCTCTGTTCTTGGCGATTAACACAGCGTTTTCCATCTCGGCCCTGATTCTTGCAGCTTCATCTGTTTTCGGATTTGCCGCCGGTTTGGCTGCACTCGGCGCCGGAGCGCTGAAGTCCAGCTCCCCCAGAGGG
Source organism: Sideroxydans sp. (assembly GCA_050287265.1). Classification (GTDB taxonomy): domain Bacteria; phylum Pseudomonadota; class Gammaproteobacteria; order Burkholderiales; family Gallionellaceae; genus Sideroxyarcus. The sequence continues at coordinate 29,342 of JBNKBO010000027.1, read as the reverse complement.
GATTCACTGGGGGGCTTGGGCGTAAACATTTTCAACAGTGAAGATTTCGGCGCAACAATCTTGGGTTCGGCGAAAGGTTTACTCTTGTCACGGATGTATCCCTGCTCAACCAGCTCCGCCAGAAAATCCATCCACCCATCACGCAAACTCGGCGGGGCACGCTTGGCCAGTTCATCAGCCCTGGAATTGCCATTGATGAGCAACATGATGCGTTTGAGGTCGCTAGGAAGACTCGCTTCCTCACGCTCGCCCTTGGCTGTTTTGATGAAGACTGTTTTTTTATCCATGTTCCGCGCTAGAGTTATTCATCGATCACACATCTTCGAAACGCATGACCTGTCGAAGAATCCGAAATTCAATCGCTAAAGCATTTCCTGTATTGACCTAAACGCCCGCAGTCATTAGTATAGCGCCCTCATCAATTCCCTGATAGCTCAGTTGGTAGAGCGACGGACTGTTAATCCGCAGGTCCCTGGTTCGAGTCCAGGTCGGGGAGCCAAAAAACAAGGGCTGGCGCATGATGTGCCAGCCCTTCTAGTATATTTCTTGAGTTTCATCTCAGCGAATCAGCTGGTCGATGGCAACCTTGATACCTTTGCTTCCCAAGGGAAGTTGCTTGCTTGTCCCCATCATATCACCCGGTTGCTGCATGGCATTGCCTGATTTTGAGATGCGGGCCACAACAACAACTTGATCGAAATTGGACATTTTCATATTTGGTGCCATGGCCATGCTGTCGTCAAGGGAAAACTCCAAGGGCAAGTCTTTAACCTGTTTGCGCAGGATGGCCAGGGGCATTTTTGGACCCTGAGCGGCGCGGGCCAGCACGAATACGGTGTCATTCGGATCGGTTTTATCCTTCAGCGCTGCGCTCAGTGTCACGGTTCCGGTGATTCGCTCTTTCCCCGCTGTTTGTGCCTGAGGCACGGATTCATTGATCTGATCAAGCGGAGGAGCAACCTTCATCCCGCCTTTGCTTTGCGCCAGAACATGCCGTGCCTGACTCAGCGCATCTTCGATCATACGTGTATTTTCCGTATCTTCCTTGGGTAGCAGTTTGAGCAGCTTTTCCCAATTATGAATGGCAACAGCATAATCGCCCCGCTCAAAAGCCGCCGATCCGAAAAGTGCCAGCGCCTTTTGGTGGTTTGGGTTGAGCTCCAGTGCCCGTTCCAGAAGTTTGGTCGGATCGCCGCGCAAACCGCCTTGTGTCATCGCTAAAGCATCGGCGTAATCCGTCCATAAAATTGGTTCATCAGGAATGATCTTGACCAGTCGTTCATAGATCCGCGACCCATCAGCATATCGTTTGATATCCACATAGGCACGCGCCAACAGCACCAATGCCTCGGGATCATTCGGGCTCTCGGCCACTTTTTCTTCAAGTGAGCCAAGGTCACGGGTTTGCGGCATGGCAAGCGCCCCATGGCCTGGCTTGAGCGCATCCGGATTCCCGATTTTCAGATACAAACCTGCCGATGCCAGTGGCAACAGCACTGCCAGGACGACAGCCGTGACCTTGAGCGGATGCGGTTTGTTCGTATCTTCGGCCCCCTTTTGGGTATCGCCAACTTCTTCCAGCAGACGTGCCTGTAACTCACGTTTGCCCTGCTCGTGCAACTCGGGTGTGAGCAGACCATTTTTCAGGTCGGCATCCATTTCCGCGATTTGATCACGAAGAATTTCCAGATTGGCCGCTTCTCGTTCCACGGAATTGTTCTTGGAAGTGCCGCGCCACAAAGGTATTGCGACAAACAGGATGGCGATAATCAGCAGAATCGCACAGATGATCCAGAATAAAGTCATTTGTTGTCTTCTTCGTTAAGTAAGGAGGCGGCGCGTTGCTGCGCCTCGGGCGAAAGAGCGGTTTCCTGTACCGTCTGGCGGCGCTTGCGCAGCTGGAATACCAGCACACCTGCACCGATCAGAAGCATTGCAAAGGGGCCGAACCACAGCACCATGGTATAGCTCTTAACAGGCGGGTCATACAAAACAAAATCACCATAGCGTGCGACAAGGTAATCAATGATCTGTTGGTCATCTTTTCCCTGCGCCATTTGTTCGCGCACTTCGCGGCGCAGATCTTCCGCCAGCTCAGCGTGGGAACTGGCCAGTGATTCGTTCTGACACACCAGACAACGCAGGTTTTCAGCCAATCCGATCATGCGCTTTTCAAGCACCGGGTCTTCGGCCAGGTCTTTCGCCTCGCCTGCATAGGTGAGAGTCGGCAATAGACAAAGGAATAAGATCAGTAGTTTTTTCATTTTTTCTGCAACTCCGCTACCAATGGCAAAATAGTCTCGCTCAGGCTTTGATAGGTAACCGGACCAATCTGTTTGTAGCGGATGATTCCCTGCTTATCGATAACATAGGTTTCAGGCACGCCGTAAACGCCATAATCAATACCGACGCGGCCATCATCATCCGTCGCACTCAGAACATAGGGATCGCCTCCCCGGCGTAACATCATCAATGCATCTTCTCTTGTATTCTTATCCTTATAGTCAAGCCCGTAGATCGGCACAGTGCCCTTCTGCGCTAAAGACATGAGTACCGGATGTTCTTCTCTGCACGATACGCACCATGATGCCCACACATTGAGCAACCAGACCTTGCCTTTCATCTGTTCAGGCGAGAATTTCCTGGATGCGTCATGCAATTGAGGCAGGGAAAAAGCCGGCGCAGGCTTGTCTATTAATGGAGATGGAACTTCGTGGGGATCGAGTCCAAGTCCGACATAGAGAAATCCTGCCAGAACCAGGAAGATAACCAAAGGTAAAATGAAGCGTGTCATGCTGTCTTCTCCTTCAATTGCGCGTTACCGGCACTGGCAGTCGATGCCTTGCGGGCTTTAATACGATAGCGACGATCGCTGATCGCGATCAGACCGCCTAGTGCCATCATGAAACAGCCGAACCATATCCAGTCCACGAAAGGCTTGATGTAGACGCGCACCGCCCATGCATTAGAGTCGGGAATGGGTTCACCCAGCGATACGTACAAATCGCGCAATAGCCCGGTACGAATGGCTGCTTCGGTCATCGGCATGCCGGAAGTGTTGTAGCGGCGTTTTTCAGGTCGCAATACGGTGATGACCTTGCCATTCTTCCTGACGGTCACGCGCCCTTGCGCTGCCATATAGTTGGGGCCGAACTGATCACTCACCCCGTCGAAACGAAACTCATAACCACCTGCAGTGAGCGTATCCCCAACATCCATGCGCACGTCACGTTCTGTCTCGTAGCCTTTCACCATGGTCACGCCGACAATGAACAGTGCAATGCCAAGGTGTGCCAGTAGCATGCCGTAGTAACTGCGGGAAGGTATTTTCAGACGTTGCCACAGGTCGCCGCTGCCAGCGATGCGCTTGCGCAGATCAAGCAGGGCAGTGATGATGACCCAGGCAGCCAACAACACCCCCAGCGCAATGAGCGGCGTCCATTTCCCCATGACCAACGGCAACAGCAAGGCGATTACGGTACTGGCGGCCAATGCCCAGCGCACTCGCTGCCAGATATCCGGCAGGCTTGCCTGCTTCCAGCGTGCAACCGGCCCCAGTCCCATCATCATTATCATGGGTACCATCAATGGGACGAAAACGGTGTGAAAGTAGGGAGGGCCGACCGAGAGTTTGCCCATTCCAAGCGCATCCATAAACAAAGGATACAGCGTACCCAGAAGTACCGAAGCGGATGCCACAGACAACAATACATTATTGGAGAGCAGCATGGATTCACGCGAAATGATATCAAATTTCCCACCCAGCCCGATCTTGGGTGCGCGCCAGGCGAACAACAGGAGCGAAGAACCAATGACCACTACCAGGAATGACAGGATGAATACACCTCGCTTGGGATCGGTAGCGAATGCATGTACCGAGGACAGCACGCCGGAACGCACGAGGAAGGTGCCCAACAGACTGAGCGAAAATGCCGCGATGGCAAGCAATACCGTCCAACTCTTGAATGCGCCGCGTTTTTCCGTCACTGCCAGCGAATGCATCAGCGCCGTCCCGACCAGCCACGGCATGAACGATGCATTCTCTACCGGATCCCAGAACCACCAGCCTCCCCAGCCCAATTCGTAATAAGCCCACCAGCTTCCCAACGCGATACCAAGGGTCATGAATACCCATGCCACGGTCGTCCACGGACGGGACCAGCGTGCCCAGGTGGAATCCAGTTTTCCCCCCAGCAATGCAGAAAGCGCGAAAGCGAAAGCAACTGAGAAACCGACATATCCCATGTACAGCATCGGCGGATGAATTACCAGACCGGGATCTTGTAACAAGGGATTCAGATCGCGTCCATCCATGGCGGCCGGAAACAGACGATCGAACGGATTGGAGGTAAGCAGCATGAAAAGCAGAAAACCAGCGGAGACAAGCCCCATCACGCCAATCACGCGCGCCACCATTTCCTGCGGAAGATGGCGACTGAAACCTGCTACAGCGACCGTCCATATGGTCAGAATAAACGTCCACAACAACAACGAACCTTCATGTCCGCCCCAGATCGCCGAGATACGGTACTGAATCGGCAATTGAGAATTTGAGTTTTGCGCGACATATAACACGGAAAAATCGTTTGCAATGAAAGCCTGCAGCAGGCAACCGAAGGCAACTGAAACAATAAGAAATTGCCCGACAGCAAGCGTGCGCGCAGTTCCCATCAATACTGAATCGTTTCGCGCAGCCCCGACTATGGGCAGCGCCCCCTGGGTCAGGGAAAGAAAAAGCGCAATGATGAGTGCAAAATTACCAATTTCTGGAATCATACTGAGGCTTTCAAAAAATATTTAGCTACGATTTTATTTAATGGACGAATTGTTGCGACTGTGTCGCTTTCTACGCTCTAATTATTATTCTCCTGCTTTCTGTTTTCTTTTTTCATCGGGACACCTCATTTGCCTTGGCCTTCTGCGCTTTTTCGAGCGCATCTTTCGCTTCGGGAGGCATGTAATTTTGGCTCCAGCCGCCGCTTCGCGGCTTAACATGCGCCAAGCGCATGTTAGCCTGCGCCGAAATTACATATGCGAATTTCATCGGGACATCTCATTTGCCTTAACCTTCTGCGCTTTTTCGAGCGCATCTTTCGCTTCGGGAGGCATGTAATTTTCATCGTGCTTGGCCAGGACTTCTTCGGCGTGAAATACGTTATCCGTTTCCAGTTTTCCCTGAGCCACAACGCCTTTTCCTTCCTTGAAAAGATCGGGAAGGATGCCCTTGTAGGTCACCGGCATGGATTTACTGTTATCAGTGATACTGAAATGCACAGTCAATCCGTCCTTTTCGCGTTGTATGCTGCCAACCTCAACCAAGCCACCAACCCGAAAGCTTCGGGCCTGTGGAGCTTCCTTGTTGTAAACCTGGGTGGGTGTGAAATACAGGCTAACGTTGTTCTTCAACGCAAACAACACCAAGCCAACAGCTGCCGCAACCAGTGCCACGCCAGCCACAATGAACCACAATCTTTTCTGTCTTGGCGTCATTCCGACTCTCCCATTTCATCACGCATCAAACGCATGGTACGCAAAGCATTTTTTCTGCGATTGCGTACCAGCACAATCTCAATGGCAAACACCAATAACGCCATGCCGTAGGAACCCCAAACGTAGAAAGCGTAGCCGTTCATGGCAAAGAATTCAGACCAATTCATTGCGAACACTCCCCCTTCAATTGTTTTATCTCTGGCAGATCGTTCACCCATTGCGTATTGGCTTCCCGTTCCAGAATAATGCTGCGCACACGTGCCAGCGTCACTGCAATGACATACAGCCAGCACGCAACCAATACCGCAAGCATGGCTTGTTGCATGGCGATATGCATACTGGTGCCGCTGAATTTGATGGTCGAACCCTGATGCAGGGTGTTCCACCATTTCACCGAAAAATAGATGATGGGCACATTCACCGAACCAACAATGGCTAGCAAGGCACTGGCGCGATCAGCGCGACGTGGATCTTCAATGGATGCCTGCAAAGCGATGTAGCCAAGATACAGGAACAATAGAATCAGTTCCGAAGTCAGGCGCGCATCCCACACCCACCATGTGCCCCACATCGGCTTGCCCCACAGAGCGCCGGACCAGAGTGAAATAAAAGCGAACAGCGCACCCGTTGGCGCCAATGCCTGCGCCATCATTGAGGAAAGCCGGGTTTTGAAGATCAGCCCCAATGCTGCATACATAGCCATGATGAGGTATACGAACATGGACAATATTGAAGCAGGAACATGAAGAAAGATGATGCGATAGGCTTCGCTTTGCACCGCATCTGTCGGCGCGACAAAAAAACCAAGATAAAGGCCAATAACAAACAAAATCGCAGCAGGCCATGCGAAAAAAGGAATCAGCTTGCCTGCAAGTCCGTAAAAAGTTGTCGGTGCCGAATATTTAAACCAGTTGATAGCCAAATTTTACTCCATCGAAATACGCAACGCCTGCGCCGCAACAAACGGGGTGAATACGAGCGCGAATAACATGAACGCGCCCAATAATGACATATTGGAAACTGCACTCATACCTCCGGAAACCGCTTCCACCGCACCCGCCCCGAAAACCAGCACCGGGATACATAACGGCAATACCAGCAACGAAACCAGCACACCGCCGCCGCGCAGACCCAGGGTCAACGCCGCTCCGATTGCACCGATCATGCTTAATACCGGCGTCCCGAGCAGTAACGTCAGCACCAATGCCCACAGCGCAGGTGCCGACATGTCAAACTGCAAACCCAACACCGGCGCGATCAAAGCCAGGGGCAAACCCGACAGCATCCAGTGCGCAACGATCTTGCCGAGTACCAGCACGGATAACGACTGCGGCGCAATCATCATTTGCTCCAGCGTTCCATCCGCATGGTCTGCCGAAAACATGCGCGGCAGCGACAACATGGAGGCCAGCAATGCAGCAACCCACACAACACCTGAAGCCATTTTGCGCAGCATGTCCATTTCCGGGCCAACACCAAGCGGGAACAGGCTAACGACCATTACAAAAAATATCAATGTGGTCAATACATCTGCACGGCGGCGCATCGCCAACAAAAGATCTCGTCTTACCACCAGTCCGAATAACCCCATCAGGGACAGTTTATTCATGACAGCGTCAACTGTCCGGTCTGCACACCAGCGACTTGCAATGGCTGGTGCGTGGTAAAAATAGTCATACCGCCTTTCGACAGGTGTTCACCGATAAGTTCCTGCATCAAGCTCACTGCACCAACATCAAGTGCGGTTAATGGTTCGTCCAGTATCCACAAATGCGCATCGCTGACCAGTAAGCGTGCCAGCGCAACTCTGCGCCGCTGACCTTGCGACAATACCCTGACCGGCAAATGTTCGCGGCGTTGCAAGCCCATTCTGCGCAATGCGGTGAAGGCTTGTTTTTCAGAAATTTCGTAACCCGCCAGGCCCGCGCTCATCTGCAAGTTTTCCAGCGCGTTCAGCTCATCTTTAATCGCGTTCAAATGCCCCAGATACAGCAATTCGGCAAAATAATCTTCTCCAAGATCATGAACGCGCTTGCCATGCCAGAGAATTTCGCCTTCATCGGGCTGAATGAAACCACACAGTGTACGCAGAAGACTGGTCTTGCCACTACCGTTCGCTCCCTGTACCTGCAGAATCTGCCCTGGATGCAGCTTAAAACACAATCCGGAAAACAAACGATGTTCGCCGCGACTGCATGCAAGATTGCCGACTTCCAGCATAAAGATATTCCGAAATAAACAGCGGGGAATTATATACGATTAAACGGAAGCCCCACGTTAGCAGGGTGCCAGTGCTCAAACATCGCCAGCAAATATGTAAGCTTATGATGTCTAAGGGTTAATAATGGCAGTTTCAGCGCAAGCATCAGAATCATGCCACCCACATGACGATCTGCAGCAGACTTGAAATGAGAAATAATACTGAAGGTATGGCGCTTGTATACGCGCTGGAACTTGTTTCGGCTGATGCCTATTCTCTTTCTTCTGTAAAATCTTTCATAGTAATATCAGCTTGTTTTCTTAAATCTGCGAGATATGCCGACAATAACGCTTCCCCGGTAATCTGGCGTATCTGCTGTTCATAGCGACCGAGATTAGCTTCATCACTTCGTTCCGGATCCTTCACCGCATCAATACGCGCAAGCATATAACCGTTCTGTCCACTTACACCTGCATATGCCGGCAGTTTACCGGCGTCTGCACGGAAAACCGCTTGTAGCAACTCTGGTTCAATACCGGAACGCTGATTGCGCGTGATATTCTGCACTGCTTTCCAGTTTATATGGACCTTTTCTCCCCGCTGCAATTGTTCCAGAAATTTATTGCCTTGCTGAATTGCAATATCTCTCGCTTGCAACTTTTTCAATTTTTGTTGAATCACAGCCGAGACTTCAGACAATGGACGCACGCTCGCAGGCTTATATTCCGACACGCGTGCCGATAACATCGTATTGGGTTCAACTTCGATAGCTTCAGTATTACGTTTATTCTGGAGTGCGTCCTCCGAAAATACGGCCTGCAAAACCTTGTCCGTCCACAATCCGCCAGGAGCCTGTCCCTTGCTTAACCATACCCCACGTTGGATCGGCATTTTCACCAACTCGGCTGCTGGTTCCAGGCTGTCGCTTTGCTCATAGACGGTATTGCTGAAATTCTCTGCCAACTCGGCGAACTTGTCGTTCGCATGCTGCAACTTCAGACGTTGAAGAATCATGCTCTTCACCTTGCTCAACGCTTGTATTTTCGCAGGCTTTACCGCAATCAGTTTGATGATGTGGTAGCCAAAATCGCTCAATACCAGGCCGCTCACCTCTCCAGTCTTCAGACTGAAAACACTATCTTCAAATGGTTTGACCATCGCGCCACGTCCGAACATCCCCAAATCGCCACCGCTGGTCGCCGATCCCGGATCTTGCGAGTATTGCTTGGCCAGTGCCGCAAATTTTCCCGGCGATTTCTTGACCTTCAGCAACACCTGCTCTGCCTTCGCCCTCGCGGCCTGCTTTTCAGCATCAGACGCCTGTTTGTCCACAGAAATCAGGATGTGCGCAGCCTGACGCTGCTCCTGTGTTCCGAATTCCGCCAGGTGATCTTTATAATACTGTTTAATTTCAGCGTCGCTCACAGTCACTTGTGAGCGCAAAGAATCAGCAGAGAACACCACGAATTCAACTTTGGCTCGTTCCGGTATATGAAATTCCTGTGCGTTATTATTGTAATAATCACTAATGGCGTTATCGGATAATTTCACCTGCTTCATGAATGCATCAGCATCCAGACTCGCAACAGCGACTTTTCGCTGCTGCTCGTTCAGACGAAACAGATCGGCTGCTACTGTGTCGGACGCATATCCGTTTTGGGCATAGACATCAGTCAGTTGCCTGATTAACAAATCCTGATGAATACGTGCCTCGAACCCTGAGCGGTTCATCCCATTTTCGTTCAGCACTTTCTCATAACGTTCTTTGTCGAATCTTCCATCTGTTTGAAAAGCGCCTATGCTTGCTATGACCTGAGCGATTTGCTCGTCAGTCATGTACAGTCCAATACGACGCGCTTCTTCGCCCAACAAATGCTGAGTCACCAACCCATCCAGTATGGAATGTTTGATCTCGGGTTTGTCAAAAAACGCAGGATCATAATTCGAACCCGCCATTTCGCGAATTCTTTGTTGTTGACGCTGCAGCGCGCTATCAAACTCCTGTTGTCCGATCTTGATTCCGTTAACCGTCGCCAGCGGCGTTGCATCGCCGGACTTGCGGTATGAATCCACACCCCACAGGGCAAAAGGAACAATGATAAGCGCCAGCACGATTTGTACCAGGCGCCTTTTTTCACGCACTAAATCGAACATAGTTAGCTACCCGAAAGAACGGACGTCATGTCGGACATCCCATGTAAAAAGGCGAACTTTTCGTTCGCCTCTGTTTGGCGGAGTGGACGGGACTCGAACCCGCGACCCCCGGCGTGACAGGCCGGTATTCTAACCAACTGAACTACCACTCCATAAATTCCAAAAACTATTGGTGGGTGCTGACGGGATCGAACCGCCGACAATCGCCTTGTAAGGGCGGTGCTCTACCAGCTGAGCTAAGCACCCCAGCAAAGTCGGCTAGTTTACAGCATCCTTCAGGCCTTTGCCAGCGCGGAATTTAGGAACTTTGGCAGCCTTGATCTTGATGGTGGCGCCAGTGCGAGGATTGCGGCCACTGCGCGCAGCGCGCTTGCCAACATAGAACGTACCAAAACCAACCAGGCTCACGAGTTCACCCTTTTTCAGGGATTTTTTGATAGATTCGATAGTCGCGTCCAGCGCTCGTCCGGCTGCGGCCTTGGAAATGTCAGCGGATTTTGCAATTGCTTCGATCAGATCAGATTTATTACTCACGCGATTCCCCTTTGCTTGTTAGTTGATAAGACAGGAAAGACCTGCTTCGGCTTTATATCAAGGGATTTTGAACGGGTCAAGCAAATGCAAAACTAAATAAAATTCACACCCTCTTGCAATTGCCCGTCAATGCTTGATCGCAGGCGATGCCCCTGTTTCGGAAATGACTGCAGGAGAAGTTACAGGAGCAACTTCCGGATCAACAAGTGGCTCCGGTTTTCGCTCCAGAGCCAACTCCAGCACCTGTTCTATCCATCTGACCGGATGGATATCGAGTTTATTTTTTACATTATCGGGTATCTCGACCAGATCCTTGGTGTTCTCTTCTGGAATCAGAACGACCTTTATCCCACCACGCTGGGCCGCCAGCAATTTCTCTTTCAATCCGCCGATAGGTAACACCTCACCTCGCAAAGTGATCTCACCCGTCATGGCCACATCCGCACGCACCGGTATGCCCGTCAGCGCTGAGACCATAGCGGTGCAGATTCCGGCACCTGCACTTGGGCCATCCTTGGGTGTTGCACCTTCCGGCAAGTGAATATGCAAATCGCTCTTTTCGTAAAAACTTGAGGTGATGCCCAGTGTCCTGGCCCGGCTGCGTACCACGCTCAGTGCTGCCTGAATTGATTCCTGCATAACCTCACCCAGTTTGCCAGTGGTTGTGGTTTTGCCTTTACCCGGCAACACAGCGGTCTCGATGGTCAATAATTCACCACCCACTTCCGTCCACGCCAGGCCTGTAACCTGACCGACCTGATTTGTCTTCTCTGCAATGCCGTAGCTATAACGGCGCACGCCAAGATATTTATCCAGGTTACGTGCATTGATGGTGACCCTGCTTTCGCGGCCTTTCAGCAATAAGGATTTCACCACCTTGCGACAAATCTTGGACAGCTCACGCTCCAGACTACGCACACCAGCTTCGCGTGTGTAGTAACGCAGAATGTCCCGAACCGCACTCTCGGAAACGTTGATTTCTTCCGCTTTCAATCCATTGTTCTTGATTGCCTTGGGCAACAGATAGCGTGTCGCAATGTTGACCTTCTCGTCTTCGGTGTAGCTGGAAACATGGATAACCTCCATCCGGTCCAGCAGTGGCGCCGGAATGTTCATGCTATTGGAGGTGGCAACGAACATCACATCGGACAAGTCGTACTCGACCTCGACATAGTGATCGACAAAAGTATGGTTCTGCTCCGGATCAAGAACCTCAAGCAACGCTGATGAAGGATCGCCACGGAAGTCCATCCCCATCTTATCAACCTCATCCAGCAGGAACAGCGGGTTCTTTACGCCAGCCTTGCTCATGTTCTGCAGTATTTTGCCAGGCATGGAGCCGATGTAGGTGCGGCGGTGGCCGCGTATCTCGGATTCGTCGCGCACACCGCCCAGCGACATGCGTATGAATTTGCGATTGGTTGCACGTGCGATGGACTGACCCAACGAGGTTTTACCAACGCCCGGGGGACCGACCAGGCAGAGGATAGGGGCTTTCATCTTGGTCACGCGCTGCTGCACCGCGAGGTATTCCACGATACGCTCTTTCACCTTGTCCAGACCATAGTGATCCGCTTCAAGCACGCCTTCAGCATGCTTCAGATCGGTGTCAATCTTGGTTTTTTTCTTCCAGGGCAAACCAAGCAATACATCAATATAGTTGCGCACCACTGTCGCCTCAGCAGACATCGGTGACATTAATCTGAGTTTTTTCAATTCGGCCTCGGCTTTGGCATGCGCCTCCTTGGGCATATGCGCAGCCTTGATTTTTTTCTCGACCTCTTCGATATCGGCACCGTCTTCGCCCTCGCCCAGCTCCTTCTGGATAGCCTTGACCTGTTCGTTCAGGTAATACTCGCGCTGACTCTTCTCCATCTGGCGTTTAACTCGCCCACGAATCCGTTTTTCGACCTGCATGATATCCAGTTCGGCTTCCAGCAAGCCCAGCAGATGTTCGAGGCGCAGACGCACGTCGAATATCTCCAGCACTTCCTGCTTCTGCTCCAGCTTGAGTGGCAAATGTGCAGCAATGGTATCCGCCAGCCGCCCGGCATCGTCAATGCCTGCCAGCGAAGTCAGTATTTCCGGGGGGATTTTCTTGTTCAGTTTTACGTACTGGTCAAACTGGTTGATCAGTGCGCGACGCATCGCTTCGGCCTCGTGTCCGATCTCTTCGTCTACGGGTACCGCTTGAATTTCCGCATCCAGATGTGACTTGTCGTCGAATATGCGCAACACTTTGGCACGTTGAGTGCCTTCCACCAGCACTTTGACCGTGCCATCCGGCAATTTAAGCATTTGCAGTATGTTGGCGATGCTGCCAATACGATAGATATCCTCGGTCGCAGGCTCATCCTTGGCGGCAGATTTTTGCGCCACCAGCACGATGCTCTTGCCCGCGTCCATCGCCGCTTCCAGTGCCTTGATGGATTTGGCGCGCCCCACGAACAGTGGAATGACCATATGCGGGAATACCACTACATCGCGTAATGGTAACAGCGGGTAAAGGTCAGCGTTTGTCGTGATAAGTTCGTCTTCTGCCATGATCTGGACTCTAGGTAATTAGGTGACGGCAGTATGATGGGGGTTGAGCCCGGGAATTCAAGCCCCGCCCGCCAACATCATTATGCGGCCTTGGGCGTATCCGCATACATCACAACTGGAGCCACTTCGCCTGCACCGTTCTCGTCCAGCACGACCTTACTCACGTTCTCCGCGGATGGCAGATCGAACATGATATCCAGCAGTGCATTTTCAAGAATGGAGCGCAAACCACGTGCCCCTGTCTTGCGTTCCAACGCCTTTTGGGCGATGACGTTCAATACGCCTTCTCGAAACTCCAGTTCCACTCCTTCCATTTCAAACAACTTATGGTATTGCTTTGTCAACGCATTCTTGGGCTCGGTCAGTATTTGTATCAAAGCTGCTTCATCCAACCCTTCCAGCGTCGCCACGACGGGCAGACGCCCGACGAACTCGGGAATCAAACCGAACTTGATCAAATCCTCCGGTTCCACCCCGCGTAAGGCTTTGCCAATATCTTCTTTGTCTTCACGCTTGGCAAGCGTGGCCGAAAAACCGATCCCGGCTTTTTCCGAACGGTCACGGATCACTTTTTCCAGACCATCGAATGCCCCGCCGCAAATGAACAGGATATTGCTGGTATCCACTTGCAGGAATTCGGTATTGGGATGTTTGCGTCCGCCCTGGGGAGGAATCGATGCTTTGGTGCCTTCGATCAGCTTGAGCAACGCCTGTTGTACGCCTTCACCGGACACATCGCGCGTAATGGATGGGTTGTCCGATTTGCGCGAAATTTTATCGATTTCATCGATATAGACGATACCGTGCTGCGCGCGCTCCACATCGTAATCGCATGTCTGCAACAGCTTCTGGATAATGTTCTCGACATCCTCTCCGACGTAGCCTGCCTCGGTCAATGTGGTCGCATCGGCCATCACAAACGGCACATTGAGCAGACGCGCCAGGGTTTGCGCAAGTAATGTCTTGCCGGAACCGGTCGGACCGACCAGAAGGATATTGCTCTTGGCCAGTTCCACACCATCTTTGTCGGTATTTTTCAAACGCTTGTAGTGGTTATACACTGCCACAGACAGTATCTTCTTGGCATGACGCTGCCCGATGACATAATCATCCAGTCGTTCGCAAATTTCGTGCGGAACCGGCAACTCGTTTTTGTCCGATTTGTCTCCGACGATACCGTTCTGCGTCTCCTCGCGGATGATGTCATTACATAATGCGATGCATTCATCACACACAAACACAGAAGGTCCAGCAATCAGCTTGCGCACCTCGTGTTGGCTTTTTCCACAGAATGAGCAATACAGCAGCTTGTCACCCTTGTTCTTGTCCATCGTCATATGCACCTCCGCTCCGAAACTATCGGCAGCCTGCCTGAATACTTAAACACGTTTATCCAGCACCTGATCCACCAGCCCGTATTCCACCGCTTCCTGGGCACTCAGGAAATTATCGCGCTCGCTGTCGCGGGCGATTTCTTCCACTGTACGCCCTGTGTGATGCGCCATCAAGGCATACAGGCGTTCACGCAATGTCAGGATATATTTGGCATGGATCTCAATATCCGAAGCCTGTCCACGGAATCCGCCCAAAGGTTGATGGATCATCACGGTGGAATTCGGCAGGGCGAAACGCTTGCCCTTCTCGCCCGCCTGCAACAGGAAAGCGCCCATTGACGCTGCCATGCCAATACACAACGTGGAAATCTGTGGTTTGATGAATTGCATGGTGTCGTAAATCGCCATACCTGCCGAAATGGAACCACCGGGTGAATTGATATAGAAATGGATATCCTTGTCCGGATTCTCGGATTCCAGGAATAACATCTGCGCGACGATCAGATTGGCAGTGTGATCGTTGACCTCGCCGACCAGAAACACCACACGCTCCTTGAGCAAGCGTGAATAAATGTCGTAGGCGCGCTCGCCGCGTCCGCTGGTCTCGACCACCATCGGGATCATGCCAATATCTTGCGGTTCAGTCATTTGCGATGTGGCGTTATTCAACATATTCAGTCACTCCCCATCAATTCGGTCAGTGTAACTTCTTTATCGCTCACCTGGGCACCAGCCATCACCCAGGCCACAACATTATCTTCCAGCACCAGATTCTCCACCTCGCGCATACGCGCAGGATCGGCGTTATACCAGCGCAGCACCTCTTCAGGATGTTGATAGCTCTGGGCAAATTCCTGCACCATCTCTTTCACTTGTTCCGGTTTGGCTTTCAAATCATGTTTGTCAACCAGCTCTGCCAGAATCAGGCCCAGCTTTACGCGCCTGGTGGCACGCTCGAAGAACATATCTGCAGGCAATTGCGTACCTTTCGGTATCTTCATACCGCGGCCTTCCATATCCTGCATGGTCTGTTGCATTAACTGTTGCGCCTCGCGTTCCATCAGCGCCTTGGGCACATCCAGTTGGGCAATTTTGAGCAACACTTCCATCGCGCTGTCCTTGTTGCGCACCTTCACGCGGCGTGCTGCTTCACGTCCGACATTGTCGCGTATCTCCTGTTTGAGCTTTTCCACATCCCCGTCTTCCGCACCCAGTGATTTGGCGAAATCTGCATTTACCTCAGGCAAGTGCGGCGCTTCCACAACATGCACGGTGATCGTAAACGTAACCTGTTTCCCGGCCACATCCTTGCCGTGATAATCCGCAGGAAAAGTCATATCAAATGACTTGGTTTCATCCGCCTTCATACCGACAATTGCTTTTTCAAAATCTGGCAACATGCGTCCCGAGCCCAACACTACCGTGAAATCCCTGGCTTCTCCGCCCTCGAACACCACGCCGTTCAATTTCCCGGAAAAATCGATACGCACCTGATCTTCATTCTGCGCGGCACGGTCGACCTTTTTGTACTCAGCACGTTGTTTACGAAGCGTGGTGATGGTTTCTTCCACATCGGCATCGCTCAGCGTGAATGAAACGCGGTCAATGCTCTCACCGGAAATATCGCCGATAACAACTTCCGGATAGACCTCGAAGGTCGCACAGAATTCGATCTGTGGTGCATTCAGGTCTGCGGTCTTGATCTCGAATTGCGGATAACCCGCCACCTGCAATTTGTTGGCCTGGGCCGCCTCGGCAAAAGAACGCTGCAAGCTTTCGCCCAACACTTCCTGCTGCACAGAAGACCCATACTGTTGTTCCAGTACCTTGAACGGTACTTTGCCCGGACGAAAACCATGCACCTTGGCAGTACGGCCGATATGTTTCAGCCGCGCTTCCATTTCGCCGCGGATCTGCTGCTGGGGAATGGATGCATTCAAACGACGCTGCAATCCACTCAGGGTCTCTACATTTGACATTCTGGCACTTCCTTTTGAATATTAAACCGACTTAATAAAACGGATATTGCGAGTGGAATGATACATGAAACAGGGCGGGAAGGCCCGCCCGCCCGCTTACTCAATATGTGCCGGCACTTGCGGCAAATGCCAGATATCACGGTTGTAATCCTGTATGGTGCGGTCGCTGGAGAATTTGCCGCTGGCTGCAGTATTGAAGATACTCATACGTATCCAGCGCTCCCGGTCGCGGTAGGCAACCGCCACGCTTTGCTGCGCATCCACATAACTGCGAAAATCCGCCGCTGTGAGCCATGGATCGTGCGGATTCATAACAGCGTGCACGATGGGATCGAATAACCCCGGCTCGAACAGGTTGAAATGCCCGCTTTGCATCAGGTGTATTACCCGTGCCAAATCATGGTCAGCAGCAACAATCGCGGCTGGATCATAGTGTCCGCGTGCCGCTTCC
This sequence comes from Sideroxydans sp., assembly GCA_050287265.1. GTDB lineage: Bacteria > Pseudomonadota > Gammaproteobacteria > Burkholderiales > Gallionellaceae > Sideroxyarcus. Next base: position 12,656 of record JBNKBO010000027.1, on the reverse strand, counting down.
ACCTGATCTGCCGTCAAGCCGAACAGGAAAAAATTCTCCGCTCCCACTTCTTCGCGAATCTCTATGTTTGCGCCATCCAAGGTGCCGATCGTTATCGCACCGTTCATCATGAATTTCATGTTGCCCGTGCCTGATGCTTCCTTGCCCGCCGTGGATATCTGTTCTGACAAATCGGCCGCCGGACAGATCACCTCCATTGCCGAGACGCGATAATCAGGCAGAAAAGCCAACCGCAGCAGACCTTTGGTGGCCGGGTCATGGTTAACGACATCCGCCACCGCTGTCACCAGACGTATAATGCGCTTCGCCATGAGATACCCTGGTGCGGCTTTGCCTCCAACCAGCACACAGCGCGGTGTCCAGTCAGCCGTGTCGCCGCGTTTGATACGGTCATACAAGTGAATGACATGCAGCACATTGAGCAGTTGGCGTTTGTATTCGTGAATACGCTTCACCTGCACATCAAACAGTGCCGAGGGGTCGAATTGCACGCCGCACTCGCTTGCGACCATTGCAGCCAGGCGCTGCTTGTTGGCCTGCTTTACCTTATGCCACTCGGCACGAAACTTTTCGTCTTCGGCAAACGGTTTCAAGCCCTGCAACCTGGATAACTCGTTGCGCCAGCCCTCGCCAATGCTGTCGTCGATCAGTTTGCTCAACAAGGGATTGCTCGATGCCACCCAGCGCCGTGGCGTCACACCGTTGGTCTTGTTATTGAATTTGTGCGGCCAAAGTTCAAAAAAATCATGAAATAAATGTTGTTGCAGCAAATGCGAATGCAGGGCCGCCACACCATTTACCGAGTGGCACGCCACAACCGCCAGAAAAGCCATGCGTATTTGCGGCACACCGCACTCTTCAACGATGGACATGCGACACTCACGCTCTGTGTCTCCCGGCCAGCGCTGGGAAACTTCCTCCATGAATCGCGCATTGATCTCATAGACGATGTCCAGCAGCCGCGGCAACAGCCGCCCGAACATGTGTACCGGCCAGCGCTCCAGCGCTTCCGGCAACAGCGTATGATTGGTATAGGCCATCGTGAGCGATGTGATTTCCCACGCTTCATCCCAGCCCAAACCGTGCTCATCCATCAGCAAACGCATCAACTCCGGCACTGCACAGGTCGGATGTGTGTCGTTCAGTTGAAAGCAGTTCTGCCTGGCAAAATTGGAAAAATCCTCGCCGTGCTTGTGTACCCATCGTCGTAACACATCCTGCAAACTGGCAGAGGCCAGAAAATATTGCTGGCGCAGGCGCAGTTCCTTGCCGTTCTCGCTCGCATCATTGGGATATAACACCATGGTGATATGCTCCGCCGCATTCTTGGCCGCTACCGCATCGGTATAACTCCCCGCATTAAATTCACCCAGATCGAATTCTTCTGTCGCAGCCGCTTTCCACAAGCGCAACGTATTCACTGTGCCATTGCGATAACCCGGAATGGGCATGTCATAAGGCACCGCCAGCACATCCTGTGTATCAACCCAGTGCATGCGCAGGTTGCCGTCCGTTGCAGTGTAGTGCTCGCTATGTCCGCCAAACTTGACCCTGACCTCATATTCCGGACGTTCGATCTCCCACGGATTGCCGTTGCGCAACCAGTGGTCCGGTTCTTCCATTTGATATCCATGCTCCATCTTCTGCCTGAACATACCGTACTCATAGCGAATACCATAACCCGTCACCGGCAGTTGCCGTGTCGCGCAGCTATCCAGAAAGCAGGCGGCCAATCTGCCAAGGCCGCCGTTACCCAGGCCGGCATCGCTCTCCAGTTCCTGCAGTTCTTCCATATCCAGACCCAGATTCCGCATCGCCTCAGTTGTCGCACCCTGCAGATCCAGATTCAGCAGTGCGTTGCCAAGCGCACGCCCCATCAAAAACTCCAGCGACAGGTAATACGCCTGCTTGCAGTCTGATTCATCATATGCACGCTGGGTTTGACGCCAGCGTTCCACCAAACGATCGCGCAATACCAATGCGTAAGCGGTATAAACATGATGCGAGGAAACGCTGGCTTTGTCCCAACCGAGGGTGTGGTTGAAATAGCGGCAGAAATCTTCCTCCAGCCCGGCAGCATTCATGCCCAGCGGGGGCAGTTTCAGCGTACTGGGATGCTTGGCAATAAAAGGCTTGTTAACAATATTCATACATATTCCCAAAACTATGAATGGTTACCGGTGAGTTCACGCGACCTCTATGCAGAATTCCAGCGAATCCGTCTGCTCGGTCCTGGCACCCTCAAAAGTCAACACAACCGCTTGCATGATCTTTTCGAAGCCGGCTTCCGATTGCGACACACTGAAGCAAGGCTTTGAAAGCAGGGACACCGCCTGATTCACCGAGATAACGAGCTTCCCGCCCAATACAGCATCTTCCAGCACAATGCGCTGCATCGCATCCAGTCGCAATACCTGCCCAAAGCCGCCTGCAATTTCCCCATCAATCCGGAAGCGTCCGGCCGTACCGTCACAACTCGGCATGGCCAGATTCACAATCACCCGGAATATGCCTTCACTGACACCTTTGAAGTGATAGGCAACATACAAACGCGCATCGACCAGTGCCACTGATTTGCGTACCGAGCCTGTTCCCAATGCCGCCTCAAACGTAGTGCCGGATTTGATGTCTGCGTTTCTTGCCAATACGTATCCGGGCTTGATTTCCTCACCGCCGGATAACCACCGATCCAGGAACATCAACTTCTGCTGCTCATCAATCACCATATCCTCTTGCGTGATATCGTGCTTCAGGCTGATGCCGTCATGCGGGTTTGCGATACCTTCGACCTGCTGTGTCTCGACTGGTTGAGCATGCACCTTGCGATGATAGTGCTCCTGCGGCATGGACAAGGTGTCGGCGAAGTTATGATTCAGATGATAGGCATCAAACTCGCACAGTGCTGCACTGCCGTCCTGCCTGAGTATCGCCTGCAACACGCCGTTTTGCATAAATATTTCGTCCTTGCCATCCAGGTCAAGATCGAATGACTGTTTCGGCTGACGCGGTCTTGTTTTATCCAGCAAGCCCTCAAGTTTAACGATAGCGTTGTACACAGCCCGTCGCAGATGCGGCAAGTACAGCCCGCCAAACAGCCCGTGCCAGTAGGCGTCGTTTGCCTGTGCTTCGTACAAAGCATTGAGCATCTCAGCGGTCTGTTTCTTCTGTGGCAATGCATGCAAACGTCGCGACAGACCCAGCATGCGTTTGTGCATCCAGTTCGACTCCGGATAACGCATCATGAAATTCTTCCACACGCCACCGCGCAGGAATGGCTTGTTCTGCCCGAACTGGCCTGAATCTTTCGATGCCTGTACCAGGTCGGCATAATGATGCGCGGCGGGAACCGGCAGTGTCCACTCGTTCATCTCGATATAGGAAGTGGTCGGCAGATACACCACACCGCGCGTCCTGGCTCGCGCATGATAGTCGCAATAGCGCTCGGTTCTGATGATGTCCGAGGCCAGCACGCCTTCAATAAATTGTGTAAGCCAGCCCCTTTCATATACCCAATTATAAGTCTCGGGCCAGATACCGAATTTTTCGATATCGTCGAAATAGATCGCTGCAGGCGTTCCATCCTCTTTCGCCAGATTTTCCAGAAAGCGGACCGCATCCTGCGCTGGAGAAAACGGCAAGCGATAGCGCAGCGCCTCGGAAATGGGAAACAGATCAAGCTGTCGATCATTTTCTTCCGTGGTGTAGAAGCCGTCCAGATCGCCATCTGACTTGCCGGCACACAAGAAATGATAGTCATCCACCGTCGAATACCGGATTCCGGAATCAACCAGCGAAGGCACCACGGTTGCTTCCCATACACGCTCTGTCAACCATGCACCTTGCGGACGCTGGCCCATCGTCTTTTCAAGTTGATCCGACATGCGCCGCAACTGCCCGAGCCGATCCTGTTCAGGAATCACCGCCAACACCGGTTCGGTATAACCTGCTCCGACCAGTTCCGCCTGACCGCGTTGCACCATCTCCCGCAACAAGGCCATATCATCCGGATAATGTTTAAGCAGGTAATCCAGCAACCAGCCGCTGATATGAATGGCAAAATTGAAAGCGGGATAATAATGCATCACGCGCAAAAATGGCCCGTAGCAACGCGCATGTGCATCATCCAGAACATGGGCAAAATTCCCTACCGGCTGGTGCGCATGAACGCCGAGCAGCAACGTGATTGATTTTGCCATCTGCTACTCCATTAAAATCATGCCGCGTCGGAACGTCGCATGGTTCCGCCCACAACAGGAACACCACTGCCGACGCTGATAACTTGTTGCAGCTCCAGGGGTGGATCCAGCTTGAGCAAGCGATACAAATTGGAAAGATTGCGACGGAACAGGTTGTCGAAGGAAGCAACACTCTGCGCCGAATTGTAGTCGCCAAACCACCAGAACCAGTCTGACCCCTCGCAGTCCCCAAGCTGTTCCGTTGCCAGACGCATCTCTTCCTCATTCAGGCGCCCGCTCGCCATGACAGTGTCGTAACTATGTTTCGCCTCACACAACAAGTCCCAGCCCAGGTTCTTGTCCGGTGAACCGATCCATGTGCTGAATGTGCCATACACCCAGCTGCCTGCAACCAACTGTTGCAAATTGCTGGCCGTTACGCGCGAATCCGGATCATTCATATTCTGAACGCATTCGTGGAAAGTGGTAGTGCGGATATCGGGATGCTCTTCCAGTTTGGCGTACAACTCGGACAGGAAATAATAGCCGTTATAGGGAAAGTACTCCCAGGCGTTTTCTCCATCCAGAATAACCGAAACCACCGGCTCGTCTCCGTCCGGCGAATTACTCAGGATCTCCTCCAGGCGATGTACGAAATCTGCAGCGGCATCATCGCCTTTCCATTTCGCGTATTCAAAACCGACCTTGTCAGACAGACTGTCATCGCGAAAAAAGCAGTAAATCGATTTGCCTCCTGTTTCGACCAGATAAGGTTTGTACAAATATCCGGAACTGCCCGGCAGGGGATTATCATTCATCTCTCTACGCAAAGTATTGGCCAGCACGGCCTGCCCGGTCGCTGTCCATTCACAACCATGCTCTGCCAGCAACTTCAAAGTGGCCCGCGATACCCCGCCTTCCGACGGCCACATCCCGAATGGTTTTGCACCAAAATTCTTCTCATGACTTTCCAGCGCCATGGATAAATGCGCATGAACGCGCGATTTTCCGCCGGGATAACTCAACGCTTCCGGCAAAGGGACATCGGGTTCACTTTCCTGTGCTGCGGCAAAATCCAGCAGCAAGGGTATGATGGGATGATTGTATGGCGTAGAAGAAATTTCAATCTGGCCGGATTCTGCCAGCTTGCGATAGCGCGGCACAATTCCGGCGATGACTGCACCGATCAGATCGAATAGCGCCTTGCGTTCAGCATAAGTGAATTGACTGCCCTTGGCCATCAAGCTCGCTACCAATCCGCTGCTGCGTCGCACGCTTTCACCCATCCACACCAGGTGATACCAAACCAGTAAATCGGCCAGGTATTGCCCGGACAGGTAAGTCACGTATTCTCGTCCATGCCCTTCCAGCTTCCTCTGAATGTCAAACAAATGCTGGTACGAACGGTACGGCTGCAGCATCTTGGTATGATTGCTCTTGAAGCAACTATCCAGAATGTGCAGGCGCTCTTTGTCACCCAAATCGTCCAGTTTTTCGTAGCCCAGCATCTTGAGCAATGAATCGCGCACGTTCCCGCTCTTGAATTGCTGTTCATAGTCGTGCAACTGCTCAATCAGGATGGGCACAAAATTCACCACCGCCCTGGCCTGCGGATGCTGTTCGAGATGAAAAGCCATGTCCGTGTAATCCTTCATGGCATGCAAATACGTCCACGGCAACACATACTCGCCATGCAAGTACTCCCGGTAATCCGGTTGATGCATGTGCCAGCAAAGAATGAGATGCAGTTTTTTGCTTGCGTTCTGTAATGTACGTTCTTGCTGCATGGCGTTATCTGTGGACATCCTCAGTTCATCGGATGTGGTGTATCGACTGACCCAGCATATCCGGCGTTACCAGTGTGACACCGCCTGGAGACAAATGAAAACGATGTGCATCCTCTTCGTGATCCACACCGATCTGCATTCCATCAGGAATCTCGCAGTTGTTATCGAGAATGACACGATTCAATTTCACATCCCTGCCGATTCTGGCGCCGGACAAAATCACCGAATCGGTGATCTCGCTGCGTGCTCCAACGCGTATATCCGAGAACAATAAGGAATGATGTACCCGGGCCCCACTGATGATACAGCCGCCGGACACCATGGAATCAATTGCCACGCCACATCTATCCTTGTCATTGAACACAAATTTGGCTGGCGGCAGTTGTTCCTGGTAAGTCCATATTGGCCAGCTTTTGTCATACAGATCAAGATCGGGTACCACACTGACCATCTCCATATTGGCATCCCAATACGCATCAACAGTCCCAACGTCTCGCCAGTAGGGATCAATACCTTCGCCCGACCCCACACAACTCTTCTGGAAACGATGCGCGTACACGCGGTAGCGATCGATCAGGTACGGGATAAGATCATGACCGAAATCATGCGATGACTTCTTGGTATCGGCATCGCGGATCAATTGCTCGTACAAAAAACTGGCGTTAAACACATATATCCCCATGCTGACCAGAACCCGTCCCGGTTTTTCCGGAATCTCGGCCGGATTTGCCGGTTTCTCGCTGAACTTGATAATGCGGTCTTTTTCATCCACCGTCATCACCCCATACGACGAAGCTTCTGCCAATGGAACTTCAATGCAACCCACCGTCATATCCGCATCGCTGCTCACGTGATACGCCAGCATCTCGCCATAGTCCATTTTGTATACATGATCGCCGGCCAGAATTACGATGTACTCCGGGTTGTAGCCGCGCAGGATGTCGATATTCTGGAACACCGCATCCGCCGTACCGCGATACCACTCTTCCTGAATGCGCTGCTGCGCCGGAAGCAAGGCCACGAACTCGTTAAACTCGCCGCGCAGGAAACCCCATCCCTTCTGGATATGTTCGATCAGCGTATGTGCCTTATATTGGGTCACCACACCAATGCGACGGATGCCCGAGTTGATGCAATTGGAAAGGGGGAAATCAATAATGCGGAACTTGCCACCGAATTGCACCGCAGGCTTGGCGTTCCAGTCTGTCAGGTTGTGCAGGCGGCTGCCGCGTCCTCCGGCCAATACCAGAGCAACGGTATTTTTGGTCAGTGCACTGATGAATCGAGGTGAACGCATTTCCTGAACCATAATGATCACTCCTCATTAAGCCATTTTCCGCAATTGTCTTTCATATGACAGTCTGATACAGATCGAGATAGCGTTGCGCACTGTTGCGCCATCCAAAATCGCTGCGCATGCCGTTTAGCTGAATACGTCTGAATTTCTTGTCATTCCGATAAAACTCAATTGCCCGCACAACGGAACGGTACAAGGATGCCGAATCCGCAGCATCGAAAATGAAACCTGTTCCCTTTGCCGCTTTCGCATCGATCACCGAATCCGCCAGCCCACCTGTTCTGCGCACCAGCGGTGGCGTGCCGTAGCGCATGCCGTACATCTGATTCAAGCCGCATGGTTCGAAACGCGACGGCATCAGAAAGATGTCTGCACCCGCCATGATCTGGTGCGACAAGCTCTCGTCGAAACGCACGTTCACCGAAACGCGTCCCGAATAACGTTGCGCCAGTTGTCGATAGCGCTGTTCCAGATCAAGCTCGCCGCTACCCAATACGACCAGCTGCGCCCCCCCGTCCAGTATTTTTGGCATGCATTCGAGCAGCAAATCCAGGCCTTTCTGATACGTGAGACGACTCACCACTCCGAGCAGGGGCACTTTCTCATTTGCTTCAAGACCAAGAGATTGTTGCAAAGCAAGCTTGCATGCTGCTTTGGGCGCAAGATCACTTTTGTCGTAATGTGCCGGCAGAAATTTATCGGCCGCCGGATTCCATTCTTCCTCGTCTATACCATTGAGAATGCCGCTTACATCACCGTTGCGCACCGCAAGCAATCCCTGCATGCCATAGCCCATCTCCGTTGTTTGTATCTCGCGGGCGTAGGTCGGACTTACGGTCACAATGCGGTCGGCATAATGCAAACCCGCCTTCAGGAAAGACAAGTGTCCGTGAAACTCAACCCCATGCATATCGAAACAGGATTGCGGCAGGTTGAGTGGTTCCAGCCACTCCGGATTGAAATTGCCCTGGAAGACAATATTGTGAACAGTCATGACCGGCTTCGCATGCAAACCGGGTGTCATATTCAGATAGGCTGGCGCCAGGCCGGTTTGCCAGTCATTGCAATGCACAATATCGGCTTGCCAGGAAACGGGAGATGCTTTGCTTCCCAGAAGCGCTGCCACTTTGGACAACATACCGAAGCGCATGGCATTATCAGGCCAATCACCGCCAAGCTCATATTGATACGGTCCCGCCACCCGGCAAAAATACTGTGGCACATCCAGCACATATACCGGAACGCCGCTCTCTGGCATTGTCGCACCCAACAACCTCACCTCCGGCTGCCCTGGAAATACCGGGAAGGTAGCAAGCAGGCGTTTATCCTCCAGCTTGTCGAGCACTTCGGTATAACCCGGTATGAGCAAGCGCACATCCTGCCCCAATGCCTGCAATGCCGCGGGCAGTGCACCGCTGACATCGGCCAGGCCGCCGGTCTTGATCAGTGGATAAACTTCAGAGGTGACGAACAGTACTTTCATCCTGAAAACCTTACTTCATCCACGTAGCGGGGTAAGCAGGCAATTCGCGCAGCGAATGCTCGCAAAGACACGAAAATCACGAAAAGAAATTGCTGGATGCACAAGTATGGAAACTTCCCGTTTTTGGAACGCGATGATTCATCACTTGAACCCGGTTTTGTTCGTGTGGTTTCGTGCATTTCGTGGACAAATGTCTTTTCAAATTTCATTTCAACTCGCTGTAGTGATAAATCAATCCGTTGGTGGACGAATCATGCGTGCTGACCTCCGTACCGCTGCGCAATTCGGCCTGGATATGCGTGGCCAGTTGCTTGCCCAGTTCTACACCCCACTGGTCGAAGGAATTGATGTTCCAGATAATACCTTGCACAAATATTTTGTGTTCGTACAGCGCGATCAAACGTCCCAGTGAATTCGGGGTCAGGCGCTGGAACAGGAGGGAATTAGTAGGCTTGTTGCCCGCAAACACCTTATGCGGCAACAATGCCTCAATCTCCTTTGCATTCATACCCGAGGCATGCAATTCTGCGCGCGCTTCGGCTTCATCTTTGCCGCGCATCAATGCTTCAGTCTGAGCAAAATAATTCGACAGCAAAACCTCATGATGTTCGCCCAGCGGATACTGGGTCTGTGACACTGCAATAAAATCTGCCGGAATCATCTGTGTGCCCTGATGCAGCAACTGGAAATAGGCATGCTGGCCATTGGTGCCTACCCCACCCCACAGAACGGGGCCGGTCGCATAATCTACTGCATTACCATCCCTATCCACGCGTTTTCCATTGCTTTCCATATCAGCTTGCTGAAAATAGGATACGAAATGCTCCAGCGCCTGATCGTAAGGCAGCAACACTTGCGTGGAACAGCGATGAAAGTTGTTGTACCACACCCCAAGCAGCGCCATGATGACCGGCATATTCTGCTCCAGCGGCGCTGTACGGAAATGCCTGTCCATCGCGTAGCCACCGCGCAGCAGTTCTTCGAAATTATCCATACCCACTGCCAATGCGATTGACAGTCCGATTGCCGACCACAATGAGTAACGCCCGCCGACCCAGTCGGAAAACTCGAACATATTTTCTTCGTCGATGCCGAATTCGGCAACTTTCCGGGCATTGGTGGAAAGCGCCACGAAATGCCTGGCGACATGCTTCGGATCAATCGCGCTACGCAGGAACCAGTCGCGGGCCGAACGCGCATTCATCAACGTTTCCTGTGTGGTAAAAGTCTTGGAGGCAATAATAAAAAGCGTCGTCTCGGGATTAAGCTGTTCCAGTTTTTCCAACAGATCCGTACCATCGACATTAGAAACGAAATGCACCTTCACATGTCCGCTGTACGAGTGTAACGCCCGGCACACCATCATCGGCCCCAGAAAGGAACCTCCGATTCCTATATTCACCACGTCGGAGATTATCTTGCCGGTATAACCGCGCAACTCTCCGCTGCGAACGCGATCGCTGAAACTGCGCATCTTGTCCATGACGCGGCGCACACCCGGCAATACATCCTGGCCATCGAGCAGGATCGGGGGATGGTCGGAATCAATGGCCGCACGTAACGCAGTATGCAATACCGCGCGATGCTCGGTGAAATTGATCTTTGCTCCGCTGAACATTCTGTCGCGCCAACTTTCAACCTGCACCTCGCGCGCCAGCGCAAACAGCAGCCCAAGCGTTTCCCGTGTGACCAAATTCTTGGAGTAGTCCAGCAGCATATCGTCCAGACGCACAGAGAAGCGCGCGAACCGTTCCGGATCGTCGTCGAACAGGCGGCGCATTGAGATATGCCTGTTTGCGGTGTAATGGGCATGCAAATCCTGCCACGTTTTTGATTGTGTCAATGCAGACATCATCTTCCCTTGTGCGGTCAACCTATCCGCTGCAATACGATTCCGGCCAACGGTGGCAAAGTGAGCTCCAGCGATTGCTGTTCCCCATTCCAGCCTATGTTCGAAGTATCCAGCCCCAGCCCGTTGCCCATATTCGATCCGCCATAATAGTGCGAATCGCTGTTGAATATCTCGCGATAGCAACCCTTGTGACGTACGCCGACACGGAAATTCGTGCGCGGCATCGGCGTGAAATTAAGCAGCACGATGACAAAAGTTCCGTCACGCGCCTGGCGGCGAAAGCTCAACACCGACTGATCGGCATTATTGCAATCTATCCATTCAAAACCCTCAACTGAAAAATCCAGTTCATGAAATGCGGGTACGCCCGTATACAGGCGATTCAGATCGCGCAGGGCGGATTGCACCCCGCTATGCTGGACACGCCCGAGCAGATTCCAGTCCAGCTCGGAACCGACTTTCCATTCGTATCCCTGGGCGATTTCATTGCCCATAAAATTGAGTTTTTTGCCCGGAAACGTCATCTGATAAGTAAACAACAAACGCAGGTTGGCGAACTTCTGCCAGGGATCTCCGGGCATCTTGTCAAGTAGCGACCTCTTCTCATGCACAACTTCATCGTGCGAGAACGGCAGCATGAAATTTTCCGAATAGCTGTAGAGCTGACCGAAAGTGAGCATGTTGTGGTGATAACGCCTGTGTATCGGATCATGTTCGAAATAACGGAGCGTGTCGTTCATCCAGCCCATGTTCCATTTCATGGAGAATCCCAGGCCACCCAGGTATGTCGGGCGCGAAACCATGGGCCACGAAGTCGATTCCTCGGCAAACGTCAAGGTACCGGGAAAACGCTCATTCGTCATTACATTCAGTTCCCGGAGAAAATCCACAGCTTCAAGATTCTCGCGACCGCCGAATTTGTTCGGCAGCCACTCGCCCGCCTTGCGGGAATAATCCAGATACAGCATGGACGCCACGGCATCCACACGCAGTCCATCAATATGGAACTCGCTCAGCCAGTAATGCGCATTGGCGAGCAGGAAATTCCGCACTTCATTGCGGCCGTAATTGAAGATAAGCGTACCCCAGTCCTGATGCTCGCCCAGTCGCGGATCGTCGTGCTCGTAAAGCGCCGTGCCGTCGAAACGCGCCAGCGCCCAACTGTCTTTCGGAAAATGCCCAGGCACCCAGTCAAGAATCACGCCGATGCCAACGATATGACAGGCATCGACGAAATACCGGAAATCGTCCGGCATGCCAAAGCGGCTGGTCACACCATAGTAACCCGTCGTCTGGTATCCCCACGATTCATCAAGCGGGTGTTCGCTGATCGGCATCAGTTCGATATGGGTGAACCCCATCTCCTGCACGTAAGGGACCAGACTGTCAGCCAGCTCCCGAAAATTGTAGAAACGCCCATCCCAGTGCCGCTTCCAGGAACCGGCATGCACCTCGTACACATTCAAAGGCTGATGCAGCCAGTCGTGGCTCGCACGCTGCTCCTGCCATGCCGAATCGCGCCATTGATATCCGTCCAGTTCGACTACCCGGGCAGCGGTACCTGGGCGCATTTCGAACCTCAAGCCGTAAGGATCCGTCTTGACGAAAACATCGCCCGAGTAGCGATTGCGTATCTCGAATTTGTAGAACTCGCCCAGACCGATATCCGGCACAAATATCTCCCACACGCCAGTACTACCCAGCGCGCGCATGGGATTGATACGTCCGTCCCAGCCGTTAAAATCGCCCACCACGCTGACACGCTCTGCATTCGGCGCCCACACCGCAAAACGTACCCCCCACACTCCGTCGCACTCCATGTGGTGCGAGCCGAGCATGCGATAAGCCTGCTCCAGGCGCCCTTCCGAAAACAGATAGAGATCGTGATCGCTGATGCTGCTGCCGAAGGTGTAGGCATCATGCACTTCGATAACATGATTGAAAAAGTTCAGTTTTAGACGGCACGGGGAGGGTGGCGGCTGCTTGCCCTGCCAGCAATAAAAACCCTGGGTTTGCTCCTGCTCCAGAGGAAGCCACGCATTACCGTCATGCACCGATATTT
>JBNKBO010000026.1:0-38961 GCA_050287265.1 Sideroxydans sp. | reverse complement strand
CCCGGCTTTGGCTGGAAATCTTCCGTTCTTACGCAGGCGACAATCCGGAGACCCAGGCGAAGATTCGCGAGGCGAACGCGAAGGAACCCGACCTGCTGATTGGCAGCTGGATAGACCAGCGCCTGCTCGGGTATGTGATCCAGGCACTGTCATACCTGAAGCCACACTAATCCCGAAAACTCAGTTACGCGTTGCAAACTGCACGCAAAGACAAGCGAAGGACTTTTCTTCCTTTCACTTTATCGCCGCCGCAACCGCCGTCGCCAACGGCGTTGTCGGCCGGCCGATGAGTTGGCTCAACTGGTGGCTGTCATCAAACAGTCCGCCCTTGGAAACGCCTGTTTCGGAATCGGCCAGCATGGCTGCAACCGGTTCCGGGAATCCCGCCTTGACCAGCACGTTCCTGTATTCGGTTTCCGGCATGTTCACGTAGCCGATATTTTTGCCGGACTGGCGTGATATTTCTGCCGCCAGTTCTCCGAGTGTGTATGCGCTGTCACCTGCCAGTTCATAGATTTTTCCTGCCTGATTTTCTGCGGTCAGTGCAACGACGTCCGCTTCGGCAAAATCAGCACGCATAGCCGAGGAGATACGGCCTTCACCTGCGCAGCCATATACTGAACCCTGCGCCAGCGCGGCAGGAACACCCATCATGTAATTCTCGGTGTACCAGCCATGGCGCAACAATACGAACGGGACGCCGGAAGCTCGGAGCGCTGCCTCGGTTTCCTTATGTTCGGCTGCAAGGCCGAGTGGTGATGAATCCGCATGCAGTATGCTGGTATAAGCCAGCAATTTCACGCCTGCGCGTTTGGCGGCGTCGATGACGGACTGGTGCTGTCTCGCGCGCTGCCCGATCTCGCTGGAGGAGATCAGCAATACTTTGTCCGCGTCTTTCAACGCGGCATCCCAATTTTCAGGCTGGTTGTAATCGGCCTGACGTACATGCACACCCAATGCTGCTATGTCTTTCGCTTTCTCTATATTGCGTACGGCGGCGACAATGTTGTTTGCCGGGACTTTTTTCAGCAGCGCTTTGATGACCAAATGGCCCAATTGCCCGGTGGCTCCTGTTATAACGATCATGATTTTCCCTTTCAAATAATGGTGATTGAGTGTTTGGTGAGTTGAAGCTTATCCTTTATACTTACTTTATGTAAGTACGTACAAAAAGGTAAGTGCTATGACCCAAACCGATACCAGCAGACTCTCTGCCCGGATGCGCCGCGGGGATTTGTTCGCGACCCAGTGCCCCTCGCGCGATGTACTCAAACATGTCACTAGCCGCTGGGGCGTGCTGGTGCTGGTCGCGCTGATGGAAGGCACACACCGCTTCAGCGAATTGCGCCGCAAGATGGGGGGCGTCAGCGAAAAGATGCTGGCGCAGACATTACAACATCTGGAAAAAGACGGTTTCATTGACCGCGTATCCCACCCGGTCGTGCCGCCGCATGTCGAATATTCCCTGACATCGCTGGGAAAGGAAATCAGCCAGCAGGTCGGTTCATTGGCCGACTGGATCGAACACAACATGTCCAGGATTGCAAAAGCCCAGCAGAAACGTCTGACCTGAATGATCGAAAATGAATTTGTCCGCTCACATTGTCAACAATCGTCTTCGATACAACACAATTGCCATCAACAGCATGCACGCTGTTGCGGTGACAGCGGGAAACAAGACTGTCGTTACCGAGTAATTCTCAAGCGCCAAAATGACGATTAAATTACGGGCAGCGAATAGCGCAAAGAACGACAAAGATTCGGAATGCGGAAGACTGTAGGCTTTCCTGATGGTTGGCCCGAACCCGAAAACATCGACCGTTGTAAGAATAACGACAGCCCACAATGGGTCAGAGGTAAGGTACCAGAGCGGTAAAGAGGACAATGCCGAGATAAAAAATATCCAGTCCTTTTTTGTGATCGTAATATCGGCACGTTTCACAAATGCCAGGAATGCAATAAAAATCGTGATGCCGCCCGAAACCCCGATGGGCCAGGCACCTGCGCCACCCCTCCCTTCGAGTTGTGCAAGAAAAACCACGAACGTAGTTGTACCCCAGATAATCCAGGAAAAAACATGAGGCCGTGTGGCGCCATTATGGATGGAGCGAATATAGGGAATAAATGCCGCAAAAGTAAGCACGATAGCAACAGCACTCAGGACTTCCTTGAAAAGCTCAGCGCTCATGTTTTCACCAGCATATTCTTCCGGCGAAGACTCTTCTTAGTGGTTTGCCCATAGTACTTCCTCAGAGCCGGGTGGCCCCGGCCAGAAACAGCATTTCACCCAGATATAACCAAACAACTGAAAGAACATTTGTCCTATCCCTGTGCTTGATCGCCACCAGGCATCGGGATCGAAGGCATCGGGTCGCGCTGCGAATATACCCACTTGCACCTTCTGCCCCAATGCCATCTGAAACAGTAAACGTGAACGGCGTGCATGTGGTCCGGATGAATAGATGTCGACCGCATCAAGCGTGATCCCCAGCCCTTGCGCCGACTCTCGAAACATAACAGCACTAGAAAAGGTGCGCTTCTGCGCCGATGCCGGGGTTGGCACGGCAGCAATCAAGTCACGCTGAACGCCGTGATGCGCGAGGTAGTCGGCGGCGAGATTTGCATAGTTGGTTGCCAGTTTTTTTCCAGGCCAACCAGTTACAGGGCCTCCCGTCGTTACGATGCGTTCGTATTTTCCCTTGTTGAACGCCAACACCGCCTGGTCAAGCTCCTCGGGCGCGAGCCAGCCCTCGACTACAAGAACAGATGCACCGACAGGTTGGTTCGGCGCAAGGAAGGCGTAGAGATTATTTACCAACAGAACGCTTGTCGCAACGCCAATAAGCAGCAGCAGAAGCCATCCTGAAACCGTCGGCATCCAGACATGGCGTTGCCGGAACAAAATTACTCGTGCCATAGTACTTTCAATATTCCACAAAGGAAGAAACCGGGATCCAGGATGCTTTTTTCAAGATTCACAAAAACATCTGTCCGGGTTATGTCTTTCCAAACAATAGCAAACTACAAGGACAATAGAAACAGCAGAAGAATAACGGTTGTCGCGAATTCCCCATCAAGGCATCCCCCATACACCGAAACAACCCATTGCCTGAAGCGCGATCTCGACGACCTGTGCAAATTATGTTGGGCCGAGCAGTGGCAGCCCGTTAAAATAGCCGGGTTATGTTTTTGTCATCCCGATAATCCAAGGAGTTTCAATTGAGTCTGATCCGCCCCTTTGCTGCCCTGCGTCCCGCTCCTTCCCGCGCGGCTGAAGTCGCCGCCCCGCCTTACGATGTGCTTTCCACCGAAGAGGCGCGGGTGCGTGCCCAGGGAAAGCCATGGAGCTTTTTGCATATTTCCAAGCCGGAAATCGACTTGCCTGCGGGCACCAACCCATATGCGGCCGAGGTGTATGCCAAGGCGACAGAGAATCTCGGCAAGATGTTGGCCGAAGGCGTACTGGTACGCGATGCAGCGCCCTGCTATTACGTCTATCGACTGATCATGGGGGACCACAGCCAGATCGGCCTGGTCGCGGCGGCTTCGGTGGCTGACTACAATACCAACCGCATTCGCAAGCATGAGTTCACCCGCCCCGATAAAGAGGACGACCGGGTGCGCCAGGTCGATGCGCTCAATGCGCAGACCGGGCCGGTGTTGCTGGCCTATCCATCAGCGCCACTGGTAGATGAGATTTTGAACAAGGCATCCAGCGCTACGCCCGATGCAGACGTAACAGCGGAAGATGGCATTCGCCATACAATCTGGGTGATCAGCGATGCCGCCGTGCTTGACCAGCTGACCGCCGCATTTGATGCCATGCAAGCGCTCTACATCGCCGATGGACACCACCGCTCGGCTGCCGCTTCGCGTGTGGCCGCGGCTCGGCATGCGGCAAACCCGGCGCATACCGGCAAAGAAAGCTACAACTATTTCCTGTCCGTCATCTTCCCGCACCACCAGATGAAAATTCTGGATTACAACCGCGTGATGACCGACCTGAACGGCATGGATGCGGCAGCTTTTCTGCAACGCGTCGGCGAGAACTTTTCGGTACAACCCAGTTCCGCCCCAGTCAGGCCTGCCCAACCCGGCGAGTTCGGTCTCTACCTGCCGGGCCAGTGGTATCGCCTGCAAATCCGCGCCGACCTGATCCCCGCGAACGATCCGGTAGCGCGACTGGACGTGAGCCTGCTGCAAAACCATCTGATCGGACCGGTGCTCGGCATCAATGATCCGCGCCGCGATAAGCGTATCGACTTTGTCGGTGGTATCCGCGGACTGCCGGAACTGGAAAAGCGCGTCAACAACGGCGGCATGGCCGTAGCATTTTCCCTGTTCGCTACACGCATGGAGGATCTGATGGCAGTTGCCGATGCCAACGAAGTGATGCCCCCCAAGTCCACCTGGTTCGAGCCCAAACTCGCGGACGGACTGGTGTCGCACGTGCTGGATTGATACCGTTCAAGCTGGCGATTGCCGGTGTGCTACAGTGCAAACGTTTTCGCTATAGATAGCAAGGATAGTCATGCGTGAAGTCATATTGAGGCTGGTCGATATCCCCATTGCGCGTATGCTGGTGATTGCCGGTTTTGTTTTTTTACTGGTTGGCGTGCTGGGCAAAATTGAATTCAAGGTTGAACCCAGCGCAATGGGGCGCCTCAGCGCTGCCATTCTTGGCGTAGTGCTGCTCGCCATCGGCGTATTCATGCAATATACCGAGTTGAAATATGCGGAAATGTACGATGCCTATAACAATGTACAGCTTGGCAGGATCGTGGATCTGCCGCAAAGCGCGGTCGCCAGCTCTCCTGTGAGTGCCGTCGCAAACACTACTGCGCCCCTGAAGGAATGATATGAACGAGAAGATTCAACAGCTCGTCAACCAGATCATCAAACTGCAGGAAGAGCTGAATGCTGCACTGGATGAACAGAAAGTTCGCCTGCGTTACCAGATCGAAGGCCGGCGCGTTGTATTCGAACAAGCCATCCGGGAAACACATCAGCGGATCAAACTGGGCGTCTTCCGCTGGTTGCTTACGGTCCGCCCGCAGAATTACCTCACCATGCCCGTCATTTACGGCGCATCCATCCCGTTGCTCCTGTTCGACTTGAGCGTCAGCCTGTATCAGTTGCTGTGTTTTCCGGTCTATGGCATACCCAGGGTGAAGCGCGCTGACTACATTGTGTACGACCACCAGCATCTGGGCTATCTGAACGTTATCGAAAAAGCGCATTGCCTGTATTGTTCCTATGCGGTCGGCATGCTGGCCTACACGAGCGAGATCATTGCGCGTACCGAACAGTATTTCTGCCCGATCAAACACGCCCACAAAGTACTCAGCACGCATTCGCGCTATGACTGTTTCCTGGAATACGGAGACGGCGAAGAATTCCACCGCAAACTCGAAGAATTCCGTGCTTCGCTCGCCCGGGAAAAAAATGCCGAAGCGACACGACCCGATCCCGACAAGCCTGGATCATGACGCAAGAATCCAGCATGAATATCCGATTGAAAACAGGCATGGATTGAGCTGCTGATTCTGCCTGTCAAGCAACTCATAAACAGTATTATTAATATGCTCGCTGCTAACGCTTCTGCCGATCCAAGTCAAACAATTTGCCCAAATATTTCGCTTGAAATAAAATCTCCAACCCCTACAATTAGTGAGATTCAAGTGACCAACCACTATATGTAGTGGTTTTTTCTGCTTTGGCTGAAGTAGCCCGTACAATCAAAGGGGTAGCATCGTGTTCGATACCGGAAGTGTTTCAACGTCCTCCAGCAACGATTCAGAATCCAGCGCTTCTCTCAGTAAGTCTTCCAGGAAAAACCCGATAACGCAACTCAAGCATCAGGGAAAGTTACCCGTAAATGAGAAGCCGTCCGCTTCCGGGAAAGAGTACCTTTCTGAACTCACAAAAAATTTGGCAGATATGCCGGCTGGCAAAGGAAGCGAAGCAATGACACAGGAAATCAGCACCGAGGTGCTGCTGGAAAAATATGCAGAACCGGATGAAAAAACGGTTCAGGATGTCAGGCGACGCGTTGCGCGCGGTCTGGCGCAAGCCGAAATTCCGGAACAACGCGCCAAATGGGAAGAGATTTTCTTTCTCGCACAGGAAAATGGATTCGTGCCTGCCGGCCGCATCAACTCTGCCGCCGGATTGTCCATACAGGCGACACTGATTAACTGTTTTGTGCAGCCCGTGGGTGACGCCATTTCCGGCACCACCGACGGCAAGCCCGGCATTTACGATGCCTTGCAGCAAGCTGCCGAAACAATGCGCCGCGGCGGCGGTGTCGGTTACGACTTTTCTTCCATCCGCCCGGAAGGCGCACACGTCAAGGGCACGAACTCGCGCGCCAGCGGCCCGATTTCCTATATGCGCGTGTTTGACCGCTCCTGTGAAACCGTGGAATCGGCCGGCGCCCGGCGCGGTGCACAAATGGGCGTGCTGCGTTGCGATCATCCTGACATCGAAAAATTTATCAGCGCCAAGGATTCGGGCGACCTGCGCAACTTCAACATTTCGGTCGGTGTAACTGATGCCCTGATGCAGGCAGTGGAAGCAGATCAGGAATTCGAGTTGGTGCATGCCGCAGAACCTTCTATCGCTTTCAAGGCCACAGGCGCAAAGCGCCGTGACGACGGAAAATGGATATATCGCAAGGTACGCGCGACCGACCTGTGGAAACAGATCATTGCCAGCACGTACGATCATGCAGAACCCGGCGTGTTGTTCATCGATCTGATGAACCGCGACAACAACTTGTCCTATTGCGAGATCATCGAGGCGACCAACCCTTGCGCCGAGCAGCCACTTCCGCCTTATGGCTGCTGCTGCCTCGGCTCCATTGATCTGACGCGCATGGTGAAAAATCCCTTCTCCAAGCATGCCGGTTTCGACTACGAGCCATTCAAGGAACTGGTGCGGGTTGCCGTGCGCATGCTGGACAATGTGCTGGATGTGACCGCATGGCCGCTGCCGGAGCAACAGCAGGAAGCACAGAATAAACGTCGTGTGGGTCTGGGCTTCACCGGGCTGGGCGATGCGCTGGTCATGCTGGGGCTGCGTTACGATACCGACGAGGCGCGCGCTTTCGCCGCAGACATTACGCGCATCATGCGCGATGAGGCCTATCTTGCCTCAGTGGACCTGGCCATCGAGCGCAGCGCGTTCCCGCTGCTGGATGCCGATAAATATCTCTCCGCACCGCGCTTTGCTTCGCGCCTGCCGGACGAGATCAAGAAAAAAATACGCAAGCACGGTCTGCGCAACAGCCACCTGCTTTCCATCGCACCCACCGGCACCATCTCGCTGGCCTTTGCTGACAATGCATCCAATGGCATCGAGCCCGCCTTCTCGTGGTTCTACACGCGCAAGAAACGCATGATGGATGGCACCACCAAGGACTATCCGGTTGAAGATCACGCCTGGCGTGTGTTCAAGCAACAAGGCGGCAATGTAAAAAAACTGCCGCCCGCATTTGTCACCGCACTGGAAATCACCGCCATCGATCATATGAAAATGGTCGCGGCCGTCGCCCCTTTTATCGACACATCAATCAGCAAGACTGTTAACGTTCCTGCCGACTATCCCTATGAAGATTTCAAGGATCTTTATACCGAAGCATGGAAAGCCGGACTGAAGGGCCTGGCGACCTATCGCCCGAACAGCGTGCTGGGCTCGGTATTATCGGTCACAACTGAAAAGAAGGAAGACCAGCCGCAGGATTTCGTGTTCGATCAGGACCGGCGCATCATGCTGGAAGCCACACCCAATCCCGCCCTCGCCTCGTTGCGCTGGCCGGGACGCCCCAAGCTGACGGCCGGCAGCGAAGGCTGGACCTCGCAGGTGGTGAAACACCCGCTGGGCAGTTTCGTCGCTTTCGTTTCGCATACCACCAACGGCCGCAATCATCCATTCGAAGTCTGGGTAAATGGTTCGGAACAGCCGCGCGGACTGGGTGCGTTGGCAAAATCGCTGTCCATGGATATGCGCACCAGCGACCCGGTCTGGGTGCGCATGAAACTGGAAATGCTGATGAAGACTGCAGGCGACGATGCCTTCGATATGCCGATGCCGCCTGATGGCGAAATAAAACACATGCCGAGCCTCGTGGCCGCATTCGCACATCTGCTCAAATACCGCATCGAGGAATTGGGTGCACTGGAAGTCACCGAGGGCATCACCACACCGATGATGGATGCGCTGTTCGCCAAAAAAGAACCGAAGACCGGCACCGATGGCACGATGAGCTGGACGGTGGACATCTCCAATGCAGGCACCGGCGACGATTTCGTGCTGGGGCTGAAAGAACTGGTGTTGCCGGATACCCAGCGCCGTCCCTACTCGATGTGGTTGTCCGGCGTGTATCCTCGCGCACTCGATGGATTGTGCAAAGTGCTGAGCCTGGATATGCGCGTGATCGACCCGGCGTGGATCGGCATGAAGCTGCGCAAGCTGCTCAATTTCGGTGAACCGCTGGGTGATTTCATGGCGCGCGTGCCAGGTGGCAGCAAAATGGAAAGCTATCCCTCGACAGTGTCTTACGTTGCCAAACTTATCATCCACCGTTATGCCATGCTCGGCATCCTCGATGAACATGGCTACCCGGTACAGCAGATGGGCGTCCTGGAAATCCCGGAAGGCCAGATCAAATCCACCGGCACCAAGTCCATTGTTGGCAAGATGTGCAAGGAATGCGGCAATGCCACGCTGATCAAAAAGGACGGCTGCGAATTTTGCACAAGTTGCGGCGCGATCGGGGCTTGCGGTTAAAACTGCCTGGCGGTTTACCCAAAAGGGCTATATACCATACCGTTTAAGTGGTTATAGAATATTAAAAGAAAACAGTTATTGTTTTACATCGAACAACAAAAAATCAGGGAGAGAGGAGCAAATAGCCAGAAGCAATGATTAATGTCTGAGGTACGAATGAAAATACTGATTACTTCGCTCATCCTGTCCCTATCACTTTTCAGTGTCTTTTCACATGCAAGTAACTCGACGAAAGCAGACAAGAAAAAGTTAATCCGTGAAGCAAATGTTGCACTGGCAAAAAAGGATTATAAAACCGCATTTACAAAATTTTCTGTCCTGGCCAAACAGGGGATGTCTAAAGCTCAATTCAATTTGGGTGCGTTTTATCTCAATGGACAGGGAACCCGGAAAAACGACAAGTTGGCTTATGAATGGTTTCAAAAATCCGCCGCCCAGGGAAATTCGCGAGCATTAAAAATAATTGAAAATGCAGCAGCGCGTGGAAATGTGTATGCCAGAAATGAGCTGAAAAAATTGCGCAAGGATACTGTCCCCGTCGTTATAAAATCCCGCCCAAAACCCAAGCCACAAACAAAAAAGAAAAGAAAGGCCATCAAGCATAATAAGGCCTATTCTGACCCAACGCTTCCTTCCCGAAATCAATGGGTTTACGGCATCTCGGCTGACTACTCCAGATACAAGGTTACTGAACCCCTCCCTTATTCAGTTGCAGGCGTCACCTATACCTCAACCCAGGGCTATAGCTTCGCACAACCCGGGGTCAGCGCCTGGATTGGCTACGACGCTATAACCGTATTGGCATCGTACCGAAAAGGAAATGGACAGGTGAATGCCAGCATTGCAGCCGGAACGATCAGCAAATCATTTCGTACCAGAGAAATTGAAATTGATGTCCGCTGGCTGCTGCGTCAATATTCGTCTGACCGCTGGGTACCGTTTGCCTTGGCCGGTTTTGCCCTGAAATCAACGAGTGGCACCCTGGATGAGCTGCAACTTCAGGACATCTACTCACAAGACGACCGTATATTGTTGCTGGGAGCCGGCGCAATCATTCCGGTAAGTGAAAATATCGGCTTTCAGGTTGACGGAAGAATCGGGGCGAACAATCAGAAACTTTCCGGCAACTACGTCCCCAGTCCTGGCGTTGTCTTGAGCTTTAATTCATATAGCCGTACCAATACAAACGTGTTCTATCGTGCAGCTGCCACGATGCACTATAAAGTGGCAAAAGGATGGAATGCTCATTTTGGCGCCAAATACGAAAACTACTCTGGAGGAATTAGCGATACGTGTATCTACGCCAGGTTTGGATATGCTTACAGATAGGTTTGGACTGCCAATCGCAGGCGGCTTCCAGATAGATCGACGCCATTCGACCTGAGCTTGTCGAAGACCCGATGCCATTTTTTTCGACAAGTCTGTCCTGGGTAAAGCTGGTGCTGCTTTAGGCTCGTTTGCACCCCAAAACCACTCGAACTTCACCCGCAGCATTGGCTATTAACTGGATGTCCTCATATTCCTTTGTCCGATCAAACAACATCTTGACCTGACGTTCCTGCCCGAGTCCGATTTCAAAGAGCAACGTGCCGCCGGGACGCAAAAACGGCAAAGCTTCCTTAACCACGCGTTGCTGGATACTGAGCCCATATGGACCGCCATCAAATGCTTCACGCGGCTCATGTTCGAGCAGTTCGGCACGATCAGTTGCAAGCTTGCCTTGGGAAATATAAGGAGGATTGCAAACGACAACATCGATCAATCCTTCCAGTCCCAAACCGGCTAACCCTGCAAAAAGGTCACCTTGCGCAATATTCACGCGTTCGGAAACCCCAACATGTTCGACGTTGCGCCGTGCGACATTGATGCATCCATCGGTCAGGTCGCTTGCCCAGACGCAGACTGCAGGGTAATGATGTGCAATGGCACAGGCAAGATTGCCCGATCCGCAACACATGTCGATAACCTTGGGAACAGCAGTACCCGATGCGTGAATCGCTTCGAGCGCTGTGTAACCGAGCAGTTCGGTCTCTTCCCGGGGTGCAAGCGCACCCTCACCAACAATGAGTTCAATCCCCATGAATTTTTCACGTCCGATTACGTAAGCCAAAGGTGCGCCTGCAACCCGGCGTTCCGCCATTGCACAGGCAGCAACTTGTGGATCCGTCGGCGCTGAAGCCTGCGCGGCATCCACAATACGTTTCGCTTCGGCAGCCGCGTCGGCGATGCTGCCGCGATCCAGGATAGTGGTGATTTCATCCAGCAATATTGTCATGACAACCCCGTTTTTTTGATTTTTCCGGTATCGGTTTTAGGCAAGCTTTCTACCTCGACGATGTATTTTGGAACCATAAAGTTTTCAAGACGACTCTGGCACTCTTTCTGGAACTGCTTTTCGTTGATCACGACACCTTCTTCCAGGACGATGAAGGCCTTAACCGCCTGACCGAGAATATCGTCCGGAACGCCGATGACTGCGACCTCTTTCACTCCCGGAATATTCATGATCATGTTTTCCACTTCTTTCGGTGCCACTTTTTCCCCGCGCGACTTGATGATGTCATCCATGCGTCCGACGAAATAGAGGTATCCTTCATCGTCCATCCTGCAGTAGTCGCCCGTATATAAGACCTGTTCACCGGGAAGCGGGCCAGGCTTGAGTTTCCTGGCAGTGGCTTCCGGTTTTTCCCAGTAACCCTTCATAACGGTGGCTCCGCGAATCACGAGTTGACCGACGGTATCGTGACCAACCTTGTTGCCGTCCTCATCCACGATCCAGGCTTCGGTATTTGGGATTGCGATGCCGACGCTTGAAGGTTTCCGGTCGATATATTTCGGCGGAAGGTAGGTACAGCGTTTGCACTCGGTGAGACCATACATCGAATAAATGCGCGCCGCCGGGAAGATATCCTTGAGCATGAGGATGTGTTTGAATGGAAGTGCGGCAGCAGTGTTGGTCACATAGCGAATTTTCGAAAGGTCATAATCCTTGAGCGACTTGAGTTCCGCCAATATTGAAAAAATAGTAGGCACCCCCGGGAACCCGGTCACGCCTTCGGCCACCATCAGATTCAGTATCTGTGCCGGAAACGTGAAAGAGCGCTCGAGCACCAGCCGCGCACCAGTCCGGAACGCCATGATCATCTGATAAAGACCATAATCAAATGCGAGCGGTAAAACACCGAGGATCACTTCGTCTTCCTGCAATTCCAGATATGAAGCGACAGACGTACATGCAGCAAGCATGTTGCGATGCGTAAGCATCACGCCCTTGGGATCGCCGGTCGATCCGGAGGTATAGATGATCGCGGCCAGGTCAATATCGATACAGGTACGCACGGGCGGTGCTGAGCGGCCACCTGCGGCGAGCGCAACATCCCAGCGCCGGGCATGCGGAAGCGCTGCCAGCTTTACATCATCGATGTTGCCGGAGACGATGACGCAACGCAGATGCGAACAGTCGCGCGCAGGTTCCGCAAACACGGAATGGATGTGCGCATCCGTAATCAACGCTGTTGGGCGACAATCCTGCAGAAGGTAGTGTAGCTTGTCGCTTTTGGTCAGAGGGTTGACAATCGATACCACTGCATTCGCTTTGAGCACCGCCCAGAATGAAACCACGGTTTCCACGGTATTGTCTGCGAAAACCACAACCCGGTCACCGCGCATCACACCTGCCGAGATCAGGCAGTTCGCAAGCGCGTTCGAACGGGCATCGAGTTCACCGTAGCTGACTCGCTGTTTCATGCAGACGAGGGCGATCTTGTCCGAAAGCTCGCGAGCGGCTTGAATCAGGTAATCGTGCAAAAGCGGCACGGGACCGTGGGTAACTTGCATCTCAGGACCTCATTTTATTTGATGATTTGTCGATATCGGTCAAGACCTCAATGGCTCTGCTCCCGTCAGGACGGCTCGCAATGAATTTCTGGTGCAGAAGCTGGGTCGACAAGACGCCGACCAACGCCATATTGTCCGTATTCGAGAACTGGCCCTCGCTGCCACGGGCGCGGCACTTGCGCAAGAGTTGGCCGACGGCCTGCGGCTCGAAGACGTTGGCATCACGCACTGCCGACTCGGAAAGCACCTCGTCGATATAATCCGGTGCATTCCCGGCCACGAATGCAAGTGCGTCCGGCGCGCGGTAGGGTTGCTTTTTTCGGGCGATAATTTCGTGCGGCACAACATTTTCCGCAGCGCGTTTCACCACATGTTTCTCGTCCAGCACACGCAGCTTGTAGGCTGCCGGAAGCGAATCCGCCAGTGCAACAACATCCTTGTCGAGGAAAGGAAAACGCCCTTCCACGGAATTACCCAGAAGCATCCGATCCCCTTGCGACGAGAGCAGGTAGCCCGATAACAGTGTACGAATCTCGATATGTTGATCCTGAGCGAGTGAGCCCCATCGATCAAAATCAACATGCAGGTTTTCAAGAAAATCGCCGATCACATTGCGGCCCGCATTGGCCGCCTGCATATCCCTGGATATAAGCCGTTTGAGCGCACTCGTCGTATGCCAGCGTGTGTCGTGCGCAAATCCTGGAGAGCGATGCGAAGCGATGTTTCGACCGAAAAATTGCCGCGCCATCGCCTGCTGCGAAACCGGTGAGCGTGCGAGATACGGATAAAGCCTTTCCAGAAGTCTCGGGCGCCAGGCGGATGCGGGCTGGCGTCCCCAGAAACGGCGCACCTTGCCTTCGCGAAAGATGTCGTACCCTGCAAACATTTCGTCTGCACCTTCACCGGTAAGCACAACCTTGATGCCATGATTGCGAACAAGCCTGGATAGCAGAAAAAGCGGCGCTGGCGCTGTTCTCAGAATCGGACGCTCGGTGTGGTAGACCACTTCTGGAAATACATTTGCAATGTCGCTGCGCGAGACAACCACCTCATGGTGTTCGCTACCCAGGCCGTTCACCATCAGGCGCTGATATTCCGTCTCGTCGTATTCTGCATCTTCAAATCTGAGTGAAAATGTTTGAAAGCGGTCACCTGCAAATCGCCGCCCCATGGCGGCAACCAGCGAGCTATCCAGACCACCGGAAAGATAACTTCCAACCGGCACATCGGCACGCAGCATGCGAAGGGAAGTGGCATTCTCGAGGGCACTGCGCACCTCGTTGACCGCATCCTCAAGTGACCCCTGAAACTGGCTGAGTGCATTGCCGGCAACAGGATAGCTTGGCGTCCAATAAGCCCGGTCGCGCACGGTTCCGTTTTCATAGATCCTGACGTGGCCCGGTTCGAGTTCGGTCACGCCCTGGAACACGCCATGCGGTGGCACGATGGTCCAGAAAGTGAATGTCTGGGAAAGACTGGCTGGATCCAAGGCTCGCGGAATATCCGCGTTGGCAGCAAAAATGGCTTTAACTTCGCTGGCAAAATACAAGTGGCCCGCGTACTCGCAAATATGCAGCGGGCAAATGCCCACCCTGTCACGGGACAGTACGAGGCGTTGCGCTATGGCATCCCAGATCGCCACAGCCCATTGACCGTTCATGCGTTCAAATGCGGCATCTCCCCAGGCACGGTAGGCATGAAGAATAACTTCAGTGTCGCTCTGGGTGCGAAAACGATGGCCGAGCGCGACCAGTTCGTCCCGCAACTCTACATAGTTGAAGATTTCACCGTTGAATACGATCCAGGCCGTGCCGCTCTCGTCCGCCATCGGCTGCTGACCGGTTGAGAGATCGATAATGGACAAACGCGAATGCGCAAGTCCGGCATGATCATCGCGATACACACCAAATTCGTCCGGCCCGCGATGGTAAAGCGCGCCGGCCATGCGAACCAGCGCCTCGCGGTCAGGACAGGTTGCACCGGCACTGAGTCCAACGATTCCGGCAATGCCGCACATGCGTCGTCAAACCTCCACGACGGGTGCGACAAGCAGCGGGCGCGCATGCAGATATTGCGTGGCACGTCGTTTGGCAACAATGTCCTTGAATACGCGTTCGACCTGGGAAGGCGTGAGACCGACTGCGGGGGCTGCTTCTTCGGCTGAAACGCCGTTGTTCACTGCGTAGAGGCAGAGATCCATGCGATCATAAGGCAGCGCAAAATAGAATTCTTCCTGCGTCTGCGGCATGGAGAAGGTATCCGTGGTCGGTGGCCGGCGGCGTATTTCTTCCGGCACACCTAGATACTCTGCAAGTTGGTAAACCTGGGTTTTGTAAAGATGGGCAATGGGCTTGAAATCGGCGCTGCCATCGCCTTGTTTTACGAAAAATCCCTGGTCGTACTCAAGACGGTTGGGCGTTCCGGCGACCGCATAGTTCAGGCGATCCGCGTGATAGTACTCTGTCATCTTGCGCACGCGCTGCTTGTAGTTGGTTGCAGCAACAATCTGCAGGTAAGCGCTTAACGAAAGTCGAACCGTTTTTACTTCCCCTGTGGGGCTCTGAACCGTGAGCCGTGTGATATTCAGGCGGTCGCTTTCAAGAATGGACGGCAACACCAGCTTGCACTTCCAGTCATCTCCATATTCAGGAACGATTGTGCGAATGGCCTCTGTCTGACGTTTATAACACCCCAACCCCTCAAGGGCAGGAGCAATATCCTCGATGATCGCTTCGATCTCGAAGTGCCTGGTGAGCATCTGCCCGAGCATGAGCGCATCGTCCGAAGAGTGGTGTTCGGGCATGAATAGTCCCAGCACTTTTTCTTTGCCATATGCTCGCACACACAATGCTGCCACGACTGAACTGTCGATACCGCCTGAAATGCCTACGACCGCGCCGCGACGATGCAATTGGCCGAGAACTTGTTCACGCAGCGCTTTAGCGATGCGATCTACTTCCGCTGCGGGATCCAACTTGAGCACATTTTTATCGAACATTTAGTACCTCACCTCCGGTAAATCCCGAAGTCATCGACCACATTTACAATGAATGCACTGTTCCGGGAGAACCGCAGCAAAAACAATCTGACTTCTGAAAAAACAACAGGGGAAAAAGCGCGCGCATGCTAACCGTGCTTTTCCCGTCAGGCGACTATCGCAGAAACCGTTCTAATCGAAACGTCATCTAATTAGCCCATTAATTCAGCATACGATCCATGATGTTACCCAGCATCTTGCGCGGCACCCACGCCTCCCCACGCCCAACCACTTGAACGGCTTTTGAAAGATGCAGTTCAACCGTTTCGCCTGATAAATAGCCACGTGCCCCGATTTCCAGGGCCTGAAGAATTTTGCTTTCCTGAACCAAGCCATTGGTCAACAAAACTATATGCGCCTCTGGACATTCGCTTCGCAACGACAGTAGCAGAGCATGGCCCTCATCCTCACTCAGATCAAGATTCACCAGCGTGACAAGCGGTTGAAGACGCTTGATTCTGGCCACTTCATTTTCGCATGCCGAAATATCCGTGCGTTGCCTGACCCTGCGATTCACAAATGCATGATCATTTCTACCACCGTTACTTAATCCAACATTCGAAAGTAACGTAATGCCGTTCTCACCATACAAAAGACGTTCGTACCCGGCGCGACGTTCACGATCAACATCTGCCACTGCGACAGTAACCGTTTGCATAACCCTCTCCTCCCAGGAGCGATCTTTATTATTTTTCGCGCTTACATGTCTCCGGGCATAACCATGTGCGCAGGTCAATTGTATTCAATTCAACAATCAGAGCTACTGTACTTAAGTACATATATAAAGATGAGTACACGCAAATTCGGGGGACAGACGGCGACAGGACGGATATTCGGTCGAATGAAATGGGCATTGAGATCAAATGCTGACCTCAAGCTAAAACCCGGGTGTTGGAAAAATGTCAGATTGAGTTGAAATTGCTATACCTGATGTCATTGAAACGAGAGCCGCCAACCATTCGTCGATCGGAATTTCCCACATCAGTGTTTCTATCATCCGCCGAAATGACGAGCGCCAGATTGAGACGATCAGTAACGCCAAGCTTGATAAATACTTCGGTCAAATGCGCTTTCACCGTACGCTCAGTAATGCCACACGCCTTCGCAATCAGTTTGTTGCTTTCCCCATTCCCGACGCGCACGGCAATATCATATTCACGCTGCGTAAGCTTATGAAGCAAGCCGAGAGATGCTCGGTAGGCCTTATTTTTCGCAGTTGTTTTACCCAATTCATCTATCAGCCGGCAAGTGAGCGTGCGCCGTATCCATAGTTCACCCTGTTGCACAGCTTCAACAACTTGCCTGAGAAATTTGGGGTCTGAATCGCTTCGGCAACAGCCCCTAATACCCGCTTTTAACAACTCCCACTCCATTTCTTCGCTGATGGCGCTGCCAATAACAATTGTTTTGGTCTCGGTGCACAGGCTCCTCAAACTTATTACACCATTCGATCCAATCAAATCGAAATCAAGCAGGAGAACCTTTGGCTTGGCCTGCGCTACATGATCCCTGAGGGTCGCCAATTTATCGACTTCCAGAGAGGTGCTGACAAAACCGTTTAGACCTTGCTTCCAGGAAGCAAGTCTATTTTGGCAAGAACTGGCAATTATCAAATTGTTTGTCATATTTTGCTGGCAATAAATAATTTAGTTAACTAATGCCGGGCCGTTAATTATCGAAACTCATGACCCCGCTTTCCCATTACTCATGTGTGGTTTAGCAATAGCTGTGCCAGCAATATCAATCAAGTAATATCCATATAAAAATTAAGGATTACCGGATCACCCATGCCGACGGAGGTGACTACACAATGGGCTTTTATCGTAAATTTGACGTAATTTTGACGCTTATTTGACGCTAATGTGACCAATTCTCGACTGCAGGAGCGTTTTTCCAAATATCGAGAGCGTACTTCCTTGCCAGGAACAATAACCAGACCGCTGGTTGCAGATTCACCATAGGCAAATGTCCGCTGCGCGGATTGCCTGCTTGACCGTCATCAAGGCGAGCGTTGTGTTGCTACTTCTGGAATTGCCGGACTGAATGTGAGTTTCTCTAGATTCACGGGACAGTAGCAGACATCGACTGCCATCGCCATGCATCACGGCACATATCATCAATACCATACTGCGCCTGCCATCCCAGCAGAATCTTTGCCAGTGAAGGATCGGCATAGCATGCGGCAATGTCGCCGGGGCGGCGCCCAACAATCCGGTAGGGTACCTTCCGTCCACTCGCCGCTTCAAATGCATGCACTACATCCAATACACTGTAACCCTGCCCGGTTCCCAAATTGACCGTAAGCACCCCGGCCGAAACAGTCAATGCCTTCAGTGCGGCGAGATGCCCTCGCGCCAAGTCCACTATATGGATGTAATCGCGCACCCCCGTTCCATCGTGAGTCGGATAATCGCCTCCATACACCGAGAGTTCCGCCAACGACCCAACTGC
Source organism: Sideroxydans sp. (assembly GCA_050287265.1). Classification (GTDB taxonomy): domain Bacteria; phylum Pseudomonadota; class Gammaproteobacteria; order Burkholderiales; family Gallionellaceae; genus Sideroxyarcus. The sequence goes on along the minus strand of JBNKBO010000026.1, from coordinate 20,846 downwards.
CACCCTGGAAATATACGGCATCAGATTATTTGGAACCCCTTGAGGGTCTTCACCGATCAAACCGGACTCATGAGCGCCCACAGGATTGAAGTAGCGCAACAGCGCAATGTGCCAAGAAGCATCAGCGCGAAAAATATCACTGAGAATTTCTTCGACAATCAACTTGGAGCGTCCATACGGATTTGTTACAGAAAGCGGAAATTCTTCACGTATCGGCACGGTATGCGGATCGCCATAAACAGTGGCGGAAGATGAAAACACGAGCGTCTTTACGCCAGCTTCAGCCATCGTCTCAAACAGCACCAGGCTGCCGTTGATGTTGTTGTCGTAATAACGTATCGGTTGAGCAACAGACTCTCCCACCGCTTTCAGGCCCGCAAAATGGATTACCGCATCCAGATGATATTCTGCAAACAATTCCCGCATCGCATCGCGATCACGAACATCCGCCTCAACAAAACCTGGACGCCGACCAACAATACGTTTAATGCGTTCCAGCACCGATGCCTTGCTGTTGCAGAAGTTATCGACAACCAGAACTTCGAACCCAGCCTGCATCAACTCCACAACTGTATGCGAGCCAATATAGCCGGTGCCGCCGGTAACTAGAATCATGATTACTTCACCTGAAATTGATTACTTTGAAATCCATGGATCGTCTATTCGCACCAGTTGCCCACACCACGCAGTGTTGGGCAAAGCGTTGCGTACCCAACCTGCTTCGCGATTTCCGACATTCTCTGGTTTTGAAGAAGGCTTGGCTCGGCATGCACCATAATCAGAAATCCGAGAGATTGTCCAATTCACGGAAGCCTCACTACTTGCCTGCCTTCTATCAGGCAACAGCAACACTGTAAAGCAGTGGCTCCGCTCAGTTGCACAGTATTTTCCATTTCTTAAGTGGAAACCTTGTGAGTTAATACCTATGCAGCTTTTTTGCCTTGAAGGTTGTCAAAGTAGAACTCATCAGGCGTATTTTCGTCAAGCGCCAAGTAAGGTCTGTTCCGGTTTAGAACCGAAAGTATATTTCACCTGACCCAGCTTCGTTCAGGCAGTCGAAAGCGTCCAGATAGAACTCCTCGTATTTAATGCTCCTCAGATAGCCGTTGCCAAAAAATCGCGCATTCTTGAAATTCATTTCGCAGATGAAATCGCTGACGGTGGGAACTTCCAAACTTCCAGAGAGTCAATTGCCGCAATCGGTACCAAAAAATTGATGGGCAGGTGTCCTTCAATTGTTATGTTCAGCATATACTCATAAAATACATTGACTTATGCACTCGAATTTCCTATTCTTGAGTATCTGGATACGGTAATTCGATTATAAATTGCAGTATTTGCAACTTCGTTCAAGGCCTTTGTTCAAGGCCTTCATTCAAGACATTTTTTCGAACTGATTGATTCTTTATAAGAGGCCAAACACGATGCGAATTGTTTCGGGTTTACTGATTCTGTTCATTGTTGCTGGTGCGGTCGCATTGGCGTCCTGCTCGGGTGGATCTTCTTACTCGAATCCAGTTGTTGTCGGCACCAGCGCTGCATGCGGATCTTCTGACGGTGCGGTAGTCTCGATCGCCCCTACCGTCGGTCTATGTAGTTCAGGCACGGCAACTTCTGTCTCAGGCACCGGACCCTGGACCTGGAGTTGTATCAGCGCGGACGGTGGCTCACCGGCCGCCTGCTCGGCCACAAAAGCCAATGCGTCTGCATTGTGCCCATATGGTTCGGCCCTCCCAGACGGATGCCTCGGAGTACCTGCGGGTACACCTCAATTTCCGCACCTTCTTGATGTACAGCAGGTCACCGCGCTTAACATCCTGCCGGGCTCGGGTTACACAAATGGCACCTATACCTGGACCGCCTCGGGCGGAGGTGGCTCTGGTGCCACCGGGACCATCACCGTCATCAACGGCGCACTGGGCGGTCCAGCCGGATTGGAATACACGATCACAAATCAGGGCACGCTCTACACCAGTAGACCGACGATTGCCGTTCCGGCCGGAGCCGGTTCCGGTTCAGGCGGCTCAATCGTCCCAACCGTATACCAAGCCACACCGCACAACGCCGCTACGCCTTGGAACATGCCGGGGGTGGATTATTACGTCGGCGTGCCGCCCGGTACAGTCTTAAAGGATCCCACCATATCCGCCAATCTCCCTGCTGGCGCAACCTTCAGCGGACACACTGTCACGGTCTCAGGCTGTAACGTCACGCTGGACGGCTTCGATTTTACGCTGCACGGCGGCACTGCGCTCGACATCAATGTCACGGCCTCTGATTGCACGACGATCGTGCAAAACAGTAAACAACAGGCGATGGCGTCGAGCACCACTCTCTTTCCGATTGCTCAACTTACCAGCCTAGGCACCAGGGGGGCATTCGTTTATCAGAGCAACGAATACGATGGTCTGGCGCCCTACGGCGTAACCGGCGGCAGCGGCTTTGCCGTCAACGCACCCATCTGCTGCCAAGGCAACGTTACGCTCATGTACAACTATTTCCACCATTTCGATGCGAAAATCATTCAGATGTCCGGCACCACACCTTCGTCACCGCTGGTGGAACGGTACAACCTGTTTTCGGACTTCGGCTCTTGCGGGGGCACATGCGCCCACGGCGAGGCCGAGTACACTTATGCTGGCTCGCCTGGCATGGTGTCCTTTACCGGGCAGTTCAATACGTACATCCTGCACATGCACACCGGGACGATGAATCTAACGGCACCCCATGCAGTTGAAGCAAACAGTATGATTATTGATGGTACGTCTGATGACCATAATGTTGTATTGGCACAAGGACCGCAAAATACATGCGGAGGCAATCCGAACTACTACGTTGCAGCTGCAGCCGTTTTTGATGGTTCTCAAAGCACATCAGGGTTTGGCAGTTTGCGGAATATGACATTTGACCATAACTACATCGACGCTTCAGGGACATACTTCCCCTGGTATCACCACACAAGCGGCGGGTCGACAATGGAAAATGTAACATGGACTAATAACGTGGATACCGGCACCGGCAACAGTTGCAACTAATCGATGACGATATTGCGAGTGGCGCCATCCCCCGTGATCAAGGATCGGCGTTTTCTGCGTCATGTGCAGCAAGGTGAAGTTGGATACTGAGCAGAGAAGGTGGGGAGGGAGCTCCACCGGGATAGCGGTTTAGTCCAACTGGATAAATCCACGGATAGCTGAAAGCAACTGATCCGAAGCCCTGTCAGAGATAAGTTCGCTGGCACCCAGCCTGGTGATACCGTCAAGTAGTGCAGGTATTTCATCCGCATCCATTGCAACCGCCACCTTCGACACCTCCTTGATGTGAAGTGCCGTGGCCAACTGATGGTCATTACGATGTTCCTTCAGTCTGCCCTGTCGAGGCATGACGAGTATCGGTTTGCCATATTGAAGCGCAGTCAGTATCGACCCCATACCCGCATGAGCCACCAGCACGTCCGACCAAAGCACACGCCGCCGAAACTCAGGTGGCTCCAGCATAGTTACGTACTCGATATGCTCCGGACGATAAGATGTATCGCCGATCTGGGCAAAAATATGCATTCCAGTATGGCTCGCCGCCCATCCATTAACTGCCTTGATCAACCGGTCAAATGGTACCTGCGTTCCCACCGTAACAAAGACGTTCATCTCAGCCTTCCCGTACCATTCATATCACCGCCCCCATGTAGCGAGGTCCCTCCGGCTTGGCGAGATGAGGCCACTGGGTTAACCAAAGATCCGCATGCCTGGCGAGCATCGCACCTGACAAGGACATCGTTTCAGCATTAGCGATGCTATCAATCCAAATAGTCCGCGCCCGCATCCATTTACCGAAGCGGATAGCGGCATAGCCCGGGGCTGCTCCAGTGGTGATGACCACATCGGGTCGCAAAAAGAAAACCAACCAGGCAACCTGAAACAGCATCTTCAGCAGCCGCCATCTATCCCAGCGCGTTGCATCCGTGATTGCCACGAAGCGTTCTCCCGGCACATCCTCGGAATAGGATTTGCGCACACAGGCGTAAGTGATGTCGCCACCCTCAAATGCAGGTCTGAGGCGAAGCAACTGGATCCAATGCCCGCCGCCCGAGGAGATGGCCAATATCTTCTTCTGATGCTGACTCGACATGGTGGATGGCCCTTTCTGTAGCCGCCAGACGCTGAACCTGTTAACCGGTCGAACTGCGCCTTTACATCTATAAATCTGCCGCCCTTAATGATGTGCTGAACGGCCTGCTCAGCAATGAACTTGCCCATACTGTCGTTAATGCGCCGACCGGCAATGTCATGTTTCGCATGTTGTAACTAACAACAATAATCGAGACATCGGGGCGTACATTACTATCCATACTTGTCGATTGTATTCAATTCAGAAGAGAGAACTACTGTACCTTAGTACAGATTTTGTAAGAATGCCTGCCAGTCAATCAACAGCACAAATTTGCTGACTTAAATTGGTGGCGCGGTGGGTCGCTTGGTGCGACTACGAAGCTTGCGCCACGATAGTTTTTCTAGCAGAAGCATCCAAAGCCCTTGAATCAGGACTGCGGTGCTACGAATTTTTCCTTCAAGCAGTACTCTTTGCCGGGAGCTAAATAAATAAAGCAATGAAGCAACCATGATCTGCAAGGAATATTTTGCAAAAAGTATCGCAACATGTGCCACAACCGTGACCAAGTTATGGTGTTTAAGCCAGTACTGAAAAATGGATTTCTGCTGAGCCAGTTTGAATCTTAAGGGGTCTCTTGACGAACTTCCGGCGTGATGATGAACGGCTTTTGCCTGTGGTATAAATGCAACCTCCCAACGACTGTCCCAAAGCCGTTTAGCAAGATCAATCTCTTCGGCGTAAATAAAAAATCGCTCATCAAACGCACCAACTTCATCAAGTGCTGTTTTGCGCACCATGAGCAGACATCCCGCAAGAAAGTCCGGTTTTATTTCTTCTGTGTGTGGAAAATAAAACATATGTTCGCCTGACAAAAGCGCGCATGCTGGAAATATCCTGTCCAACTTGAATGCAGTACAAAAGCTTCTCCATAAGGAAGGGAATTTCCTGCACGAATCCTGAATCCTCAAGTCGGGATAGAGAATCTGTGGGCCAGCCATTCCAACCAAACGGTTGTCGTCCATATATTGCGTTAATAATTGCAGGCAACCATCGATCATTTCGATGTCAGAATTAACAAAGCAAATATAGCGACCTTTTGCAGACTGCAAGCCAATATTGTTGGCTTTCCCAAATCCCAAGTTGAGCTTGTTTTCTACCAACGTCACCGTTGGAAACTCCTGTCTGACAATATGCTGGGAACCATCCTCTGAACCATTGTCGACTACGATAATTTCATAGGTATAGTCCAGACTCTGGTTTTGTATCGAACGTAAACACGCGGCCAATAAGTCTTTGGTATTCCAATTAACAATGATGATTGATATATCCATAAAGAGCCTGTATCCAAGATATCGTAAATATGCGAAAGCTATATAGCCGCTAAAAAACGATTGCCAATAAAGTGAATCTCATCTTCAGTCAAATCCTGATGGATAGGTAATGCTACAACATGGTCCTTGAGAAACCGTGCTTCTTCAAACCCATTCCATGACAAATCGCGGTGATATCCTGCCCACCATGGCATAGCATGAATATGCTGCTTATTAAGCGCGATACAGACTTTTTCTCGATCCTCGACGATTACCGGAAAAACAAGAGGGCACACACCTGGCGGCAACATCCTGAACATTGGCATTACATTTGGATTTTCAGAAAACATTGAAAGTAATCGCTGATAGTTTTTGCGCCGCGTTTCAACAACCTGAGCATAGTCAATCCGGCCCAGCATCCGCTTGCTCAGCAAAGACATTCTCCGGTTGTCCAGTTCGGATTTGTAATAATAACTCTCGGGCATTACTTTCCATTTTTCGGCAAGATTAGATTGATCTACTGATTTTTTTGCTTCCAACAAACCTGATATCCAACGAAAAACTGGATGGAAAAATGGCTTCCGCGACAAATATCGCAGCACAGATGCTTTGATTAGAGGGAGCAGCCGTCGGTAATCCGAGAATACTGGCGGTTTTATTAACGCCCATGTTTTCGACCGTAGTGTCTGATTATTGATAATCAAAGCACCCCCATCAAGGAGAGGCAAAGTTTTAGGGAAACTCATCACTGCAACATCACCTGAACTGCCAAGTTTTCTATTATTGTCAGAACTAAACAGCGATAGCGCACAGTCCTCGATCAGGAACAGCCCATGCTGCTTGCAAACTGCCTGGAGGTCGGCCAAGTCTTGAGGAAACCCGAAATAATGGGTCACATATACGGCTTTGGACTTGCCTGATACCTTATGCTTGATATCTTCAACATCAATCTTGCCTGAAGCATCGATACGAAAAAAAACAACTGAAATCCCAAGCTTCAGAAAAGAATCAATTTCGCTTCCACAATTGTATGCAGGCATCAACACTTCGTCACCGACTCTAATCTCAAGCAGTTCTGGCAAATAAGAGATCGCAGTTCTGGCACGATAGACATAAAAAACATTTTTCTCAGAAAACCACGAACTGGCAGGAATACCAACTCCTTTGAGTTGCGATAATGACCAAGCGGTTATCCCAAATGGCCCACAAAAGAACGAGCGGTTGATCATGTTCTCATCAAATGCCAAAAGTCAATTGAGAAACCCAAGTTTGGTCCTGAGTTTCCAATAATAGCGAGTTGGTTCGATTCGAGAGAGCATATGCGTCTTGATCCACCAACTGAATAGTGGTCTCGACCTAAACCCCATTCTAGGCGCTATACGTCTGCGCCAAACCTTGGAATAGAGAACATTGCATGTCAGAATCAGAAAATAAAAAATACTCAGTTTCATTCTGCTGAGCATTTTTCGTGATTCAACGTATACATTACTAACGTCAGTTAACTTGCCCCCCATGGCCAATTTATAATCATACCGTCCTCTACCATCATCTATCCACGTCACCCGTTCACTCAAAGCGCTTTGCATTGCCAATCTAAATGAAATTCTCTGAAAATCCATTTTAGAATCGTTCTCATAATGCGAACGACCCGACAAATACCATTGATAGCTGCACCCGAATTTATATAGATAGTTATAGCCTATGACCTGGTCGTTGAGCGTAACTGTGAAAAGCCTTGTTCTGCCCTTTTCAACACCGAGACTACCAATTTCACTATGGAACTCCACGGAGCAAGGCCAATCAATAAAATGTCCAGGCATCCCAAGCTCGTTCCATTGCTGCTGATGCACTTGAACAAAAGTTGAGAAAATTTCTGCAAAATCGGATTTTGTGGCAGGGATATAATTCGGAGTCAAGTTTTCTTTCAGAAGCCCATTCTGCACTCGCCTCAAATTTTGCCTTTGTCTCCGGCTTAACCCGGCAACCTGTTCATCCCAGCTATTCGCAACATCATAATAGATCTGCACTTGATTCGAAGTCACATCGACATCATAGGCATTTTTTGAATATGTTTTATATGCGTTCACCAGACTTTCAACAGCCAGGTATCTGCCACAAACTGTCCCAAGGTAAAGCAAATCCCAATGACACTTTTCGTTGAGCAAATCCAAAAAAGCATGGGTCACCATTTCCAACCTCTCATCCCTGACAGGAATAGCAAAGGTAATAGGCATAAAATCCGAACCTACCATTTTGACAACCCTTACTGATGCAGGACCCAAACCGAAAGTCTCAGAAAATACCGGCATGACGCCACATAATGAATTCTGCGAATCCCGGAATATATAAATCATTAGCTGCCGGCCATCCCCATAATATTTCCACCATGTTCTACACCAGTCATACGTGAGAAAGATTTCACCACCTATTGACTCAATAAATTCATCCCATTCGGAATGGGTGATGGAAATATTTTCAAATGATGTGAAGAGCTCTGCGTTAAGTGAATCCGCAGTTGCCGGCACCGCACTCGAAACCTGACTTATAAAGTTCATAGACGGCACCAACAATTATTAAAGGTAACGATCAGAGAGCATATGCGTCTTTATCCACCAACTTAAGAATGGCCTCGGCCTGAATCCCATTTTAGGAGCTATGCGTCTACGCCAAACCTTGGCGTAGAGAATATTGCATGTCAGAATCAAAAAATAAAAAATACTCAGTTTCATTCTGCTGAATAATTCTTTTGATTCAACGTATACGTTATTAACGCCAGTTAACTTGCCCCCCATGGCCAATTTATGCTCATAGCGTCCTCTACCTGCACTTATCGTCTTCACTTGTTCAAACAAAGCGTTTTGTATTACCAGAACAAATGATATTTTGTGAAAATCAATTTTAGAATCACCCTCACAATGAGAACGACCCGTCAAATACGATTGATAACTACTCCCGAATTTATATAGATAGTTATAGCCTATGACCTGGTCATTGAGCTTTATTGTGAGAAGCTTTGTTCGACCTTTGTCAAAAACAATACTGCCAAATTCACGGTGGAATTCAATGGAGCAAGGCCAATCAATAAAATGTCCTGGCATCCCAAGTTCATTCCATTGCTGCTGATGCACTTGAACAAAAGTTGAGAAAACTTCAGAAAAATCGGATTTTGAGGCGGAAATATAATTTGGAGTAAAACCCTCTTTGTGAAGGTCTTCATGCACTCGTCTTATATTTCGTCTTTGGTTCTTGCTTAGCCCCGCAATCTGCTCATCCAAGCTATTCGCAACATCAAAATATATCTCTACCTGATTCGAAGTTACATCGACATCATAGGCATTTTTTGGATATGTCCTATATGCGTTCACCAGACTTTCAACAGCCGGGTATCTGCCACAAATTGCCCCGAGATAAAGCAAATCCCAATGACACTTTTCGTTGAGCAAATCCAAAAATGCATGGATCACTATTTCCAACCTCTCTTCCCTGACAGGAATAGCAAAGGTAATTGGCATGAAATCCGAACCTACCATTTTGACAACCCTTACTGATGCAGGGCCAAAACCGAAAGTCTCAGAAAATACCGGCATGACGCCACATAATGAATTCTGCGAATCACGGAATATATAAATCATTAGCTGCCGTCCACTCCCATAATATTTCCACCATGTTCTACACCAGTCATACGTGAGAAAGATTTCACCACCTATTGACTCAATAAATTCATCCCATTCAGAATGGGTGATGGAAATATTTTCAAATGATGTAAAGAGCTCTGCGTTAAGTGAATCCGCAGTTGCCGGCACCGCACTCGAAACCTGACTTATAAAACTCATTTGACTGCACTAACACTTTTCAAAGTTAACGGCGTGATTTTCTCCAGCTAACCACCCATCACCTAATGGCGATGGCTTGCTTGTGTCGAATGTACTCCAGGAATCCGATCATTTCGTTAACCAACCTCATGCCGCGGATCACTTCAAGTACTACCCTGGCTTAAGCTCACCCGTGAAATTCATTCGCTTCGTTTCACTCATCACCTGCTCCATTTTTTGGCAGGCCATCATCGAAACCACTGTCCGAAAACCGGGAATCATTCAGGCGGAACTATTACAGTAATCCGATATCTCGAACAGTTCGGCTGAAACGTCGAAGGCGTAGAATAACAGCGCTCTATCTGTGTAGATACCTGTACTTTGGTACTAGGGAGTGCGTCACACCCCTGAAAATCAAATTGGCATTGACCGTACTGCGGCGGTCATAGATACTGCGATCATTGCGGTTGAATTTTCCATTCTTTAATTTCGATTGATAACCGATGAGTTACCAAACGTTTTCCTATGCCAAGAAGGGCCCTATCGTCCGCTTGATATATCTGTTTATTGCACTGCTCAGTTTAGTTCTGCGCCAGGCATTTGGTCGCGCGACCGGTGTGGTTGTTCTTTGTTTCCACTCGGTAACGGATAGACAACGTCAGGCCTTCAAGCGGCAGATGCAGTACATAAAAGGACGTGCAGTTTCCCTCGATCACATCAAGGTCGCCTCGGATAGCGATGCGCTGGTTGTCGTTACCTTTGACGATGCATTTGAATGTCTTCTGGATAATGTTGTACCTGTTGTACGTGATCTTCAAGTGCCGATCGCAATCTTTGCCGTATCAGACAGTCTGGGCAAAACTCCAACCTGGCTGTCTGGTTCAGAGCATCCCGATACAAACTTGCCGACCATGTCGGCAGAACAGTTGCGGAAGCTTGCTGAAGAGCCTGGATGCATCATCGGCTCTCATTCTGCGAGTCATCGACGACTGGGTGATTTACCGACTGTTGAGGTAGATTTCGAACTGGCAATGTCAAAAGCTTCATTGGAGAATGTACTTGGTATTCAATGCCAATATCTCGCACTTCCGCATGGATCCTACCGACCTGATGTAATCGATCTTGCCATTCGGCATGATTACCGCACAGTCCTGACGCTTGACGAGATCGCCCTGCCATCTCGTTGGCCTATCGGTACAGTTGGTCGATTTTCAGTGTCGCCCGATATGTGGATGATTGAATTCGTCCTGACCGTCCATGGTGCCTATGCCTGGCTCTACACCTGGCGAAGCTGGATTCGGCGACTGCGGCTGTCTTTTGCGGGGCTTCGACATGCCAGATGAAAGCGGCCTGATTGTAGAATCGGTGTCGGATGACGTTTGGGATATTTTACTGAAACAATTTGATGACGCTAACTATCGCCAACTTGCGGCCTATTCCAAAGCTGCAGCGGCTCGTGTCAATGCACTATCGGAAAACGTAGCCATCCGCAAGGATGGCGACCTGCTGGGTATTTGCAACGTTCGTATCCGCAAGCTTCCATTGTTGTCTTTCGGGATTGCGTATGTGAATGGTGCGCCGCTGGTCATGAAGTCAACTGAATCTATTGATTGTGCGACTGCACTGTCACACTGCCTGAATGCCCTGCGAAAAGAGTTCGTAGATGCGCGAGGTCATGTCCTGCGCGTGATAGGAGTAGCGCGTACGGATCTTTCACCTGATGTGACGCCCAGAGTATTTCTGGATGCTGGTTTTGTTGCCACTTTAGCCAAAGGGCGTTACAGGACTATTCTTGTAAATGTGAAGCGCGAACTACCGGACATTCGGCGCGGACTCGATCAGAAGTGGCGCAATATCCTCAACAAGGCCGAACGGCAAGGTCTGGAGATTGTTCGTGGCACGGATCCGGCGCTGTTCGTAAAATTTGGCGAACTATTTAGTGGGCTGGTTGCCCGAAAGAAACTAAAAGTCGATCTCGATCCTGAATTTTTTGTTGCTCTACAGAATAGCTTAGCGGCACCTGATCGATTCGTCGTCCATTTAGCCATGCAGGCCGGCGATGTGGTTGCCGGACATATCGGAGCCTATCATGGCGATACCGCTGTCTATTTGCTGGGTGCAGCAAATGAAGCCGGGCTCAAGAGCAACGCCTCTTATCTGCTGCAATGGCGCGTGATCGAGTACGCGAAAGAACGTGGCTGTAACTGGTACGACCTGGGGGGAATCGATCCGGAAGGCAACCCGGACGTCTATCGATTCAAAGCACGTATCGGCGGCGTTGATGTCTGCGCGCCAGGCCCCTACGAGTCGGGCACCCTGCTGCGCAGGGCGATTCTGCAAAACATGGAATCTCTCTATCGCATGCTTATTTTGGCAACCCGCAATAAATGAGTCTTCTTTCAACAGTATATTTTGAAGACATTATCCTCGTCGATCAGTTACAGGCGTTGCCTGTGCCAGCATCCACATTGTTAGTCCACGTCACTTTTTCCATTGTCGACCCGCCGCTTGTGTGGTGATACCAGGGGAAGTATGTCCCTGAAGCGTCGATGTAGTTATGGTGAAATGCCATATTCCGCAAACTGCCAAACCCAGATGTACTTTGAGAACCATCAAAAACGGCTGCTGCTGCAACATATGGTATCCGATTCCTGCCGCAGGTCTTCTGCGGCCCCTGTGCCAACACGACGTTGTGGTCATCAGACGTACCATCAATAATCAGACTGTTTGCTTCAACTGCATGAGGCGCGGTCAGGTTCGTAGTCCCACTATTGTAGAAATGCAGGATATACGTGTTGAACTGCCCCGTAAAAGACACCGTACCACCATCGCCGGAGGAATAAGTGTACTCGGCCTCGCCATGCGCACACGTTTTACATGAGCCAAAGTCAGCAAAAAGGTTGTATCGTTCCACCAGGGATGACGAAGGTGTGGTGCCCGACATCTGAATTATTTTCGCATCGAAATGGTGAAAATAGTTGTACATGAGCGTAACGTTGCCATGACAGCAAATGGGTGCGTTTACATTGAAGCCACTACCACCTAATCGCCCGTATGGAGCACGTCCGTCATACTCATTCTTTTGATAAACAAATACCCCCCCGGAACCGAGGCTGTAGAGTCTGGCAATCGGAAAATAAGTTATGGTATTTGACACCGCATGCTGCTTGCTGTTTTGCACGGTCGTCGTACAATTCGAACCGGTGACGTTGACCTCGATCACAGTGTCGTGCAGCGTAAAGTCGAAGCTGTCCAGAGTTACGTTGCAGCCTGTGATCGTGACAGTGTGTCCGGAGAAGATCGCGCCAGCGGGAAGGTTGGCGCTATTGGTTGGGTCTTTCAGCACTGTTCCAGAAGGAATACCTACGTGGTAATCAACTCCAGGCATGTTCCAGGGTGTTGAGGCATTGTGCGGGGTTGCCTGATACACGATTGGCGTGATCGAACCACCCTTACCAGAACCCGCACCCGCAGGGACAGAAATCTTTGGTCTACCGGTATAGTTTGTTCCCTGGTTTGCTATTGTGAACTGCAAACCATAAGGGCCACCCAATGCGCCGCCAGCTACTGTGACAGTTCCTGTTGCGCCAGACCCGCCACCGCCTGAAGCGGTCCAAGTATAGATTCCGTTCTTATAGCCCGAGCCACCAATGATACTGAGCGAAGTAACTTGCTGCACATCGAGAAGGTGAGGAAATTGAGGTGTGCCCGCAGGCGCACCTGGGCAACCATCCGGGAGCGCCGCGCCATACGGGCACAGCGAAGACGGATTGACCGGATTGACCTTTGTGCCCGCGCTGGCCACCAGCGGGACCACTCCAGCGATGAACAGTACCAGCATCCCCGCGACTTTTTTCATCAATTATTGCCTCGAAGAATCAAACAGTCGAAAAATAATGTCTTGAAGAAGTTATGCATGCTGTAACTGGATCAAACACAGCATCGCGAAATACAAGGGTATCAAGTATAACGCCAGGACATTCATCGCACAGGCCAACATATTTTCGGAACCTGGCCGAGCCATCGCTAGAGCGCCTCGGAGGCAACTGGCTTTGAGAGTTTGAATTGCCCCAGATTATTTGATATCCCTATGAGCAGCCAGAAAAATACGTACAGCGAATTCCACATATGGACCGTAGTAGCTGCGACGATAATGGAAATCAGCAATACTCGCATTCCTACGCTTTCGCTGGAAGAATAGTTCACATAAGTACTCTTCAAAGAGAAATACATAACAATAAACAGACATACCAAGGCGAGCATGCCATGAGTAACCGCTATCACTAACCAAAAATCGTCAATACTGGGGGAAGGCATCCAATCCGGGCGGGGCCAATCATGCAGGCCAATGCCAAAGAATGGATTCTGTATCACAGAATCCATAGCAAAACTATTGATCAATATTCTGTAGTATGCCGTTGCAGGATCCATCGCGACATATGAAGCCAGCACTTCCATAGGTGTTCTATTGGAAAATATATTAATAAAGACATATGCTCCAATCAGCACGAATGCATATCTTGACAACCTTGCAAGCGCCAGCATTTTTACTTTCAGCATGGCAATTTGAATAGCCAGCATGAGGAACACAGCCGAAGAAATCGATGTGATAGATACAACCAACACCACCAGATATTTGGCAATCCCGTTTTTTTTGGAAATTGACGTAAGTGCTAGACCTGTTGCAGCAAAAACACCAAATAGTATGGGGTGGTCCAATGAGCCTTGAGCCCTGTACATTCCAAACCGAATGCTTTGATCGTTTCTTGCTAACTCCCCACCAAAGGTATGGATAAATAAATTGTATCCAGTGAATAATTCATATATGACCGGAATAAGAAGAAGCAACATCACTTTAAAATGAATATCGGCAAAAGCGGATAAGTCTTCCCTGTTTTGAATGTACACCCGGCCCAGTAAATAAGGGGCGACGGTCTCTAATACGAGGGACCCGCCGTAAGCCAGGCCATCTAACCCGTGGTTGACCAACATGGAAACAAACATTAATCCCGCTGTAACAAACACAAAATAGTCGACAGGCAATCTCTTAATACGAGAGAAAAATATTATTGCTACCGGGAATATGCAAAGCAGAAGGACTATTCTGTAAATAGATAAACGCAATCCCATTATCTCAATTGAAAAATCGCTTGGGATCAAAAACGAAAAAACAAGAAGCGTGATCCAGCGAGAAATATGGCCGTTATTTTTCTCCACTAGAATACCCACTACCCGACTTTCCCACCAGAATCCACTGACTCGTCAGCCATCCTTCGAGCAAGCCAAACGTAATCCTGTTCAACATCCTTTCTGATCTGCGCCACATGCTTGGCCGGCACTCGATCACCTGTAGATTCGCACGAACGACCAATTCCCGGCTGGTCGCACGGGTAAAAAAGCGCAAATGCGTCCGATCCAGAATACCTGCTTCACGATATTTCCAGCGTCCCATCAATATCAATGGCACCCAGACGCTCCAGTGCTGAACATTAGGCAAAGACAGCACCAATCGCCCTCCCGGCTTTAAGAACACAGCCAGATCAGCAAGCGTTTCCCATGGATCAACCAGGTGCTCTAACACATCGGCACATATAATGTAATCAAATGAAGCCTTGTCAAAATCATTCAGCACGTCAATAACGGCTGCATGATTCAAATCAGCACAGAGTACGTGATCAAGTTTGGTTGCGGCTTCTTTTGCGACATGCGCATTGATCTCAATGCCAACCACCTTTGATGCGCAACCTTGCTGCTTCAGGTATTCTCCCAAAATACCTGCGGCACACCCCACATCGAGCACGCGATGCTTGCCACAGACAACATGTTCCGCAATATCAGTCCGGGCATGTCGAAAATAGGTATTTGCCAGATTAAGATTTTCGGTAGTATCCATATTGTTCACACCATTCAATAAATTTCCCAATATCTGTTTGCAGTAGCAGTGGAATGGCCCTCTGTACATCCTGTATTGGCCAATCCCACCAACGAATTTTCAACAACGCCGCAATGACGTCCTCTTCAAATCGGTAGCGAACTACGCGCGCCGGGTTCCCCGCAACTATTGCATAGGGCGGCACATCTTTAGCGCACACCGCCCTCGCCGCAATGACTGCACCATCTCCGATGGTGACTCCGGATAAAATCATTGCCTCCATCCCTATCCAGACATCATTACCAATATTCACATTTCCCTTGCCTGAGACATACTCTCTGTTATTAGCATGTTGCACAAAAAAATTAGGGAAAGGGTAGGTAGTCAGCCAATCTACACGATGGTTACCGTCCAGAAGTATCCTGGCTCCCGTTGCGATTGAACAAAAACGTCCAATAGTGAGCGAGGAGCCTTCACGCCATTGTGAAATTTCCGGTCTCCCATATGTGTAGTCGCCAATAAGATACTGTCGATATCGCCTGTCATCTCGCAAAAAATAGGAGCCGCGCGAATACCAAAGCCTTCTGAGCAAGGCCTTAGTCATTTCCAGCCTTCTATGCAATGATCTAATCACTTTTCACTCCTGATGACACTAGAACCCCTCCCCGCCAGTGCTGCCCGAACCAGTATGCTCCCCATGTGGAAATCAACAAGGCTGACGCAGTGAATATGATCTTGGCCGTCAGTCCTGTCATCACAATTACCGGACCAAGTATCACACAAGGAAATACACTCATTGCTATTCCGCGCCACATGACTGGCTTTAGCATTGGCACGACATACGCGCAGCCGATGAACATCGCCAGATTGTCCAACACGATTCTCGCCACCCATGCGATTGCTGCACCCTCGACACCCCAAATGCCGAGCATGTACCACATGCTGAACAAGTATATCGGCAGTTCAAGCATGAATAGGTATGCAGGTATGTCAGGTCGGCCTGCTGCCAGGATAAAGACGGATGGAACGCGCCCAATGCTATTGATGAACACTCCAATTGCGAGTATCTGAAACACAATGACAGCATGCATTGCAAAATCATCTCCCAGCCAGAGTGTTAACCCTTCATTAGCATAAGCCATCACCAGCATGGTGATAGGCAGCATCAATAAGAAAATACCATCTATAGATTTCTGGAACTGCTTGACGGTGCGTTCGACATGTTGCGCCAGATTGGACGAGAACGCAGAAAACAGCGCCCCGATTAATGCGCCTGGAATAATCCACATCTTGGTAATAGCCTCATATGGGGTAACGTAATAGGCCACTGCCGACATGGAGAGCAGCGCCCCAATCACAAAACGGTCCAGATAGACCATCAACGGGCCCATCAGATTAGTCAGCGTCATCCATCCGCCGAAACTGAACAAAGGCTTTAATAACGCACTTTGAATCTTTTGTAGTGGCCACAGCGCCGGATTAATTTTGAAGCAAAACCACATCGTGCCACACAAAAAAATCAATCTGGCAAACACCAAAACTGCTGTAATTTCAGAAAGGTCGTTAGATAGATAGGAGGCAACCAGTAAAGGCGCTACGAAATTGAATATCCCCAATGGGATTCTGAGCCAGTTAACCAAATCAAAACGTTGGTAAGCCTCCAGCACTCCCCGCGAACCTGTCGAGACAATCACAAAAGGCACTGATAGCGCAGCAACAGACAAGGCTGACTGCGCCTCTTGCTTTAGCTCGGGCGGCAAATTGAACATGTAGTTGATCAAATAGGGTATGAGCATTTCAGCAATGAGAAGCCCCACCACGCCCAAACCACACATCAGCCACATCGCCGTCCAGAATAGCTCGGGAATTTTGTCATGTTCGCCATGACCGATCTTTTCCGCCACCAATTTGGTCAAAGCTTGTCCCAGCCCCAAATCAAAAATACTCAGGTATCCAACTACAACCCAAATCAGCGTCAGAAATCCGAAACGCTCCACACCCAATATCGTGATTAGAAGGGGAATGCAATATAACGCCACCACGAGCGGTAACCCTTGCCCAAACAGGTTATGCGTAGCATTTTTTATCACTAACCTGCTATTAACGAAGGATTTATTCATAATTTACACGTCGTATAAGTCCGATAATGAAACCCAAAAAAGCAGGAACAAGTCATCCGGGAACTGACATTGCCACTATTGTCGAGAAGAAATGTCCTTGTCCCACTGATATGCCGCAATATTCTGCAATCGCCTGCGCGCCAGAATTCTCGACACGACAGAAACATATAAATAAATAATAACTCCGGGCCAATTAAAGGGTTTAATCAGGGTATTCCATATCCCCACCCGGGGATCCTTGTGTTCATTTTTAATCAGTTCCGGGTACATATTCGCCAACTGCATTTGCCCCATACGACTTCGCACTTTAATTTTCATCAGCCAATACAATGTCGCCGGTGCACGCACGATTGATTTCGCACCTATCACTTTGCCGCGCTCGTGCTCCTTGAACAGGGCACGCACAAAACCATCGTCTGCAATCACATCAGGAAAATGATCGAAACGTTTTCGACCTTCCTCAGAGAGCGCATAAACACCAGCACCAATCATGCCGCTTTGACAAAATGGCAAGGACAGCCAGATATCATAGTAGGCCCTCACCGCCCAACTGGTTCCGCCAAAATCCATTAATGGATCAGGCGACAAGGCCAAATAGTTGCCGACGGAAAGTTCCTTTTTGATCATGTTAAGTGAGCCTTCCGCCAGTCTGATATCTGAATCCATATAGATCCGGGGATAGGTTCGCGCGCACTGGTCACCCAAATTCAAGGCGTTGACCTTGGAGGGTGTTGGTGTATTGACGACTGTTATGCGAGATTCGAAGTTACGTGCAATGGTCTCGGTTTCATCTGTACAACCATTGCAGATGACAATAATTTCGTCATCTTCATCAACTTGCCGCAGCAACGCCTCCAGCGTCTCTGCGATCACGCCCGACTCATTGTGTGCCGGCAATATGATTGCACTCATAGGCCAGCAGTTTCAGATGAAGGCCATAACTGATCACAACAGGCATCCCTGCAATCCGCTCCTTTGGCTGGTGTACCCATATGATCTACATTACTCAAGATCGCACTTCATCCTAGAATCTGCCCTTTTTGGGTAGATCTCTGATCAGCCGCCCGGGCGACAGGCGAAAGTGCGCGCGGGATCACCCGACCTGGGGGGGTGAGCACGACTGAATCCGGAGGCACATCCCGAATGACAACACCGTTCGCGCCGATCACCACATTGTCACCGATCACGACTCCGCCAAGAATACGTGCACCTGGATATATGGTTACATTATTACCGAGCTTCGCCATCCCGGGACGTTGTCCCGACGTACCCAGCGTGACATCATTAAAAATCAAACAATCCTCTCCGATTTCTACACCTCTGCCGATCAAAACATTAGTAGGATGGATAAGTCTCAGGCCGGCGCCGATACGCGCACCTCCGCGTCCAGCCTTGAGGAAAACATGATTGCCGCGAAACAACAGGTTGAGGATTCGATACAACACGCCCAAGGGAATTTGCAGTGCTTTGCTTGGTAATGAATCCGCCCACGTTCCAAACCGGTAGATAGCCACTATCCAGAATCCTGAATTTGTATACCAACGGCCATAAAATTTGTACTTTGGAAGATCGCGCCGCAAATTTTCAAACATAAGAAATCTTCTCAAAAAGACAGGTACAGTAATTTCAGCGATGCTGGCCGCCGACTGCAGTGCCGCCGGAGATCGAGGCGAGGATGGAGACGAATTCACGTGCAGCGCGAAGTCTCCCGGTGGCGTTCAAGTGTCCGCCGTCGTCGGTATACGCCGGATCCATCGCCGGCGCGACACTACCTTCCCATTCACCGGTCACCGCTGTTCCATCCGGGGCGGTGGATTCGACGCGAGCCAGATCGAAGAGAGGCTCGCGCCCCTGGTAAGCCTTGCGCATAAGCTCGTTGTACTCCTCGCGGCGTATATTCTCTATTGCTCCATAGGGAGATCGGCCAATCAGCTTTTTCACCACCGCTTTGAAGCCTCGCTGCATGATAGTGAGAGGTACAGTTATATGCACGAAGGTTGTGCCTGGATTTTTAGTCTTAAGACCATCAATGGTGGCTCGGTAACGGGCGAAAAGTGCCTTTACGTCAGTGTCCGCGGTAATGTCAACATAGCAAAATTTCACTAATGCAATATCGAGCCCAGTGGGTTGCTGTCCCATTGCTTGTTCGAAACTCTTGAGCTTCAGAA
This sequence comes from Sideroxydans sp., assembly GCA_050287265.1. GTDB lineage: Bacteria > Pseudomonadota > Gammaproteobacteria > Burkholderiales > Gallionellaceae > Sideroxyarcus. The sequence continues at coordinate 1,454 of JBNKBO010000026.1, read as the reverse complement.
ACGGATCCCCATTTCTAGGGACGAATGTGTGTCCGAACCCATTCGTCTCTACGCCGCTTGCCGTTGGCGTTTCAAAAACGCGGACAGGAACGGCAGCCATTGCAGAAAGCTGCTGGACTCCGTCGAGCAGATTCACGCCAACCGATTGGTGACCAAAAAATATTCGCTGGTGCGCGATGCGCTCCATATCTGTGCGGAGGCCCACGTCAGCATCGGCGTGGACGGCATCTATAGCACCGATGGCAACAACCGCCCAAAGAGCAATGATCACATCATGAATTTCAAACATGGTTCCTCTTTTAAAGTCTGGATAACCACATATGCCCAATACATATCTCAGCCCTTCTTGCGGGCGATGAAATTCGCAATCCTGTCGATGGAGTCGAGGTTGTCGGGCAACATTTCGTTGTCCTCAACCTTGATGTTGAAAGTATCTTCAATAAAGAAAATAACCTCGAGCACACCCGTCGAGTCAATGATGCCACGATCAAGCAAAGACGCTTCATCTTCAAGCTCTGCCGGTTCCGCCACGTAGAAGTTTGACGTTACGAAAGCACGAACCTGTTCCTTAATATCCATGTACAGCTTTCCCCATTAAAGCCAGAAGCCAGTAAAAACGCTTCAGCATGCCGAGATCGATGAAGGTGTAGTCCGCATTCGCCGAGAAGGACACGCTGGCACCCAACAAAATTAATTCATAATTCCAATCAACCAGTGAACGATAAAGTGAATTTTGCATGATTCCGATATCTCGGAAATAAAGGATAGCAGTGGTAAAAAATTATTGATACCTGTACTTTGGTACAGGGAGCGAACTAACAATACATGTCACCAGGCAATCAGGTTTAGATCGCCACGATTAGACTATTCAGCAGGCTATTTTGCATTTTCATGCTGAACACAATTCTCAATCTGGATTTGACAAAGCCCCGAATTCAGCTTTATCACTCAACACTTCTTCAACCAGACCTAAATCAATAAGATCGGCCCCAGAAGAAAATCCATAGACCAGGGCCGTGTTGCAGAGAATGTTGATGCGCCGTGGAACACCCTGGCTTGCTTCCGCGATCTTCGCACAAGCTTCAAACGTAAAAAGAGGGGTGGTTCTTCCCGCAATTGCCAGCCGGTGCTCGATATAACTCTGCACATCAGTTGTAGCAAATGGCTTGATGTGAAAATCAACCTCTACACGTTGCGCAAACTGTAAAAGCTCTGGTCGCATCAGCATATCCTTCAACTGCGGTTGCCCGACCAGCATAATCTGAAGCAACTGGTGCTTGTCCGCATTGATATTTGAGAGCATGCGCAAAGACTCCAAGGCGTCATGACTTAAATTCTGCGCCTCATCTATGATCAACAACACGCTCTTGCCAAACCCGTATTGCTCAATCAAAAAACGCTGAAATGCATCAAAGAGCGCCACATTGGACTGCCCTTCGTAGGAAAGCCCTAGT